>NZ_JAPZSY010000087.1 GCF_027532025.1 Inhella sp. | reverse complement strand
GGTTGGGTCCAGCGACATCACTGATCGCCAACCCCGGGGAAACCCGCGGAAAGCCTGAGCAGTTTAGTCGCCTTTGACCCGTAGTTTTGTCCAGGACAAACAACCTTGGCAAGTGCAGGGATATCCGAGTGCTTTGCTTGGGTATCTCAAGCCACGTGGCGCCCGCCCGCGCCGAACAGGTGCTCTTTGAGGGCGGCCAGTTGGTCGCGAACCCGGGCGGCCTGCTCGAATTCGAGGTTGCGAGCGTGCTCGAACATCTGTTTTTCCAGCCCCTGGATGCGTCGCCCGATCTCCTTTTCCGACAAGCCTTCCACCTCCACCGCGGGCACGCCTTGTTGCGCCTCGCGCCCTTTATCGCTCACGACGCCCTCGATGATGTCTTTGATGCGCTTGGCCACGCCGCGGGGCACGATGCCGTGCTCGGCGTTGTGCGCCAATTGCTTGTGTCGGCGGCGCTCGGTTTCTCCGATGGCCCGCCGCATGGAGTCGGTGATGCGGTCGGCGTAAAGCAAGGCCTGCCCATTGAGGTGGCGCGCCGCGCGGCCGATGGTCTGGATGAGGCTGCGCTCGCTGCGCAAGAACCCCTCCTTGTCGGCATCCAAAATGGCCACCAAGCTGACTTCGGGGATGTCCAGCCCCTCGCGCAACAGGTTGATCCCCACCAGCACATCGAACAGACCCAGTCGCAGGTCGCGGATGATCTCCACACGCTCCACCGTGTCCACATCGGAGTGCAGATAGCGCACCTTCACGCCGTTTTCGCCGAGGTAGTCCGTGAGTTGCTCGGCCATGCGCTTGGTCAAGACCGTGACGAGCACGCGCTCTTGCGCATCCACCCGAAGGCGTATCTCGCCCAACAGGTCGTCGACTTGGGTCGCGGCGGGACGCACCTCCACCACCGGGTCGACCAAACCCGTGGGGCGCACCACTTGCTCCACCACTTGACCGGCCATGCGCTTCTCGTAGTCGGCGGGCGTGGCGCTGACGAAGACGGCCTGTCGCATCTTGCGTTCGAACTCGTCAAACTTCAGCGGTCGGTTGTCCAACGCCGAGGGCAAGCGAAAGCCGTACTCCACCAAGGTGGTCTTGCGAGCCCGGTCGCCGTTGTACATGCCCCCGAACTGGCCGATGAGGACGTGGCTCTCGTCCAGGAACATCAGGGCGTCGGGCGGCAGGTAGTCCACCAAGGTGGGCGGGGCCTCGCCGGGCGCTGAACCGCTCAGATGGCGCGTGTAGTTTTCAATGCCTTTGCAATGCCCAACTTCTTGCAGCATTTCGAGGTCAAAGCGCGTGCGCTGCTCCAGACGCTGAGCCTCCACCAGCTTGCCGTCGCGGACGAATTCGCCCACGCGCTGCCGCAGTTCTTCCTTGATGGTCTCGATGGCCGCCACAACGCGCTCACGCGGCGTCACGTAGTGGCTGCTGGGGTAGACGGTGAAGCGCGCCAGCTTTTGCCGCACGGCCCCTGTCAAGGGGTCGAACAGCGCCATGCCATCGATCTCGTCGTCGAACAGTTCAATGCGCAGCGCCAACTCCGAGTGCTCGGCGGGAAACACGTCGATGGTGTCGCCGCGGACCCTGAAATGTCCGCGGGTGAACTCGAGCTCGTTGCGCGCGTATTGCATGCGCACCAACTGCGCGATCAGGTCGCGCTGACCCAAGGTGTCGCCCACCCTCAGGGTCATCACCATCTGGTGGTAATCGCTGGGGTTGCCAATGCCGTAGATGGCGCTCACGCTGGCCACGATGACCACGTCGCGGCGCTCGAGCAGGCTCTTGGTGCAGCTCAGGCGCAGTTGCTCGATCTGCTCGTTGATGGCGCTGTCCTTCTCGATGAAAAGGTCGCGCTGCGGCACGTAGGCCTCCGGCTGGTAGTAGTCGTAGTAGCTCACGAAGTACTCGACCGCGTTCTTGGGAAAGAAGTCGCGGAATTCGCTGTACAGCTGGGCCGCCAAGGTTTTGTTGGGGGCGAACACGATGGCCGGTCGCCCCAGGCGGGCGATGACATTGGCCATGGTGAAGGTTTTGCCCGAGCCGGTCACGCCAAGCAGGGTTTGATAAGCCAAGCCGTCTTGCACGCCCTCCACCAATTCGGCAATGGCCGTGGGCTGATCGCCCGCGGGCGGAAACGGCTGAAACAGCTGGAACGGCGACCCGTCGAACGCGACGAACGTGCCCTCCGGGGGCGGGGCATCGTCAACGGCTTCGGGCTTGGAGGAGGCTGGCATCGGGTATTCCCTAGGCTGCGCAGGGCGGCGACCTAGAATGCCACCTCCTCCCCACGCAAAGCCTTCAAGCCTACCGCGCCATGTCCGTTTTTGCAGCCGTCGCCCTCGCCCCCCGCGACCCCATCCTGGGTCTGAACGAGCAGTTCAACGCCGATCCGCGCACCGACAAGGTGAACTTGGGCGTGGGGGTCTACACCGACGCCAACGGCAAGCTGCCTTTGTTGGGCAGTGTTCAAGCTGCCGAAGCCCGGCTGGCCGCCCACCCGGCCGCGCGCGGCTACCTGCCGATCGATGGCTTTGCGGCTTACGTGGCTGCCGCCCAAACCCAGGTGTTCGGGGCTCAGAGCCCGGCCCTGGCTGCCAAACGCGTGGCCAGCTTGCAGGCCTTGGGCGGCACTGGCGCGCTGAAGGTAGGGGCCGACTTCTTGCATCGACTCAACCCCAGGGCCACGGTGTGGATTTCCGACCCCAGTTGGGAGAACCACCGGGCGCTGTTCACCCATGCAGGGTTCAACGTCAGGACCTACGCGTACTACGACGCACCCGGTCAGGGCATCGCCTTCAACGCCTTGTTGGCCGATTTGGGTCAAGCGCAAGCGGGGGACATCGTCTTGCTGCACGCCTGCTGCCACAACCCCACGGGCTACGACCTGACGGGAGAGCAGTGGGCGGCCGTGGTGGAGTTGATCAAGTCGCGCCAATTGCTGCCCTTCATGGACATGGCCTACCAAGGCTTCGGACAAGGGCTGGACGCCGATGCCCAGGCGGTTCGCGCCCTGGATGCCGCCGGATTGAACTTCTTGGTGGCCAGCAGCTTCAGCAAGAGCTTCAGCCTGTACGGCGAGCGTGTGGGCAGCTTGCATGTGGTCGCCGCCGACGCCGACGAAGCGGCACGGGTGCTCAGCCAAATCAAGGTCACGGCCCGCACCACCTACTCCAACCCCCCCACGCATGGCGCCAAAGTGGTGGCCACCGTGCTGACCGATGAGGAGCTGCGCACGCAGTGGGAACAGGAACTGGCCGGGATGCGCGACCGCATTGCGCAAATGCGCACCGGGCTGCGCCAGGCCCTGGAAGCCGCTGGTGTGCGCCAGCCTCTGGACTTCATCACCCGCCAACAGGGCATGTTCAGCTACTCCGGGCTGAGCGCCGCCCAGATGCAACGGCTGCGTGCCGAGTTCGGGGTGTACGGCGTCGACTCGGGTCGGCTGTGCGTGGCTGCGCTCAATGCCGGCAATTTGCCGCGCGTGGCCCAAGCCATCGCCACCGTGCTTCAAGGATAAATTTGCTGCACTGCACCATTTGGTGCGGCGCTGAGCGACACTAGGCCTCCCATGCGGAGGCCTTTTTCATGCTGTACCAGCTTTACGAAACGCAGCGCGCCCTGCTGAGCCCATTTGCCGAGTTCTCGTCGGCAGCAGCCCAGCTGTACACCAACCCGCTGTCGCCCTTCGCGCATGGGCCCCTGGCGCCACGCGTGGCCGCAGGGCTCGACCTCATGCACCGCCTGGCCAAGGCGTACGAAAAGCCCGAGTTCGACATCCGCAACGTCGATGTCCAGGGCGCGGCCGTGGCCGTCCAAGAGCAGGTCGTCATCACCAAGCCGTTCTGCCGCTTGCTGCGCTTCAAGCGCTTCACCGACGACGCCGCGCAACTGGGCCGCATGAAAGACCAGCCCACCGTGTTGGTCGTGGCTCCGCTGAGCGGCCACCACGCCACACTGTTGCGTGACACCGTTCGCCACCTGCTGCGGGACCACAAGGTCTACATCACCGACTGGACCGATGCGCGCATGGTGCCCATGGAAGTAGGCCCCTTCCACCTCGACGACTACGTGGCCTATGTGCGCGAGTTCATCGAACACATCGGCGCCCATGTGCACGTCATCAGCGTATGCCAGCCCACAGTGCCCGTGCTGGCTGCAGTGTCGTTGCAGGCCAGCAGCGGCTGCACGGTCCCTCGCTCGATGACCATGATGGGGGGGCCCATCGACGCGCGCAAGAGCCCGACCGCCGTCAACAACCTGGCGATGAACAAGAGCGCCAGTTGGTTTGAAAACAACGTCATATACCGTGTTCCCACCAACTACCCCGGTGCAGGACGCCCCGTGTACCCCGGCTTCTTGCAGCACACCGGCTTCGTGGCCATGAACCCGGACCGCCACCTGAGCAGCCACTACGACTACTTCCTGGATCTTGTCCGCGGCGACGACGAGAGCGCCGAGGGCCATCGGCAGTTTTACGACGAATACAACGCCGTGCTCGACTTGCCGGCCGAGTACTACCTGGACACCATCAAGACGGTATTTCAAGAGTTCGCCCTGGTCCATGGAACCTGGGAGGTCGATGGCCAGCGGGTGCGCCCACAAGACATCCAAGGCTGCGGCCTGCTCACCATCGAAGGGGAGCTCGACGACATTTCTGGCGCCGGCCAAACCGAAGCCGCGCATGGCCTGTGCACCGGCATTCCTGCCGCGCATCGGCAGCACCTGACCGTCAAGGGCGCGGGCCACTACGGCATCTTCAGCGGACGCCGCTGGCGTGAGCTGTGCTACCCCATGGTTCGTGACTTCATCGCCAAGCACGATCGACGCACCCAACCCAGCCGCCGCCCTCCCGGCAAGGAACGCCGTCAGGCCACCGCGTGAGGGCGTTGACGCCAGAGCAGCAGGTGCTGGCCGACCGCATCGACGCCGCCCTGCCTCAGACCCAGTGCACCCGCTGCGGCGAGCCGAACTGCCGCGCGTATGCCGAGGCCATCGCGACCGACGTGGCACCCATCAACCGATGCCCGCCTGGGGGTCAAGAGGGCGTGCTTCGCTTGGCGCGGTTGACGGGGCGAGCCGAGCCCTTGCTCGACCCCACCTTTGGCATCGAAGCCGAGCGGTCGGTGGCGGTCATCGACGAGACCTGGTGCATCGGCTGCACCCTGTGCATCAAGGCCTGTCCCGTGGACGCCATCTTCGGGGCCGCCAAGGCCATGCACACCGTCGTCGCCGAAGACTGCACCGGCTGTGAGCTGTGCCTGCCCGCCTGCCCCGTGGACTGCATCCGCATGGACAGCGTGACCCCGGGCCTCACCGGGTGGGCCAACTGGCCGTCAGACCAGGCGGATGCGGCCCGGCAGCGCTACCGAGCCCGGGCCGAGCGGCTGGTGCGCGAAGCCGAGGCCCAACAGGTCCGCTTGGAAGCCAAAGCGGCCCACAAGCGAGCGCACTTGACCCAGCTCACCCAGGGTGCCGGCGACGAGACGGAACTGGCACGCAAGCGTGCGGTCATCGATGCGGCCCTGGCCCGGGCACGCGCCAAGGCGCAGCGATGATCGCGGCATGAAGCCTGCCGACATCGAGGCGTTTTTCGCCACCTTGAAAGCCGCCAACCCGGCCCCCGAAACCGAGTTGGTGTTCGCCAGCCGGTTCGAGTTGTTGGCGGCCGTGCTGCTGTCGGCCCAAGCCACCGACGTGAGCGTCAACAAAGCCACGCGCGCCCTGTTCGCCGTGGCGCCCACGCCCGAGCGCATGCTGATCCTCGGTGAGGCTGGGCTGGTCGAGCACATCAAGACCATCGGCCTGTTTCGCAGCAAAGGCAAACACTTGATGGAAACCTGCCGCATCCTGGTGGAGCGCCACGGCGGGCAGGTGCCGCGCCGCCGTGAGGATCTGGAGGCCTTGCCCGGCGTGGGCCGCAAGACGGCCAACGTGGTGCTCAACGTCGCCTTCGGCGAGCCCACGATGGCGGTGGACACGCACATCTTTCGCGTGGCCAACCGCACCGGGCTGGCGCCGGGCGCGAACCCACTGGCGGTGGAACAAGGCCTGCTGCGCCGCATTCCTGCCCCGTACCTTGAGGACGCCCACCACTGGCTCATCCTGCACGGCCGTTACGTTTGCCGGGCGCGCCAACCCCAGTGCACCGCGTGCCAGGTGCGCCCCCACTGCGACCACGGTCGCCAAATCCTCGCTCCATGAAGACCCACCGCATCGAAGTCCAGAAGTTCAAGGCCGCCAGCAATTCGGGCCACGGCGATGTCACGTTCAAGATCGACGCCATCGTGGCGTCGCAGTCCACCAAAGACGAAGACACCGTACCCAGCACCTTGTTGGTCATGAGCGAAGCCAACGCCCGTGTGCTCATGGCCCTGCTCAAGACCCAACTCGCGGCCTTCGATGGCCGCAAAGCACGGAGCCAACGATGAGCCGCCTGCCCAGTTACGACCCGCAGTCCGACCTTCGCCCCTTGAGCGACGACGAACTCTCCGAGCTTGACGACGAGTTGGGCGACCTGCCAGGGGATGGTGTGCTCAACATCGAAGCGCTGGACGGCTTTTGCACCGGTTTGCTCCTCGCCCCATCGCCCCTGCGCACCCTGGCCGGCGAGGACTGGATGCCTTGGGTCTGGGGCGAGTCTGACGACCGCCTGGCACCCTCGCCTTTTGCCAGCGGCAAGCAGCGCAAACGGGTGGTGATGGCACTGCTGCGCCATGTCAGGCAACTCGACCACGTCCTGCATCAAGGCCCCGACCGGTGGGAGCCCATCTTCAGCGTGGCAGAAGACGAGGAAGGCCAAGACTGGGTGGATGCTCAAGACTGGTGCCTGGGCTTCCTGACCGCGGTGGACTTGGCACCAGACGCCTGGTCCAGCCATCCCGTGGGCGAACCGGCACGCGTTCTGCTGACGACGGTGCAGGCGCTGGCGGATGACAACTCGCCCGACGATCCCAGCGCTCTCGCCCAACGCGATGCCTTGGGCCGCCGTCTGCCCGACGAGATCCTGGCCCTCGCCCAGGGCATGCACTCCTAGAATGCGCTCCCCCGTCGACCCTCCCTGCACCCATGGCCACGCTGTCTGACCTGCTGCAACGCGTTGAACGGCTGCTGCTGCGCCACGACGAGTTGGTGCGCACGAATGCGCTGTTGACCGAGCAACTGCAGGCCGTGACGCAAGAACGGGACAGCCTGAAGTCCCGCCTCTCAGCAGCGCGGCAACGCATCGACACCCTGCTCGAACGCATTCCCACGGACGGCCCCGGAGCACCCAGCGCATGAAGCAGCTCGAAGTCAGCATCATGGGCCAGAGTTACTTGCTGGCCTGCCCTGAAGGGGGCGAAGCCGCGCTGTCACGTGCGGTTGCCGCCGTGGACGCAGAGATGTGCGCCATCCGCGACGCCGGCAAGGTGCGGGCGCGCGAACGCATCGCGGTGCTGGCGGCCTTGAACTTGGCCTACCAACTGAGCCACGCGCCGAGCCCGAGTGCAGTGGCTCCCGCGGCGCCCCAGGGGGCAGGCTCGGACGCCGTGCCCGACCTGCATTCGCTGGTCGCCCGACTGGATCAAGCGCTGGCCAGCGATGGCAACTTGATTTGAGCGAGCACCAAGGGCAGGACCTGTACCCGGCCTGTCTCGCAAAACACGGGACGCCGACGCGCGGACGCGCATGAGCGAGAATCAACCTCGTCCACTGCGTTCGCGCGGGCTTTAATTTCCTTGAACCGATGCTCTTGCGAGCTTGGGCTTGGAACATGCTCGGCGGGCGTGATCGTCTCGCGTCAGACGAACCCGAAGCCCTGCTGACCTCGCCCCCCTGTACCCCTAGGGTTCAGGACTGCGGTCCGCGGTGCGCGGTGGACACCTCTTCCACCGCTTGCTCGACATGACGCCCCAGACCTGGCTGATGAAGTCCGAGCCCAACGAGGCCTCCATCGACGACCTGGCGCGTGAGGGCCGCCTGCCCTGGACCGGGGTGCGCAACCACCAAGCTCGCAACTTCATGCGGGACGCCTTTCGCCTTGGCGACCGCGTGCTTTTCTACCACTCGTCCTGCGCCGAGCCCGGCATCGCGGGGCTGGGCCACGTGGCCAGCGCGCCCTACCCGGACCCCACCCAATTCGACCCGAGCAGCTCCTACTTCGACCCCAAGAGCGCCCCTGCATCGCCGCGCTGGTTGCTGGTGGACGTGGCTTTCGTGGCGAAGACGCCCTTGCTGAGCTTGGCGGCGTTGCGATCAGCCCCCGAGCTGGCCGATCTGGCCGTCTTGCAGCGCGGCAACCGACTGTCCATCACGCCGATCACCCCCGATCAATGGCGCCGACTGGCCGTGCGTCTTGGAGTGCCGGCATGACCGTGCCGCTCCTCGCCGCCCTGCTGGGGCTCGGCATCGTCAGCGGCTTTTTGGCTGGCCTGCTGGGCATCGGTGGCGGCATGCTCTTGGTGCCTTTTCTGACCGCGATGCTGCACGCCCAAGGCGTGTCTGAGGCCATGTCGGTCAAGATGGCGATCGCGACCTCGATGACCTGCATCGTCGCCACCGCCAGCGCCAGCCTGTGGGCCCACCACCGCAAGGGCGCGGTGCGTTGGAGCGTGGTGCTGCATCTGACGCCGGGCGTTCTGGTGGGCGGCCTGCTGTCAGGGGCAGCGCTGTTCGGCGCGATCAAAGGCCAAGCCCTGGCCGTGGTGTTCGCGGCCTTCGTCGGCTTCTCTGCTTGGCAGATGTGGCGGGGCGCGCAACCCAAGCCCAGCCGCACCTTGCCGAGCCCGGCAGGTCAAGCCGGGGTCGGGGCCGGCATCGGATTGCTCAGCGGCTTGGTGGGCGCCGGCGGTGGATTTGCCACCGTGCCCTTCTTGGTGTGGTGCAACGTGCCCATCCATGCGGCGGTGGCCACCAGCGCGGCGCTGGGATTGCCCATCGCCGTGGCCAGCGCGTTGGGCTACGCCATTTCGGGCTGGGGCCTTCCTCCCGCTGTCCCCGGGACCTGGGGCTATTTGTACCTGCCCGCTTTGGCCTGCTTGATGCCGATGACCGTTCTGACGGCACCGTGGGGGGCGCGCTTGGCCCACGCATTGCCGGTGGCGCGGCTGAAGCGAGGGTTCGCGCTCTTGCTCATGGGCTTGGCGGCCTACATGCTGACCAAGGCCAGCTGAGGCGTCTTAGCCCAGCGCGATGGCCGCCAGCGCGACTTGGTTGCAGCCACGTCGCTGGGCCTGCCGCATAGCCTGCTCGGCCGCCTGCAGCAACTCTGCTTGAGAGCCAGCGGTGTGCGGAAAGCTGGCCACCCCCATGGACACGCTCAAGCCCAGGTCCCGCCCCTGGGCCGCCACGATTTGCTGCGCGCACTGGCGCCTCAGGTGCTCCATGCGGGCGTGGGCAGTGGCCAAACCCACGCCGGAAAGCAGCACGCCAAAGCACTCGTTGTCGATCTGACAGGCCGCATCCATGGCTCGGGTGTTGGCCCGGAGCAAGCGCCCAAGCGCCTCGCGTTGGACGGTTTGGATGTTGGCCGCGCCCCCATCGATGGCGATGAGGACGAGCGAGAACTCGCGATGCTCCCGGGTGGACAAGTCGATTTCTCGCTGCAAGACCTCGTCGAACAAGCGCCGAAGCTGCAGTCCTGAGGCTTCGTCACGCCCGCTGCCTTGCTGGACCTCCCGGCGCAGGACTTCCATCTCGCCTTGGTGCTGCTCGATTTGCGCCAACGCCTTGTGAAGCTGGCTCTCGCGCTGGCGTTCGTGGCTGCGTTCCCACCACAGCGTCAGCAGGTGACGTTCATCCAGCGCACGCCGCACCAAGGTGAAGTCTCGGCGCTTGCCACCCAATTCGATGCGGTGGTCGTTGGCTTGGGCCGCATCCTGCCCCATCACCTGCAACTCGACCCGGCGCATGGCAGCCGCCTCATCGGGTCGCATCAACTCGTTGTCGGACGAGCCCACCACCTTGGACTCCCAGCGCTCGAACACGCGGTCCAACCCGGCCGAGGCCGCCACGTACTGGCCGTTGCTCATCTGCTTGACCGACCAGTGCACCCCCAAGGCCTCGATGGCCTCCCCCATATGACGAGCCAGCGGCTCGACAGCCGGGTCGATCGGCCGCGGGTTGCCGTCGTCGGGTACGGAGGATTCGGTCATACGGGACAAGCAGGATCTCAAATCAATCGGGGCCCAGTGTGCGGCGGGCCGCGCCGAAATGCACTCGCAACTTCACCCCCTGTTTCCGGGGTGACTACGATGCCGTCGCCATTGTCTTGGGCTTTTTGTCCGATTTTTCATGCTTCTCAGAATCGCGATCGCGCTATTCGCGGCTTTGACGCTCCCCGTTGCCGCCGCTGACTTGCCCCTGCGCGTGATGGCCACGTCCGACGTGCACATGCACCTGTTGGCCCACGACTACTACCAAGACCGCCCGACCGAGCGCTACGGCTATGCACTCACGCTGCGCTTGATCGAGCAAGCGCGGCGCGAACAAGCCAACCACTTGCTGTTTGACAACGGAGACCTCTTGCAGGGCAGCCCCCTTGGGGACGTCGCCGCTCGAACCGCCAGCGACGATCACCCCGCCTACCGCCTGCTGCGCGTGGCCCGGGTGGATGCCGCCACGCTGGGCAACCATGAGTTCAACTACGGTTTGCCTTTCCTGCAACGTGCAGTCCGAGGAGCCGGATTTCCGGTGCTCAGTGCCAACGTGGTTCGGCCTGGCACAAAGCGTCCGGTGTTTCAGCCCAGCACGCTTTTGCAGCGCCGCTGGCGCGACACCGCCGGCCGCTGGCACGCGCTGCGCGTGGGCGTGATCGGCCTGACACCACCGCAAATCATGGCGTGGGATCGCCGCCACCTTGCGGGTCGCGTGGAAGCGCTGGACATGGTCGCGGTGGCGCGAGACGAGGTGAGCCGGCTGCGGCGCCGCGGGGCCGACCTGGTGGTGATCGTGGCGCACACCGGCTTGGACACCAGCGGACGTGGCAGCCACGAGCACGCCGGCCAAGCCCTGGCCCAGATTCCTGGGGTGGATGCCTTGATCCTGGGGCACGCCCATGCCGAGTGGCCGGGCCCCGGGTATGCGCACTTGGCCGGCCTGGACGCCGCAACTGGCCGCGTGCATGGCGTGCCGGCGGTGATGCCCGGACGCTGGGGAGATCATCTGGGGATCATCGACTTGACCTTGCGGCGAGACACGCAGGGACGCTGGCGGGTTCGCGAAGCCCAAAGCACGTTGCGGCGGGTGAGCGCCGAGGGCTCGCCCCTGCCTGCCCTGCTCGTGAGCGATGCGCATGCCGCCACCCTGGCGCGGATGCGAGAACCCCTGGCCCAATCCACGCAGTCCCTGCACAGCGACTGGGCCTTGGTGGCCGACAGCTTGAGTGTCGAGTTGGCGGCGCGTGCTCAGGCTTGGCGAGCCCGGCAATGGCTGGCGGACACACCCTGGGCGGGGCTGCCCCTGCTGTCGGCATCGGCCCCCTTCCGCGCGGGCGGGCGTCCCGCGTCCGACAACGTGACGCGCGTCCCGGCGGGCACGCTCACGCAGCGGCATGTCAACGATCTGTACGTGTTTCCGAACAGCTTGAAGGTGGTGCGCGTCAGTGGCGCTGAGTTGCAGGACTGGTTGGAGCGCAGCGCAGGTCAGTTCCGCACCATCGACCCTCTGGGGGAGGCCGTGCAGGACCTCATCGCCAGCCATCATCCCGCCTACAACTTCGACGTCATCGAAGGGGTGAGCTACGAGATCGACCCCAGCCAGCCCCCACGCTTCGGCCCCGGGGGCGAGCGGCTGAACCCGCACGCCCAGCGCGTGCTCAACCTGCGCCACCACGGCGTGGCGGTGCTCCCGGAGCAAGTGTTTCTGGTGGCCACCAACAGCTACCGCGCTGGCGGCGGTGGGCAGTTTCCGGGCCTTGGGCCCGACAGGGTCGTCATCGACAGCGAGGACGACATGCGAGACGTGCTGAGCCAATACCTGCAGCACAGGGGTACCGTGACCGAAGGCGTCGACCATAACTGGCGCATCCGCACCGTGCCTGGGGTTCGGTTTCGGATGCGCAACGCGCCCGTCGCGGCCGACACGGCGCCGCCCGACTGGCGACGTCTCTGGGATGGCGATGCGGGTTGGGCGGTGTTCGAGCGGCAGCCCGATTGAGGCGAAGGCACCGAAAGCGAGGCCGCCCTCAGGCGTAGATGTCGATCATCACGGCCGACAGGCGAAGCTGGGTTTGCAGCACCCGCAGATTGGCCACGAACTGGTACGCGGCCGTGCGTTGGGCGATGAGTTCGCGGGCCAGATCGGGGTCTTGGTTTTGCAACTGCAACTCGTTGCGAGCCCCCTCGTTGATGGGGGGACGGTCGCCAGCGGTGTTGAGTTGCAGTCGCCCGGAGGCGGTGGCCAAGTTGTTGGCCGACGCCCGCAAACGCTCCTGTGCCACGGCCAGGCCGGCCAGTGCGGTAGAGAGTTCGACAGCCATGGTGCCAATCCCAAGAAAAAGGGGCCAGAAGGCCCCCATTATCGGGTTTTCGGCCAGTCGGGAGGCTCAGGCCTTGGTTTCGACGGGTTGCTGGAGCACAAAAATTCGCACGCAATCGCCCCCAGCCGCCTTGGCCTCGCCGCAGGCCAGGGCCGCTGCGGCCAGCACAGCATCGGGCGTCTCCAGGGTGGGGTGCAACAACACGACCCCCAAGCTGGCCTTGGTTCGGGCGCGGTGCAAACCCCAGCGCAACCGGAATGTTGAAACCGCCGCACGGATTTTTTCGGCCACGATTTCGGCGTAGTGTTGGTCGCAGTCGGGCAGCAAGACCGCGAAGCGATCGCTTTCGATGCGGGCCACCGTGTCGGACGCTCGGACCTTGGACTGCAGCAACTGCCCCATGCCGTACAGGAAGTGATCGGCCGTTTCGTGGCCCATGCTGCTGACGATGTCGCCGAAGCCATCCAGGTCGACCCACAGAACCGACACCGGCTCGTTGCGCCGGCTGCCCACATGCTCGGCCAAGCGACGCTCGAACTCCCGGCGGTTGCTCAATTCGGTCACTGGGTCGTGCTTGGCGGCCCAGGTGGGTGCCAGGCGTGCGGCACGGGCTGCGGTCACGTCTTGCACCACCCACAAGGCCTCCCCGCTGGGCTGCGCCCAATCGAGGGGACTGGCCTGCAGGCGTCCCCAGAAACGGCTGCCATCTCGACGAACCATTTCCACCTCTTCGTCGCTGGCCTTGCCCGCCTGGAAGCTGCCCATCAAGCGCTCGGTGAGGCTTTTCTGGCTGGCATCGCTGACCAACACGCTGCGGGTGGCGCTCCCCTGCAGGTCGTGGTCGTCGACATGGCCAAAGAGATGGCTGAACGCTTCGCTGACCTCGATGAAACGCTCGCCGGCCACAAAGGCCACGGCCAGCGGTGAACGCTGCATCAAGGCGGCAAAGCGGGGGTCGTGGGCACTCATGGGGTCTCCTAGCAAAGCGGGTTGATCTTCACCCATGCGCGACGCGGGTCAAGCAAGGCAAATCCCTACGGGGCGATCCATTCTGCCCAGTCCACCAGGGAAGACAGCAATTCCTGCGCACGTTCGTCGTCTTCGTGCTGCGCCTGCAAGGTGTCGATGCGGTCCAGGTACTGGGCCAGGCTGAGACGGCCGCCCTCCCCTCGGTTGAGCCGCTCGGCGCGCTCGGCTGCCCATCGCTGTCGCTCCTCGGGGCTGAGGTGCTCGCTGTGGTGCCGGGCTCGAAAGCGCCACAGCAGGACGTTGAGCCGGTCGTCGTCAAAGTGGATGCGTCCGGCTTGAGCCTGCCAAGCCAGGGTCGGCGCGTCCAGTTGTCGGGCCTGATCCAGCCGGCGGCGATCGGCGTCGCCCACGAAGCCCCCATACAAGTTGCTCTCGGGGTCGTCGTCGGCCCCTTCGTGCGGCAAGAAGACCTCGCTCCACAAGCCATCGAGCTTTCGGCCGTGGGCGGCCAGGCGCTCGGCATGTTGCAGCGCTCGCGACCGGTCCACGCCCCAGCGCTCCGCTTGGGCGTCGCTCAAAGTCGCCAGGCTGGAGACGATGAAGGGGGATCTGTTGACGTGCACGGTCTTGATTGGCAGCCGATGGACGCCCTCGGGGAGTTCGTCCGGACGGACGAACAGGCGCGCGCGAATGGCCTCAGGGCGCAGATCGAACAACTCCGCGGGGTCGGCCGCCAAGTCCCACACGATCACCTCGTTCTTGTTGCGTGGGTGTGGGCCCAAGGGCCAAACCAGGGCAAGACAGCCGCGGTCCACGCCATACCGGCCGCTGACGTGCAACAGGGGCCGCGGTTGCGATCCGATTTCGGCCCAAACGGCCTCCTTCTTGCGCAGCTTGAGGGCGAAATCGAACAGCCGCGGATGGTGCTGGCGGATGAGTCGCGCCAGGGCGATGGTCGCCCGCACGTCGCTCAGGGCGTCGTGTGCGGCCTCGTGCAACAGGCCGTTGGCCTGGCTCAAGCGCTCCAGCTTGAAACTGGTCTTCCCATCGTCGCCCACCGGCCATGCGATGCCACCGGGTCGCAGCGCATGGGTGGCGCGAACCAGGTCCAACAGATCCCAACGACCGCATTGGTTCTGCCACTCGCGGGCGTAGGGGTCGATCAGGTTGCGCCAAAAGAGGTGTCGCGTGACCTCGTCGTCAAAGCGCAGGGTGTTGTAGCCCACGCCCACGGTGCCGGCGTGGCCCAAAGCGCGCTCGATGGCCTGGGCAAAGGCCGGCTCGGGCAACCCCGCTTCGGCGCAGTGCTGGGGCAGGATGCCGGTCAACAGGCAAGCCTCGGGGTCGGGCAAGGTGTCGTTGAGGGGCTGGCACAGCAGGTTGACGGGCTCGCCCACTTCGTTCAACTCGGCGTCGGTGCGGATGCCAGCGAACTGAGCCGGTCGGTCGTGGCGGGGGGAGCGACCGAAGGTTTCGTAGTCGTGCCAAAAGAAGCTCATGGTCATGCGGCTCAGCATAATCGGCGCCCCGAGTGAAAGAGGGCCCCCGCTTGTCCCTGCTGCGATTGCCTCCGTTGTTGGCCCGTAACCGTCGCTTGCTGCTCGGTTCGCTGGTCGCCCTGCCCCTGGCTTTGCTCATCGTGGCCAGCATGGTGGCGGCGGTTTTGTGGCAACAACTGCCCGCGTTGGACCGGCTCACGGACTACCAACCCAAAGAGCCCCTGCGCATCTTCTCCGCCGACGGCGTGCTCATTGGCGAGTTTGGCAGCGAGCGGCGCCGCTTTGTGCCCCTGTCCGAGATTCCGAAGCCGCTGCAGGACGCCTTGCTGGCCGTCGAGGACACCGACTTCTGGAACCACCCGGGACTGGACGTCAGTGGCATCGTGCGCGCACTTTGGCGCAACCTCACCCACCGCGGCCCGCGCCATGGCGCCTCCACCATCACCCAGCAGCTGGCGCGGGACACCTACCTGAGCAAGGAGCAAACCTGGAGCCGCAAGGCGGTCGAGGCCTTGTTGGCCCTGAAGATGGAGCGCGAACTCAGCAAGGCGCAGATCTTGGAGATCTACATGAACCAGATCTTCATGGGCAACCGTGCTTATGGGTTTGCAGCGGCCTCCGAGCGGTACTTTGGCAAACGGCTGGAGCAGTTGAGCACCGCCGAGATCGCCTTGCTGGTGGGCCTGCCCAAGGACCCCGTGCGCCTGAACCCGGTCACGCACCTGGAGCGCGCCAAACGACGTCAGGCCGTGGTGTTGGAACGCTTGGCGGCCGTGGGCCTGATCAGCCCAGGTGAAGTCGATGTGGCCAAGGCCACGCCCTTGCTGATCAAACGGCCCAAGCGGATGTCCAGCATCGCCGACCACGCGGCGGAAATGGTGCGCGCCGAAGTGGTCGCCCGCTACGGTGAGGATGCCTATGCACGGGGGCTGCAGGTCACCACCACCTTGCTGAGCGAGGAACAAGTCGCCGCGCAGCAAGGCCTGCGGCGCGCGCTGTTCGACTTGGAGCGACGCCAGGCCTACCGCGGAGCCGAAGGCCAGTTCCCAATCGGCCCGGCCGACGCCGAACCCGACGAGGAGGCGGTAGACGCCGCCTTCAACAAGCACCCCGACTTGGGCGAGTTGAGAGCGGCTCTGGTCCTGCAGCTGGACAAGAGCCAAGCGGAGTTGTTGCTCAGCGATGGGCAACGCGTGCGGCTGGCGGCCGCCGCCATGCGGCCGTTGCTCGTCACCCCGAAAGAGCCCTCTCGCCGCGTGCAGCGAGGCTCGGTGGTGCGCCTGCTGCCCGTCGGCAAAGACTGGGCCATCAGCCAAGCTCCCGAGGCCGAAGGCGCCGTGGTGTCGCTGGACCCCAGTACGGGGGCCATTCGTGCCCTGGTGGGCGGTTTCGATTTCGCGCGCGGCCAGTTCAACCACGTCACGCAGGCATACCGGCAGCCCGGCTCTTCGTTCAAGCCCTTCGTTTACTCGGCCGCGATCGAGATCGGCGCCTGGGAGGGCACCGAGGTCAGCGACGAGCCGGTGACCTACGGCGACTGGTCGCCGAAGAACTACGACGGCAAGTACGAGCCCAGCTTGACGCTGCGCCAAGCGCTGGCGCGCTCGAAGAACATGGTCACCATCCGCCTGCTCGACCACCTGGGGGTGGCCCGGGTGCGCAGTTGGGCTGCCCAGTTCGGCCTGGAAGAGGCCCGTCAGCCGCAGAACCTGACGCTGGCCCTAGGCTCGGGGGCGGTCACCCCGCTGCAAATGGCGCAGGCCTACAGCGCCTTCGCCGCTGGCGGCAAGGTGCCGGCGGTGCAATTGATCGACAAGGTCAGCGACGCTCAGGGGCAAGTGCTGTGGCAAGCCACGCCCACGGAGCCCAAACAAGCGATCAGCGAGCGCAACGCGTTCATGACCGCGCAGTTGTTGGCCGCCGTGACCCGAGAGGGCACGGGCGCGCGCGCGTCGGCCCTGCTGAACCGGTGGGATCTCTACGGCAAGACGGGCACGACCAACGACGCGATGGACGCCTGGTTCGTCGGTTTTCAAGCCACCCGCACCGCAGCGGTGTGGATCGGCTACCCCACGCCGCGTTCGCTGGGCGAACGCGAAACTGGCGGCGGCTTGGCTTTGCCGGTGTGGGTATCGACCATGGCGGCTGCGCTGAAGGGGGTGCCGGTCAGCCCCTTGTCGCCCCCGGCGGAGGGCTTGGTGCAGCAAGGCGAAGCGTGGTTCTACGAAGAACTCGCCGGCGACCTGGCCCTCAAGCGCATCGGCCCCGAGCCCTCAGCCGAACCGGCGAGCGCTCCCGAGAACGCCGGTGCCTCGGCGCCTCCCTGAGGCTCAGCGCCCAGGCGACGACGGCATCACAGCGTCGAGACGCTCCAACAACTCGTCGAGGTCGGCCTGGGTGGCCTGCCAGCCGCCCGGATCGATGGAGGCCTGGCCCAGCAGGCGAGCCTCTTCAGCCGCCACGCGCGCATCGGCCCAGCGCCCCTCGGCCCAGGCCACAGCCGCACGGGCGTGGGCGCGGGCGTGGGGCTCGACCGTGCCGCCGCTGCTGGCCTCCCACCAAGCCCTCGCCGCGGCCGCATGGCCGACAAACTGTCCCAGGTACACCGCCACGGGCAGCAACAGGCCGGGCCGAAATGGCGCTGCCACTTGGGCCAATGCGCCCTTGGCATGCAGTCGTTCGGCGTAGCGTTCGAACTCATGGCGCGCGGCAACGGGATCGCGTCGGTCCAAGGTGGCTAGGGCTTGCATCAGCGCGCCAAACAAAGCCACTTGCCCGTCGGCCTGCGCCTGGGACGCCGCTGCCAGGGCATCCGGATCCCAATCCCGTGGGCGCACGCCGGCCATGCTCTGGGTCCACAGCGTCGCGAAGGCCAGTCGCTCAACCGCTCCAGGGTCGCGCCGCCACAGGGCCAACAGTTGCGCGCCATCCGATCGAAACCCGCCAAGTTCGCTGGGCAACAGAGTGGCCAACCCGATGGCACCCGACAGGGCCGCGATACCCCCCCAGGCCAATCCGCTCCACCCCGACGTGCCCATTGCGACCCATGCGGCGGCTGCGGCCAACAGCAAGCTGGCCAAAGGCCCACCGGCCGCCACGAGCGCCATCGCGCTCGGCGTGTCCCGACCACGGGGCGGCACCGCCGCTGCCAGGCCGGGCCAGGTGCTCAGCGCGCGGTTCAGGCTCAGCCGCATGCGGCCGGCGGCAAAGTCCAGCCGAATCGGCCCCACACACCACAGCGCCGCCCGCCATCCGGCCAAGCGTGCGCCCAGCAAATGCCCGAGCTCATGGATGGCCGCCACCAGCCACAAGGCCAGCAGCCAGCCCACGCCCAGCGTGGTCCACTCGGCGGGGCCCCAGCCTTTCATGTCCAAGTGCAAGCCCTGGCGACCGAGCACCAGTTCCCCCAGCACGAGGTAGCCCAGCGCACCCCCGCCCACGCCCAGGGCCACCGTGACCCAAACGGCAGTGCGCCGGCCCGGGGGAGCCTCGAGGGATTGGGGCGGGTGCCGCAGCGCGGGCGGCAGCGAGTCGGGCGGTGCGTCGATCATGGCGGCGGTCCTTCGGATTGAACAACGCCGCCACTGTGCCAACACCCCCCTCTGCCAAGCGCCACCGTTGGACGAGTGGCGCATGCAGCGACACGAACGACCGCCGGCGCGCACCACCGGCGCGCGAGGCGCTGAGCCTGGCGCGGCAGAAGCCCAGGCCGTCGCCGAGATCCCGGGGGCGACAGGCTAGGCGCTGGCGACGCCGCGTGGCGGGCTACGTCAGGAGCCGGCAAC
>NZ_JAPZSY010000002.1 GCF_027532025.1 Inhella sp. | reverse complement strand
CTGGCAGCGCCAGCCCCAGGACAACGCCTCTCGGCGTCGATGCTTAGAAATTGTTGTTTTGCTCGGCGAACAGCGTGGTCACCGATTCACCGTCGCTGATGCGGCGGATGGTCTCGGCGAACAAGAAGGCCACCGACAGTTGTCGGATCTTGGGGTTGGCCTTGGCAGCGTCGCTCAAGGGGATGGTGTTGGTGATCACGACCTCGTCGAGCTGCGAATTGGCGATGCGCTCGATGGCGGGGCCGGACAGGATGGGGTGCGTGCAGTAGGCGAACACGCGCTGGGCGCCCCGGTCCTTCAGCACTTCGGCCGCCTTAACCAAGGTGCCGGCGGTGTCGATCATGTCGTCCATGATCACGCAGTTGCGGCCTTCGATCTCGCCGATGACGTGCATCACCTCCGAGACATTGGCGGCCGGACGGCGCTTGTCGATGATGGCCAGATCGCAGCCCAACTGCTTGGCCAGGGCGCGCGCGCGCACCACGCCACCGACGTCGGGGCTCACCACCACGAGGTCGGGGTAGCTCTTGCTCTTGAGGTCGGACAGCAGGACCGGGCTGGCGTAGATGTTGTCGACCGGGATGTCGAAGAAGCCCTGGATCTGGTCGGCGTGCAGGTCCATCGTCAACACGCGGCCGATGCCCACGGTGCCGAACAGGTCGGCCACGACCTTGGCGCTGATGGGCACGCGGGTGGAGCGCGGACGGCGGTCCTGGCGGGCGTAGCCGAAGTAAGGCACCACGGCGGTGATGCGGCGAGCGCTGGCGCGCTTCAGGGCATCCACCATGATGAGCAACTCCATCAGGTTCTCGTTCGTCGGCGCGCAGGTGGGCTGGATGACGAACACGTCGCGGGCGCGAACATTCTGCTGGATTTCGACGGCGACCTCACCGTCCGAGAAGCGACCCACGCTGGCACGGCCGAGTTCAGCCCCGAGGTGGGTGGCGATTTCCTGCGACAGCGCCGGGTTGGCGTTGCCGGTGAACAGCACGGTGTTGTTGAGCACGGGGCGTTCCTTCAGCGGCAACGGCGGCGCAGTGAGCGGACTAAAACGATTTGGCAGGGGAGGAAGGACTCGAACCCTCGCATGTCGGAATCAAAATCCGATGCCTTAACCAACTTGGCGACTCCCCTACACAGGACACCGGCGGTGAAGCCAGCGCCCTTGAATTCTGTCTCAGCTGGGTACCCAGCCCGCCAAGGGCATGGACTCCAAACTGCGGCAGACCCGACCGCTCCAGCCGCTGGGCAGGGCCGCGAGGCCTTGCGTCAGCTCGGTCGCCACTGAAGGCGTGTCGTCTGCCACCTCGGCGAACACCGCGCTGCCCGAGCCGGTCATGCGGCTGTTGCCGCACCACCGCTTCAAGAGCAACAGGGTCTGTTCGATTTGCGGGCTTTGCGCTTGCGCGCTGGCTTGCAAATCGTTTCGACCCTCGCGCCACGCCGCCGAAAAACCCGACAGCGAAGACGTGTTTGCCAAAGAGCCCGCGACTATAGCCTGGGGCTCAGAGAACTGCAATAGGGGGCTGCGAAAGATGGCGGCCGTCGGCAGGCTGTCGGCGGGTTTGATCACCGCCAGGCTCAGCGGCGCCAGGTCCACGGGCCGCAACTGCTCCCCGATGCCGGTGACCCAGGCCGGTCCACAACCCAAAAAGAAGGGGACGTCGGCGCCCAAGCGCAAGCCGATGGCCATCAGGGTGGCGCGCGACAGGTTCAAGTTCCAAAGGCGGTTGAGCCCGATGAGCACGGTGGCGGCGTCGGACGAGCCGCCCCCCATGCCTGCGCCCGATGGCACTTGCTTGTCGATGTGGATGTCGGCGCCCCAGCGGCAGCCGCTGTGGGCTTGCAGGGCCCGCGCTGCACGCAGGCACAGGTCGTCGTCGGGCAGCGGGGTGCCGAGATCGTGTCGGTTCAACCGCCCATCGTCGCGGCGCTCCAGGTGCAGGGTGTCGGCCCAGTCGATGGGCACGAACACGCTTTCCAGCAGGTGGTAGCCGTCGGGCCGCTTGCCGACGACGTGCAGGAAAAGGTTCAGCTTGGCCGGCGCCGGCAATTCGTACAAGGCCTTCATGACGGTGTGGCCACCAGCAGGGTGAGGGTGAGGCGCTGTTGTCGCAAGGTCAGGCGGGGGCCCACGCGTTGCACGTTCCAGCCCAATTGCTCGAACTGGTCGGGCCCCAGCGATACGTGCTCGGCCGCCGGCCAAGGGCGGCCACTCAGCCAGTCGAACAGGGCCGCCAGGGGCAGCGGGATCCCTCCGATGCGGTCTCCGAGCGCGGCGCCCAGGGCGCCGAGATCGGGGTAGGCCCAGGTGTCGCGGCCATCGAACAGGCGCAGGCCCTGGGGGCCCCAGTGGGCCGAGGCCAGCGTCGTGCCCAGTGCGCTGACCAGTTGCAGTTGTCCCTCTTGTGCATTGCCTTGCAGGTCGAACTGAGCCGAACCGGCCTGGGCGCGCTCACCCTCGGCGGCCTCCAAGCGGTAGCCGAGCTTGCCTTGCCAACCTTCGGCTCCGGGTCGCGCCGGGGGGAGGGGCGCACAGGCAGTCAGGGCCAGCGCCCCCAGCGCCAGGGCGCAGGCTCGGCGCCGCATCAGCGCAGGCCCAGCTTCTTGCGCAAGGCCTGCAAGGCAGGGTGCTTGGGCTCCCGCTGGGCGGCCTGGGTCAGCAAGGCCTGCGCTTCGTCGCGCTGGCCGCGGTGCCAGAGCACTTCGGCCAAGTGGGCCACGATTTCCGCGTCAGGGCGGCCACGCCAGGCTTGGCGCAGCAGGCGCTCGGCGTCGTCAAGGTGGCCCTCACGGTAGGCCACCCAACCCAGGCTGTCGATCAGGAAGGGCTCGTGCCCGCCCAGCTCGATCGCGCGTTCGATGAGGGTGCGGGCCTCGTCCAGCCGCTGGTTGCGATCGGCCAGCGAATAGCCGAGGGCGTTGTACGCGTGGGCGTGCTTGGGGTCGCGGTCGATGAGCGCCCGCAATTGGCGCTCCATGAGTTCGTGCTGACCCAGGTGCTCGGCCGTCATGGCCTGCTCGTACAGCAAGGCGGCACTGGGCTCGCTGCCTTGGCCCTCAAGCATGCGGGTGAGCAGCGCGTGGGCCGTGCGCCAGTCGCCCGCCTCGCGCAGCAACTGGGTTTCGAGCAGCAGGCGGCGCTCCACGCCGGCGTCGTCGCGGGCGGGCAGTGCTTGGATGCGGGCGCGTGCGGCGGGCAGGCGTCCGGCGCGCAGATCGAGAGAGGCGCGGCGGTAGGCGATGTCGGCCTGGCGGCTGCCGTCATCGGCGGCCTCGGCCGCGTCCAGGGCCAGCGTGGCGTCAGACGTGCGGCCGAGTTGCTCCAGCGCTTGGGCCCGCAGCAGATGGGCCGCGATTCGGGCATGGCCATCCTCTTTGGAGAGGCGCTGCAGGTAGCGGTCGGCCGCCGCCAGGGCGTCGCTGGGTTGTTTCAGGTCGAGGCTCAGGCTGGCCACGGCGTAGTGGTGGGTGGCTTGTTGCGGCTGAAGCTCCGCCAGGCGCTGGAATTGCGGCAGGGCCTCGGCCGTGCGGCTGTCGCGGGCCAGTCCACGGGCATAAGCCAGTCGCAACTCGGCATCGTCCAGTCCCTCCAGCACCAGGTTCTCGACCGAGGGCTGGTGGCGCATGAGCTCCACGGCTTGCCAGCGTGGGAGGGCGTTTTGCGGGGCGTCGCGCAACGCGTCGTGCAATTGGTTGGTGGCCAGGGGGGTGTTGCCCGCCATCAGGGCCAGTTGGGCCAGGGTGCTGGCGGCCAAGCTGCGTCGCCACGGGGTTTCGGCCTCGTCGTCGCGCAGGGCGGTGAGGCTGGGCCCCAGCAGGTCCAGGCCGTCGCCCGCACGGGCGCGCAGCAGGCGCGGCAGGCTTTCCAGGGCGGCGCGTTGCTGCGCCAAGGGCGCGGCGTCCATCCAGGCCATCCAGGGCTCGATCATCTCGCCCCATTGCGTGAGCGCCGCGTGCAGTTGCACCTGGGTTTGCCGGGCCTCTTGAGAGTCGGGCAGAGCGGCGCGCCAGGCTTTGACGGCAGTCAGGGCCTCGCTCCCCGCCCGGGCTTGCAGGGCGATGGACACACATCGGCGGAACAGGCCCTCGTCGCCGGTGCGGCGAGCGCCGTCCAGCAGCAGTTGGTAGGCCGTGCTCAATTCGCCGCGTTGCAACTCCAACTCGCCAATGAGCAGTTGGTACAGCAGGGGGGCGTCCAGGCTGGTGACGGGCTCGGTGGGAGCGCGGTCTTGGGCCAGGGCGGCGGTGCTGATCCAACCCATGGCGAGGGCGAGGGCGGTTTGGCGGAAGCGGGTCAGCAAAGGCATACGGTCTTTCAGGCAGCGGCGCCGATTGTGCAGCGGCGCCTTCCTATGATCCGAAGGCCATGCCCGAACTCCCCGAAGTCGAAATCACCCGCCGCAGCATCGCCCCCACATTGGAGGGCGCGGTCGTCACGGGGGTGCAACTCGGGCGGCCCCTGCGCTGGCCTTTGGGCGTGGCGCCAGCCCACTTGGTGGGGGCGGTCTTGGGTGAGGCCCAGCGCCGTGGCAAGTACCTGTGGCTGCCGATGATCCGGCCCGAAGGCGGCCTGCTCATCCACTTGGGCATGTCAGGCGCCCTGGCGCTGGGCCCAGAGCGCATGCTGGGGCCGCACCAGCACTTTGCCCTTCACACCACGCGCGGCAGCTTGGTGTTGACCGATCCCCGTCGGTTCGGCGCGGTGGTGTGGTCCGGGGGGCTCGATGTCGACCCTGCGCGCAAGCTCTTGCAAGGTCTCGGGGCCGAGCCCTTCGACCCTGCACTGACCGGCGCCACGCTGCACGCGCGCTGGCGCCGTCGGCGCGCGCCCATCAAGCAGCTGCTGCTGGCGGGCGATGGGGTGGTGGGAGCCGGCAACATCTACGCCTGCGAGGCCCTGTGGCACGCGGGCATTCGCCCCAGCATGCTCGGGTCACGGCTGAGCCCCGCGCGTTGCGAGCGATTGTTGGCCGCGGTTCGGCACGTGCTGGGTCAGGCCCTGGCGCTGGGCGGCAGCACGTTGCGCGATTTTTCCGACGCCCATGGGGTGGCGGGTGCCTACCAGCACCAAGCCGCGGTGTACGACCGCGAAGGGCAGCCTTGCCCGCGTTGTGGCGCCCCCATCCGGCGCGAGGTGCAGGCGCAACGCAGCACCTACTTTTGCGCCCGCTGCCAGCGTCCATGAGCGAGGCCGACTTCGCCCTGCGTTTGGTGGCCTGGCAGCGCCAGCACGGGCGGCACGACTTGCCCTGGCAGCGCACCCGCGACCCTTACCGCGTTTGGCTCAGCGAGGTCATGCTGCAGCAGACCCAAGTGAGCACCGTGCGCGGCTACTACGCCCGCTTCCTTGAACGGTTTCCAACCGTGAACGATTTGGCCGCCGCACCGCTGGACGAGGTGCTGGCGCTGTGGGCAGGTCTTGGCTATTACAGCCGCGCCCGAAACTTGCACGCCTGCGCCCAGGCGGTTTCGGCGCGGGGCGGTTTCCCCTGTGACGCGCGGGCCCTGGCCGAGCTGCCGGGCATCGGACCCAGCACGGCGCGGGCGATAGCGGCCTTTTGCTTCGGCGAGCGGCTGTCCATCTTCGACGGCAATGTGCAGCGCGTGCTCGCGCGCTTGCTGGCGTTCGACCAGGACCTGAGCGGCGCGCGGGCCGTGAAGGTCCTGTGGACGCGGGCCGACGCGCTGGTGCCAGCTCAGGCCGAGGCGATGCCGGCCTACACGCAAGGCCTGATGGACCTTGGGGCCACCGTGTGCACGCCGCGCTCGCCCAATTGCGCGGCCTGCCCCGTCCAGAGCCTGTGCGCGGCGCACGCGCAAGGGCGGGTGGGCGCGCTGCCGCGCAAGACGAAGACGCTCAAGCGCCGTCAGCGCGAGAGCTGGTGGTTGTGGCTGCACCGCGAAGCCGACGGTGCCCTTTGGTTGCAGCAGCGACCCGCACGCGGCATCTGGGCCGGCCTGTGGACGTTGCCTCTGTTCGACGACGAGGCCGCCTTGCGTGCTGCCGCTGGCGCTGCAGCGCTGGAGGCTTTGCCCCAGATCCAGCACGCGCTGACGCACCTGGACTGGCTGCTGCACCCGCGCCGCGCCGTGTGGAACCGCGCTGCCGCGCCCCTGCCCGAGGGGCGGTGGGTGCAGCCCGCCGACTGGCCGGCCCATGGCATGCCAGCGCCCTTGCAGAAGCTGTTGGGCTGGGTGC
Source organism: Inhella sp. (assembly GCF_027532025.1). Classification (GTDB taxonomy): domain Bacteria; phylum Pseudomonadota; class Gammaproteobacteria; order Burkholderiales; family Burkholderiaceae_C; genus Inhella. Next base: position 70,414 of record NZ_JAPZSY010000002.1, on the reverse strand, counting down.
ATGCCGGACCTTGACCCAGACCTGCGGGTGTCGGTCGTCGGCGACCGGGCGGTGTGTGGGGCCTGGCGGGCTGCCTTGACCGTGGAGGTGCAAACCCGCTTGTTGGCGTTGGGACGCCGGCTTCGTGAAGGGGGTCGCTATGAAGACGTGGTCCCCGGCTGGGGCAACCTGACGGTCGTGATCGACCCCAGGCGCGATGAACTGGTGCGCGTGCAAGCGCAGCTGCTGCAAGCGTGGCACGAGGTGTCCGACGTTGCGCTGCCACCACCCCGTGAGCGGGTGCTGCGCGTTCGCTATGGCGGTGAGCACGGCCCCGACCTGGCCGAGTGCGCCGCGCGCGCTGGCTTGAGCGAGACCGCGTTCATCGACCGGCACAGCGCGGCCGTCTACACCGTGGCGTTCTTGGGCTTCCAGCCCGGCTTTGCCTACCTGATGGGCCTGCCTGAACCGCTGCACCAACCGCGGCGTGCCGAGCCTCGCGTGCGCGTGCCTGCGGGCAGCGTGGCCATTGGTGGTGCGCAGGCTGGCGTTTACCCGTCCGCCAGCCCGGGGGGCTGGCAGCTCATCGGGCGCACCGACCAGGGCCTGTTCGACCCCCATGCCGCCGATCCCGCCCAGGCCTGTTGGTTGCAGCCGGGCGACCGGGTGAGGTTTCGCCCGTGATCGAGATCCTGCAAGCCGGCGTGCAGACCAGCGTTCAAGACGCCGTGGGGCGGCCAGGCTGGCGCCACCTGGGCGTGACCCCGGGCGGGGCCAGCGATGCACCTGCGCTGGAGCTGGCCAACGCGCTGCTGGGCAACCCGCCCGGAGCGGCGGGCCTGGAGGTGTGGCAGGGGCCGCTGCGCTTGCGGCTGCAGGGTGTGGGTTGGGTGGCGCTGGCGGGCGCGGATTTCGACGCCCGCCTGGCTGGCCGGCCGCTGCGCCCTGGCTGGCGGGCGCCTTGGTAGCCCGGCTACGAACTCACCATGGCGCCGCGCCCCCATGCCGGCGCATGCGCTTTCATCGCCGTGGATGGAGGCTTGGAGGTGCCCACGATGCTCGGGGCGCGCAGCACCGATTTGCTGGGTGGCTGGGGAGGGCACCACGGCCGAGCCCTGCGTGCTGGCGACTCACTGGGCAGGGGCGCACCAGGCCGACCGCTGCAACGCCGCTGCGGTGTGACGCTGCCCGTGCTGGGACCCGACGGCATGCGCGTCTTGCGTGCGATGCCGGGCCCCGAGCACGACACCCATTTCGCCGCCGATGCGCAGGCCCTCTTTTGGCGCTCCCCATGGACGGTTGGGGCGCAAAGCAACCGGATGGGAGCCCGGTTGCAGGGGCCGGTGCTGCGCCGCACCTGTTCGGGTGAATTGCCCTCCCACGCGGTGCTGCCAGGCGTCGTGCAAGTGCCTGGGCAGGGGCTGCCCATCGCCCTGCGGGTGGACGCCCAAACCACCGGCGGCTACCCCCGCATCGCGGTGGTGGTGGATGCCGATTTGGGGCACTTGGCGCAGTGCGAGTCCGGCGCACGCCTGCGGTTTGAGCGCGTCACGCTCGATCAAGCCCGAGAGGCGAACCGTCAAGCCGAGCGCGAGCGCCAAGCCCTGCTGCGGGCCTTGACCCTCTGGGCGTGAAGCGGAGCGCGTGAGCTCTGGCAACGCTTGATCGCCTGAGGATGCAGGCCAACCGTCGGGGTCTGCGGTGTGTCGCTTCGGGGCGGTCACGGGCTGACGAATCCTGGACAGTGCGGCCATCCCCGTCATCCGGACGGGCTGGAGACGATCCATGCGACCTGCAGTCCTCGTTCGCGGCTGGCTGGCCCTCTTGGCCCTGAGCGCCTGCGTGGCGGCCCTGGCGCAAAGCAGCCCCGCGTCGTCCCCCTATACGGCGGGCCTGTCGGTCAGCGAATCCGCCGGCGAGCGCGAGTTGGGCATGCCCCTGTTGCCGAGCGCCCGGCCTGAGCGGGACGAGCCCGAGGACAAGAGAGCCCTCAGCTTGGGCCTGTGGGGCGGTGACCGGGGCTTGCGCATCGCCGTGCGGCGATTGCGCACCACGGACAGCGCGGCTCAGGTGTTGGCCTACTACCGACGCGCCCTGTCGGCGCACGGTCCGGTGCTCGAATGCCTGCCCGGCCGCGACGAGCCGATTCGCCCCACCCCGGACGACGACGCCCTTCGCTGCGATGCCCATCGATCCCAGTCGGGCACCGTGGTGCTCATGGTCGGCACCCAGCGCAACCAGCGATTGGTGGCCGTTCAGTCCGGGGGCAAGGAAACGCACGTTCAACTGGTGCGCTTGGTGCTCAAGGCCGACTGAGCCTGGAAACGGCAGTTGACCGTTTGGGTGGTTGCGCACCGCACCCTGGCGCACGCGGCGGCGTCCAACGGCCGGCTCCAGGCTGCGCGCCGGGCCCGCCATACTGGCCGGATGCTCACGCACCTGGATCTGAATGCCGACCTGGGCGAGGGCGGCGCCTGCGACGCCGACCTGCTGACCCTGGCCAGCAGCGCCAACATCGCCTGTGGCGGCCATGCGGGCGATGCCGACAGCATGTGGCGCACCGTGGCCCTGGCCTTGCAGCACGGCGTGGCCTTGGGCGCCCACCCCAGCCATCCCGACCGCGAGCACTTTGGCCGGCGCGTGCTCGACCGCGCCCTGGCCGATGTGCAAGCCGACTTGACGGCGCAGGTGCAGGCGCTGCGGGCCGTGGCGCAGGCGCAGGGGGGCCGGCTGCGCCACGTCAAGCCGCACGGCGCGCTCTACAACCAGGCGGCCGCCGACGCGGCGCTGGCCGATGCCGTGGCCGCCGGCGTGCGCGCCGTGGACCCCAGCCTGGCCCTGATGGGCTTGGCCGGCAGCGCCATGGCCGGCGCGGCGCAGCGCCATGGGCTGCGGTTCATCCCTGAAGCTTTTGCCGACCGCGGGTATCGCCCCGACGGTCGATTGCAGGCGCGCACCGAGCCCGGCGCCCTGCTCGCGCCACCGCAGGCCTTGGCCCAAGTGCAAGCCTTGGTGCAGCACGGGCGCGTGCCCACGGTGGGGGGTGGCTGGGTCGCCGTGCATGCGCAAAGCTTGTGCGTCCACGGCGATGGCCCCGACGCCCTGGCCTTGATGTCGAGCCTGAGATCCGCCCTGCGCGCCTGGGGCGTTGCGGTGCGGGCGACGGAAGCGGCTGAACCCTGATGCCGGTGACGGTCCGGCTGGTTGATGATTTGGGCCGTCCCGTTTTCGGTCTCACCACGCCATGAAGCTCCCGTTGTTTGTCCTGATCGGCTCGATGTCTCTGGCGGGTGCAGGCTTTGCCCAGGTGGCCGACAGCGAGTTGCTGCGCTGCGCCGACTTGACCGAAACCGCCGCCAGGCTCACTTGCTTCGACGATCTGGCCGCCGGCGCCAAGAAACGTCAAACTCCGCAGGGCCGGGCTGCGGCCATCGTGCAGGCTTTCGGTGCGCCCACGGCATCCGATCAGACGCAAAGCATCGACAGCGAGATCGAGGGCCTGCTGGAAGGGTGGGGCCCGAACACGTTGTTTCGTCTTAAGAATGGACAGGTCTGGCGCGTCAACGATGGCAGCAGTGCGACGCTCTACCTCCAAAGCCCCAAAGTCACGGTGCGCCGAGCGGCCTTGGGCAGCTTCTTGATGGAGTTCGAAGGTTCCAAGGAAACGGCGCGGGTGCGCCGGCTGCAATGACGAGGTTCCCAAGATGAAGCGCTACCGGTCCAGGCTCACGTTGGCCATGACGATGGTTCTGACCGGGGCCGCCAGCGCCCAGGTGCCCGACGCCGAGATGGCCCGCTGCGCCGCGATAACGGATGGCGCGGCGCGCCTGCGTTGCTTGGACGCCTTGGCCGCCGGCTCGGTGGCGCGTCTTCAAGCGGGCACCGTGGCCCCTGCGGCGCCCACCGCGGCCGCAGCCGTGGCGGCCGCGCCCTCGCCGAGCGACCTTGCTGCGAGTATGGGTTTGCCACCGCCCAAGGTGGCCGAGCCGGACCGGATTGACAGCCAGATCGAGGGGCGCGTCGAAGGATGGGGCCCCAACACGCACTTTCGCTTGAAGAACGGCCAGGTCTGGAGAGTCAGCGACGGCAGCACGGGCGACCTGGGCCTGACCGACCCCAAGGTCACGATTCGCCGCAACCGCTTTGGGACCTATTTCCTGGAGTTCGAGGGCCGCAACGACTCGCCCAAGGTGCGGCGCGTGTCGTGAACGCGGGCCCTTTGAGGGGGCCTCAGCGCGCGTCCAGCTCTCGGTGCCGCGTCAGCACCTGCCCGTGGTGGGCGAATTGCTTCGCCAGGCTTTCGACGAGGTAGACCGACCGGTGTTGGCCACCGGTGCAGCCGATGGCCACCGTCAGGTAACTGCGGTGGTCGGCCACGAAGCTGGGCAGCCACTGCTGCAAGAAGGCGGCGATCTGGCTCTGCATCAACTGCACCTCGGGCTGGCTGCGCAGGTAGTCGGCCACGGGGTCGTCGCGGCCCGTTTGGGCGCGCAGCTCTTGCACGTAATAGGGGTTGGGCAGCACGCGCACATCGAAGACGAAGTCGGCGTCGCTCGGCACGCCCGCCTTGAAGGCGAAGCTCTCGAACACGAGGGTGAGGTGACCCGCATGGACCGTGACGAGGTCGCGCACCCAGGCCCGGAGCTGCGCCGGCCGCAGCAGGCTGGTGTCGATGACGGTGCTTTCGACCTTGATGGCCGCCAGCAGCTCGCGCTCGATTTCGATGGCATCCACCAGCGCGCGGGTGCTGGCGCTGGCGCCTTGTTCGCGCTCTTCGGTGCTGACGGCGCGCAGGGGGTGGGGGCGACGCGTTTCGCTGAAGCGGCGCATCAGGGTGTCGGTGCTCGCGTCGAGGAAGATCGAACGCACAGGCTGCCCCTGGCTGCGCAGCTGCTTGATGAGGGGCAGCAGATGGGGCAGGGAGCCCTTGCTGCGCACGTCCACGCCGATGGCCACGCGGCGTTCACCCCGTTGCACTTCGACACGCAGGAAGTCAGGCAGCAGCTCGGGCGGCAGGTTGTCGATGCAGAAGTAGCCCGCGTCTTCGAGGGCATGCAGGGCGATGCTCTTGCCCCCGCCGCTGAGTCCGGTGACGAGCACGAGGTCTTGGACGATGGCGTCGTCGGTCATGGGCGAGTCCTGTTCGCGGGTCACTCGGGGGTTGGGGCTGCCGCCGGGGGCGTTCATGCCACGCTCCCCAGCAGTTCTTCGGCATGGGCCACGCTGGCACTGGACGGGCTGCCGCCGAGCATGCGGGCCACCTCACGCACCCGATCGGGGCCTTGCACGGCCAGCACGCGGCTGACCACGCCGCCTTCGCTGGCGGGCTGCTTGACCACGACCCAGTGGTGGTCGGCGCAGGCGGCCACCTGGGCGAGGTGGGTCACCGCCAGCACTTGGCGCTGCGCCCCCAGCCGTTTCATCAGCCGGCCCACGGTGTGCGCCACCGCGCCGCCCACGCCGCTGTCGATCTCGTCGAACACGAGGGTGGACGCGCCATGCGTGTCGGCCTGCGCGGTGCACACGGCGATGGCCAGCGCGATGCGGCTGAGCTCGCCGCCCGAGGCCACCTTGGCCAGCGGGCGCGGCGTGGCGCCGGCGTGGCCGGCCACGAGCAGCTCGGCGCTTTCCAAACCGAAGCTCTGTGGCTCGTCTTGTGGGGTCAGTGCCAGCTCCAGCCGGCCGCCGGGCATGCCCAGCTGCTGCATGGCTTCGGTGACGGCATGGGCCAGCTTGGGAGCCGCCTTCGCCCGCTGCTGGGTGGCTTTCCGTGCCTCGGCGTCCAAGGTCTTGCGCGCCGCGCTCACGGCGGCCTCGAGCGCGGCGAGGTCGCTGCGGGCGTCGAGTTCGTCCAACTCGCGCTGCCACTGGGCCTGGAGTGCGGGCAGCTCGGTCGGCGGCTGACGGTAGCGGCGGGCCAGTTGCAGCCAACTGGACAGGCGTTCGTCCAGTTCACTCAGCCGGCCAGGGTCGGGTTCGGCGCGGTGCAGGTAGCTCCGCAAGGTGTGGGCCGCGTCCTCGGCCTGAGCCTGGGCACCGGCGATGGCGTCCACCGCGGCTTGCAGAGCGGGGTCGAAGTCAACGACCTCCCGCAGTGCTTGCTCCGCCACGCCCAGGCGGTTCAGGGCCGTGGCCTCGGCCTCGCTGATGGCATCCAAGGCCAGGCGGCTGGCGTCGATCAGGGCTTGGGCGTGGCTCAGGCGCTGGTGCTCGGCATTGAGTTCGGGCCATTCTTCGGCCCCCGGGGCCAGCTTGCCGATTTCGTCCAACTGCCATTGCAGACGTTCGCGCTCGCGCCCCAGCGTGGCTTGGGCCTCACGCGCCTCGGCCAGCGCTTGCACCGCCTTGCGCCAGCGGGCGTGCGCGGCGGCCAACGCGGGGGCATCCACGCCCGCGAAGTCGTCCAACAGCGCGCGCACGCTGGCCGGGCGCGTCAGCTTTTGCCAGGCGTGCTGACCGTGGATGTCGACCAGGTGTTCGGCCGCCTGTGCCAGTTGCGCCACCGTGGCCGGGCTGCCATTGATCCAGGCGCGGCTCTTGCCTTGCGCATCGATCACCCGGCGCAGCAGCAGGGTGTCGGCCTCGTCAAAGCCGGCTTCCTGCAGCCAATCGCGCAGGGTCAACGGGAGGTCGAACTCGGCGCTCAGCTCGGCGCGCGCGGCCCCCTCGCGCACCACGCCGGCATCGCCCCGGCCGCCCAGCAGCAATTGCAAAGCGTCCAGCAGGATGGACTTGCCGGCGCCGGTCTCGCCCGTCAGGGCCGAGAAGCCGGATTGCCAGTCGAGTTCAAGGCTGGGGACGATGACGAAGTCCCGCAGGGAAAGCCGTCGCAGCATGCCGGATGAGGGTCAAAGAAAGGGAGGAGTAGATTGTCGTTGTCGCGGTTGAATCGGCGCCGGGCCGCCCCAAGCCGATTCGCCCCCCTCCGGGGGTGGCGACCGAAGGGAGACTGGGGGCGTCAATTGCCCTCGTACCAGCGCAGCTTGCGGCGCAGCGTGGCGTAGTAGCTCCAGCCGGTGGGGTGCAGGAACAGGCTTTTGTGCGCCGAGCGCTGCACCGTGACGCGGTCGCCGTGTTGCACCTGGGTGAGGGTTTGCATGTCGAAGTTGACGCTCGCATCGCGGCCGGCCACGATTTCGAGGCTGACGACGCCGCGGTCGGGCAGCACGATCGGGCGGTTGGACAGCCCGTGCGAGGCGATGGGCACCATGACCCAGCCCTCGATGCTGGGGTGCAGCAGCGGGCCACCGGCGCTCATCGCGTAGGCCGTGCTGCCGGTGGGGCTGGCGACGATGACCCCGTCGGCCCGCAAGTTGGCGACGAACTCATCGCCCACGTGCATGCGCAACTCCACCATGCCGGCAGCGGCGCCGCGGGCCACCACCACGTCGTTCAAGGCCAGTCCACTGAAGATGCTGACGCCATCCCGCCAGACGTTGCCTTCCAGCATGGTGCGTTCTTCGGTTTCGCAATCGCCGGCCAGGATGGGGGTCAAGGCCTCGCGGAACTGTTCAAAGGAAATGTCGGTGATGAAGCCCAGGCGGCCTTGGTTGATGCCCACCAAGGGGGTGCCGTAAGGCGCCACCTCGCGGGCAAAGCCCAGCATCGTGCCGTCGCCGCCCACCACCACGGCGAGGTCGCAGTCCCGGCCGATTTCTGCGGGCTCCAGCACCGGATAGCCGGCAACGCCGGCGGCTTGGGCGCCCTGGCGCTCCAGGCTGACGCGACAGCCTTGCTGCCGCAAGAAATCGCGCACCTGCTCGATCACCGGCCCGATGCCGGCCGCCGGTTTGCCCACCAGGGCCACGTGTTCAAAGCGTTTGCCAGCCATGCAGGCCATGTTCTCACAGCGTTTCGGCCCCACCAGGGTGGCCAACCCGCACGTCGGGAAGTGGGTCATTGCCGTACAAAATCCAACCCATGCTGGACGACCGATCCCGATCCCTGCTGAAGACCCTGGTGGAGCGCTACATCGCCGATGGGCTGCCCGTGGGCTCGCGCACGCTCAGCAAGGCATCGGGCCTGGAGTTGAGCCCAGCCACCATCCGCAACGTGATGGCCGACCTGGAGGAGCTGGGCCTCATCGCCAGCCCCCACACCAGCGCGGGACGCATTCCCACCGCGTTGGGTTACCGCTTGTTCGTGGACACCATGATCACCGCCAAGCCGGCGCTGTTCGAAACCGAGGTGCGTCAACTGGAGGGGCAGTTGCAACCCGACCAGCCGCAGCGGGTCATCGCGCACGCGGCCCAAATGCTGAGCAACCTCAGCAGTTTTGTCGGGGTCATCACCGCGCCGCGCAAACCGTCGGTATTTCGGCACATCGAGTTCTTGCGCTTGTCCGAACGACGGGTGCTGGTCATCTTGGTCAGCCCCGATGGCGACGTGCAAAACCGCGTCATCGTCACCGCGCAAGACCACAGCCAGTCCGAGCTGACCGAGGCGGCCAACCGCCTCAACGCCCAATATGCGGGTCTGACCCTGGAGTTGGTGCGCGAGCGTTTGCGGGGCGAGGTGGAGCAGTTGCGGGGCGAAATCGCCCTGCTGATGAGTGCCGCTGTGCAAGTGGCCGACGACAACCCACCCGAGCAGGTGGTGATCAGCGGCGAGCGCAACTTGCTCACCGTGCAAGATTTCAGCCAGGACTTGGGCAGCCTGCGCAAGCTGTTTGGCCTGTTCGAGGAAAAGACCGCGCTGATGCGCTTGCTCGACACCAGCAGCCGCGCCGAGGGCGTGCGCATCTTCATCGGCGGCGAAAGCCAGGTGGTGCCGTTCGAGGAACTCAGCATCGTCAGCGCTCCTTACGAGGTCGACGGGCAAGTCGTGGGCACACTGGGCGTCATCGGCCCCACGCGCATGGCCTACGAGCGCATGATCCAAATCGTGGACGTGACGTCGCGCATGGTGAGCCAGGCTTTGTCGACGCGCTGACGCCACACCGAGCGTCGAGCTTGTGCCGCGTCAAAGGGCGCGGCGCGCCGGTCGGGTTAGTCTGGCCGCATGGATCGTCCCGTCAAGCCTCACGACACCGTCCCGGCAACCTTGGATGCCTCAGCCGCGACGCTCAACCCGTCGCCAGCGTCCTCGATCGTGGAGCCCGATGCCCTGTGGCAAGAGCTGCATGCTGCCCCCGACCACCACGCTCCGCACTTGGGTGAAGCCTTGGTGGAGGCCGGCCTCCTGCGCCCCCAGCAGTTGTACGAGGCGTTGCGCTACCAGGCGGTACAGCCCGAGCACGTGCCCCTGGGCGAGGTGCTCATTCAACTGGGCTTGCTCACCCCCGCTCAAATGCGTCAGATGCTGGCGCACTGAATGGGCATTCTGACGGTGGACCTGAACCGTTTTGCGCCCGAGCCCGAAGCCTTGACGCGCGTGCACGCCCTCATCGCCACCCGCGAGGCCGCGCTGCCTCTGATGGTGCGCGGAGACACCCTGGTCGTGGCCATGAACGACCCGTGGGACCACCGACTGCTTGAAATGCTGCGCTTCACCAGCGAGTTGCGCGTTCGTCCCGTGCTGGCCACGCCGGGCACCTTGGCGCCGGCCCTGGCCCGGGCTTACCGTTTGCGGGACGACACAGCGGGTGCCGCCGCCAGCGACCGCCCGGGTGCGACCGCCGCGGCGCCCACCAGCCTGTTCGAGATGGCCGAAGAACTGCAGCGCACCGGCAGCGATGCGGCCGATGCCGTGGTGGACGTGGTGTCCGAGTCGGACAACACCCTGGTGCGCCTGGTCAACCGCCTGATCAGCGACGCCATCGACCTCAAGGCCAGCGACATCCACATCGAGACCGACGAGCCCCCGCGTCCGGTGTGCATTCGCATGCGCGTGGATGGCGATCTGCGCCGCCACCTGGAGCTGCCGCCTCGCGTGCGCTTCGCCCTGGTGGCGCGGCTGAAGATCATGGCCGACCTGGACATTGCCGAGCACCGCCGGCCGCAGGACGGCAAGCTCGACTTTGCCCGCTTTGGTGGCCCGCGCATGGAACTGCGCATGGTCACGGTGCCCACCAGCGGCGGTCTGGAAGACGTGGTGCTTCGCCTGCTGGGTGGTGTGAAGCCCTTGCCGTTGTCCGGCATCGGACTGGCGCCCGACAACCTGGCGGCCCTGCACGGGCTGATGACCAAACCCCATGGCCTGCTCCTCATCTGCGGGCCCACGGGCTGCGGCAAGACCACCACGCTGCATTCCGTGATGCGCGAGCTCAACCAGGAGCACCGCAAGATCTGGACGGCCGAAGACCCCATCGAAATCACCCAGCCCGGCCTGCGACAGGTGCAGGTCAATCCGCGCATCGGCTGGACCTTCGCGGCGGCCATGCGCACCTTTTTGCGCGCCGACCCCGACGTCGTGATGATCGGCGAAATGCGCGACGAGGAAACTGCGCGCATCGCCGTCGAAGCCTCGCTCACCGGGCACTTGGTGATGTCCACGCTGCACACCAACTCGGCGCCCGAGGCGGTGACGCGCCTGCTGGAAATCGGGCTCGATGCCTTCATGTTCTCCGATTCATTGCTCGGTGTGCTGGCCCAGCGTTTGGTGCGCCGTCTGTGCCCCGATTGCCGTATGGCTGAGCCGCTGCAGGCTCACACCGAGCGCTCGCTCGCGCGGCTCTACCTGGGGTCGGTGGGCGAGACGACCCCCGAAGCCGAAGACGATCTGATCGCCCGCTGGCGTGCACGGCCCGTCCACGGCGGGCGCTTGCTCCAGTACCGTCGGCACGGCTGCCATGCCTGCGGCGGCACCGGCTACCGCGGGCGTCTGGGCCTGCACGAGCTGGCCGTGGCCAACGATGCGCTGCGCGAGCTGATCCGCCACCGCGCCAGCGCCCGCGACATGTTTGCCGCCGCCCGCGATGCCGGCATGCGAACCCTGCGGCAGGACGGGATCGACAAAGTGCTGCAGGGCCTCACCGACCTTCCCGAAGTGCTGGCCGCCACCGCGCACTGAACCAGATCACCACGGAGACCGCGATGAACCCCAACCCACCCTTGCCCGCCGCGGTGCTCGCCCCGTTGGGCGAAGCCATCGTTCAAACGGCGCAAGCACTGTCGGCCGAGCGCGGCCTGAGCGACACCGCACGCTTGAAGGTGCGCGGCCTGGAGGACCTGGGGCGCGAATTGCAAACCCTGTTGCACGCCTTGGGAGCCGGCGCGCACGAATGCGAGGCGGTGCCTTTGCTGGACGCAGCCCTGGCCACCCGCCGCCTGTGCTTGCCCGAGCTGGCTCGGCGCGGCCTGCGGCTGACGGTGGAAGGCGTCACGGCCCAGGTCCAGGCCGACCCCGCCCAGTTGCAACACGCGCTGGATCTGCTGGTGCAGCACGGCATGGCGGCCGGCGTCGACTTGCGCTTGAACGTGCGGACGGCCGACGACGGCGTGGCTGAGCTGCTCTTGAGTGGTGCAGGCGCGGGGCCGGACGCGGCGCAGTTGCACGGCCAACTGCTGCGCTGGCTCGGACGCTCGCTGGGATGGGGCGTGCAGCGCGAACCCGACGCCGCCGGCTGGCGCTTGAGACTGCGCCTGGGCCCGGCCCCTGCGGCGGCCATCGCGCCCGACGGCGAGGGCCTGCCACGTCGTCACTGGGCTGGCGTGGACCGCGCCCTGATCATCGACCCCGACGAGCGCACGCGGGGCATCGCCGCCCAACTGCTGCGCCTGTCGGGGGTCAAGGGCGACTGCGTGGCCACCCTGGCGCAAGCCGAAGCCGCCCTGGCCGACGGCGTACCACGTGCCGTGGTGTGCGGCTATCCCTGGGACGACCCCGCCGTGCAAGCCCTGCGCGACGTCATCCAGGCGCAACGCCCGGGGCTGCGCTGGGTGGAATTGGTCAACGCCCCCTTTGTGTTTGCCGCGGGCAGCGACGACGGCAGCCAACCTGCTCGCATTTCGCGCCACGACCTGGCCAACACCCTGCTGCCTTCGCTCGCCGACTGAGTGCGTTCACGCTGCCACAATCCGGGCCCTTTGCACTCGCTGCAATGGGCCTCTAGCTCATGCTTGGTTAGAGCAGCGGACTCATAATCCGTTGGTGCCGGGTTCGACTCCCGGGGGGCCCACCACCCGACGACCCCCATCACCCCCACCATCGCACCGCATCACCCTCGCCGAGCGCCAGCGGTGCGCCCTCCGCGCCACAGTCCGAAGCGGTACGGTGGGTTACCTGCCTAAAGTGCCCGTCCAGCCTGTTTGGACGCGCCCATGCCCCCGTCATCCCTGGTCTTGCCCGACGCCTTCGTGCACCTGTTCGACTGGCCGTTCGCCCGGTGCGAGGCCGAACTCGATGCGCTGGCCGCAGAAGGCTTCACCGGGCTGCAGGTGTCGCCGCCGCAGCGCAGCATCGACAACCCCGTTTGGTGGGGGCGCTACCAGCCCCTGGACCACACCGTGCTGGAAGGGCCGCTGGGCAACGAGGCCGACTTGCGCCGGCTCATCCAGGCCGCCCATGCGCGAGGCCTGAAGGTGCTGGTGGATGTGGTGCTCAACCACATGGCCGGCGGCCCCCACGCCAAGACCTTGAACTACCCGCGCTTCGGCCCCGAACATTTCCGGCCTCGCGCGCCCATCGACTACAACGACCTGGTTTCCATCCGCGAAGGCTGGTTGGTGGGCCTGCCGGACTTGGACACCCGCCACCCCCATGTGCGCGCCGAAGCGCGGCGTTACCTGGAACTGTTGATCGATTGCGGGGCCGACGGCTTTCGCTTCGACGCCGTCAAGCACATGGAGCCCGAGTACTTCGACGCCGTGCTGGCCGGCTTGCCGCCGGACCTGTTCCTGTACGGGGAATACATCCAACAGCCCGGCCACCGTGAGGTGATGCAAGACTTTCTGCGCACCATGGCGTTGATGGACTTTCCGCTGCACCAGAGCCTGACCGAAGCCCTGGGGCCCGAGGGCGAATGGGCGCCGTTGGACGCTCTGGCCGCGGACGAGCTCGCGCTGCCTGCGGGGCGCAGCGTCGCCTTCGTCACCAACCACGACCTGGAGTTGGAGCAGTACGGCGGCTTTGCATTGCCGGCCGATGGATGGAGCTTGGCCCACGCCTACACCACACTGCGACTGGACCGCGTGCCCTTGGTGTGGATGGATCACCGCCACGAGCCGGTGCTGCGCGCCGCGATGCGCCTGCGGGGCATCGCCGCGCGTCACGGCGGTTGGGAGACCCTGCACGTCAGCCGGCAGTTGCTGGTGTGGCGTTGCCGGGCGCAGCGCGCCCTGGTGGTCTTCAACGCCGCGCCCTCGCCCCGTCACCTCGAGCCCGCCTGGCTCGCCGGCTTGCCCGGCTGGCACGACGCCGTCACCGGCGAGGACGGTCATGCCGTGCCGCCTCGGCAACCGGGGCTGTTCTTGCGGGCTTGACGCCCATTCCCCTGGGATCCGCAATGGCGGGCAGGGCCCCTCTGGCGCCTGGGTGCAGAATTGGGCAACACTCACGGCCACCATGCGTCACTTCCTCATCCTCCTCATCGTGCTCCCGCTGGGCTACGGCCTGTGGCGTCTCGGCAGCCGGCCGACCCAGCGCTTGGCCGCGCGCTGGCTGCTGCGCATTGCCGCGTTGGCGCTCGTGCTCTTGGCCTTGCTCGTCCTCACCTACCAAACCACGGCTCTGAAGTTGCTATGAACCTCCGTACCCCCATGCTCTTGGCCCTGACGGCGTTGCTGACCGCTTGCACGCAAATCGACACCGGCAACGTCGGCGTGGAGCGCACCCTCGGCAAGGTCAGCCCGGACGCCTTGCCGCCCGGCGTTTACTTCACCTTGTTCAAGACGGTGGACGAGTTCAGTGCCAAGGAGGTGAGCTTCCAACTGAACGACATGACGCCTAAAAGCCGGGACAACCTGACGATGAAGGACGTCGACATCGACATCTACTTCAAGGTCAATCCGGGGGCCATCCCGGGGCTCTACACCAAGTACCAAGGCGACGTCGTGCGTCACAAGGACGTCGTGTCCAGCGGCGGCACCAAAGACTTGGTGATCGCCTACAGCCGCGTGTCTCGGGAGGCTCGCGAGAGCGTCTACAAAGCCGTGGCCCAGTTGGACGCCACCACCATGCACACCAAGCGCACGGAGTTGTCGGAGTTGGTGCGCGCGGGCTTGCAGAAAGAGCTGGATGCCAATGACAAGGGGGCCTTCGTGGTGACGGCCGTGAACGTGCGCAATTTGCTGACCGACCCGGCCATCGAGGCCGCCATCCGGCAGCGCGCCGAGACCGACCAGGCCATCGAGAAAAAGCGCAAAGAGGTGGAGTTGGCCAAGGCCGAGGCCGAGCGTTTGATCGTCGAGGCCGAGGGCCAGGCCAAGGCCAACCAAATTCTGAGCGCCTCGCTCACGCCGGCGCTGAAGGAGATCAAGCTGGCCGAGTTGCAGCGCGACACGGCCTTGGCCATTGCCAGCAAGCAGGGCAACACCGTGCTGTTGGGCCATGGCGCACAACCCTTGGTGAGTGTGGGCAAGTGATGTCATGACCTGGGTGGCATCGCTGCTGGGGAGGGTTGCCGCCACGGTGGCCGCCGTGAGCTTGGTGGCTTGCGCCAGCCCCCCGCCTTTGCAGCCTTGGTCGCTGCCTCCCGATGCGAGTGCCCTGGGCCAGTCGGGCCCGTGGCGCGTGGTTGAGGCCGACATCAGCCGCGAGGTGGACGCTGCACGCGGCGACTGCCAGGCCGTGGTCGAGCGCTACACGCCCCAAGGCGACGCCCCACCCGGGCGCACGCCGCTCGTCTTTGCGCACGGGTTCCTGCGCGACGTGGCGCAGCACCGCGACCACGCCCGGCACTGGGCCAGCTGGGGTGTGCCCGTCTACCTGGTGGGTCATTGCAGCGGCGGCTGGACCCGCCCGATCGAGGGCGTGGCGGGGGGTGGCGCCGGCGTCTTGGCCGGTTTCATGCGCCAAGTGGCCGATGCCAGTGGCGCGCCGGCGGTGGTGTACGGCGGCTTTTCGGCCGGAGGCCGCTCCTCGCGCTTGGTGGCTTGGGGCGATGCCCGCACGGTGGGCTGGCTGGGCTTGGACCCGGTGGACCGCTTGCCGCGCGACACACCAACCGCTCCCTTCCCGATGGCCGCACTGTTCGCGCCGCCCCAAAGCTGCAACGCGCAGCAAGTGGGCCGCGGGCTCACCCGCGCCGCCGCAGACGGGCGCTCTCTGCAGGTGCAAGGCAGCACGCATTGCCACTTCGAGTGGCCGAGCAACGTCCTGTGCCGTGCCGCCTGCGGGGAGCCGGGCAGCGAGGAGCACAACGCCGAGCTGCGCCGTCGCATCAGCACCCTGGCTTTGGCCTTTTTGCGCTGGCGGGTGGGCTTGGACGCCCAGCCGCCCGACGCGATGTGGGCGGACAACCCGGGGCTCTGGGTCCAGCCAGCGCCTTGAGCCGCCGGGCCCAGACGCCTGGGGCGACGAAACTGCGCGTTTTGGACCATGACGGGGGACGACACCATGCGGGTGGGCGTGTTGACGGGCGGCGGCGACTGCCCCGGTTTGAATGCGGTCATCCGCGCACTGACGCTGGCCCTGTTGCAGCGCGTGCCAGGGGTCCAAGTGCTGGGCATCGAGCGGGGCTTCCTGGGGCTGATCGAGGGGCATCTGCGGGCGCTGGATGCCGCCACCGTGCGCGGGCTGGTGGACGAGGGCGGCACCATCTTGGGCACCCACAACCGGGCCAACCCCTTCGACTACCAGGGGCGTGATGCCTCGGCCGAGGCCATGGCGGTGGCGCGGCGCGAAGGCCTGGAAGCCCTGGTCGCCATCGGTGGCGACGGCACCCTCACCCTGGCCGCCCGCTTCGCCGCCTTGGGCCTGCCGGTGGTGGGCGTGCCCAAGACCATCGACAACGACATCGAGGGCAACGAGCGCAGCTTTGGCTTTGATTCCGCCGTGGCCGTGGTGGCCGACGCACTGACCCGGCTGCGCACGACGGCGGCCAGCCACCGGCGCGTGATGGTGGTCGAGACCATGGGCCGCGATGCGGGTTGGATTGCGCTGGAAGGCGGGTTGGCCGGTGGCGCCGATGCCATCCTCATCCCTGAGCGGCCCTGGAGGCTGGAGGCGCTGGCCGCTCACTTGCACCAACGCATGGATGCGCAAGGCCACGCCCTGGTGTGCGTGGCCGAGGGCGCGCGCCTGGACGATGGCGATCAGCATTGGCAGGCCTTGCCCGATGGGGTGGCCCGCCTGGGGGGCGTGGGTCAGGCTTTGGTCCAGGCCTTGGGCGCGCGCTGGCCCGAGGTCGAAGTGCGCGCCACCGTCTTGGGGCATTTGCAGCGGGGCGGCAGCCCCACAGCCTTCGACCGCGTGCTCTCCACCCGCTTTGGCGTGGCGGCGGCCGAGGCCGTTGAGCGAGGCGAGTTCGGCCACACCGTGGCCCTGCAGGGCGACCGCTGCGTGCTCGTGCCGTTGAGCACCGTCGCGGGTCAGAACCGCCGCGTGCCCCCGAACCACGAGTTGGTGCGGTGCGCGCAAGCCTTGGGCGCCTTGCCCGGGTAGAGTCCCGCGATGTTCGCTTACCGTCACGCCTTCCACGCCGGCAACCATGCCGATGTGCTCAAGCACCTCGTCTTGGTCCAATTGCTGCAGCACCTGGGGCAAAAGGACAAAGGATTTCGGGTCGTCGACAGCCATGCCGGCGCGGGCGCTTACTCCTTGCGCACCGAAGCCGCCAACAAGAAGCAGGAATGGCTCGACGGCATCGGGCGTCTGTGGGAGCGCACCGACTTGCCGC
Source organism: Inhella sp. (assembly GCF_027532025.1). Taxonomy (GTDB): domain Bacteria; phylum Pseudomonadota; class Gammaproteobacteria; order Burkholderiales; family Burkholderiaceae_C; genus Inhella. The sequence continues at coordinate 53,718 of NZ_JAPZSY010000002.1, read as the reverse complement.
CTGGGGTGGCCGCCTACCTCGACCAAGTGGAAGCCTTCAACGGCCCCGGGGTGCTGAAGAACGTGCCAGGCTCGCCCACGCTCATCCGGCAGCTGCTGCGTGCGCAAGACGAGTTGCACGCCTTCGAAATGCACCCCACCGACCTGCGAGCGCTGGAGAAGCTCATGGTGGGCGACAAGCGCGTGAAGGTGCACCTGAGCGACGGTTTCACGGGGCTCAAGCCCCTGTTGCCGCCCCCCACCCGACGCGGGTTGGTGCTGATCGACCCACCCTACGAGATCAAGTCTGACTACGGTCGGGTGCTCAGCGCCGTGCGTGAGGCCTTGGCCAAGTTCCCCGACGCGGTGATTGCGGTCTGGATTCCCCAGGTGCAGCTGTTGGACGCGCAACAGCTGCCGCAGCGCCTGCGCAATGCCGTGCAGGGCGTGGCGAAGAAGGGGTGGCTCGATGCCTCCTTGAGCGTGGCGGCGCCGCAAGACGGCGGTTTTGGTTTGCTCGGCAGCCACGTGTTCGTGGCCAACCCCCCGCACACGCTGGGCAGCCTGCTCGCCCAAGAGCTGCCCTGGCTGGCCCAGGCGCTGGGTCAATACCCAGGCGCCAAGGGCGTGTTGTCAGCGGGGCAGTGAACCCGGCTCGGTCGCCGACGTTGGCGGCACCGGGGGCAGAGCGCGCGTCACGCGGGCGCTGCGCCCTTGGCTGATGACCATCACCGCATCGCCCGCCCGGAACTCTTCCTGACCCCTGGCCTGCACGATGGCCACGCGCTCCCCGTTGCGAAGCTGAACGATCAGCTCGACCGCCTGAGTGGTGCCGGCGTCGCGCTCGATGGCGGTGCCGATCACCCCACCCAAGATGGCGCCCAGGAAGGCGAACACCGGTGCGTCCCGGTGACCGCCCACATTGCTGCCCGCCACGGCACCCGTCACCATGCCGACCGCGGCGCCGGTGCCGGTTTCCAGGCCTTCCACGCGCACGCCACGCACCGCCACCACGGTGCCGTCCTGCACCTGGGCCATGCGCATGCTTTCGCCCCGATAGCGAACGTCGGGATCTCGGGTGGCACAACCGGCCAAACTGGCAGCCACGAGGGCGACGATGAGCAAGCGTTTCATGGGGCAACCTTCCGCGGGAACAGACGGGCTCAACGCCCGGCCATCGGCTTGCGTTGACTACACGTGAAGCCGGCTGCTGCGCGGCACGCTGGCCAGCAGAAACTCCATCTGGTCGGCCAAGATGCGACGGCCGCGCAGGATCATGTCTTCATGCAGGTTGGGCACGTAGGGCAGGTACAGCAAGCCCATGCCCACCTCCTCGCACAGGCGGTTGCCCTTGTGGGCGTTGCAACCGCGGCAGGCGGTGATGCAGTTCATCCAGCTGTCGGCGCCGCCGCGCGAGGTGGGCACGATGTGCTCCCGCGTCAGGTCGTCCTCGGGGCTGCGTTTGCCGCAGTAGGCGCAAACGTGGCGGTCGCGGGCGAAGAGCTTGGGGTTGGTCAGGGCAGGCGCTTGCCGCCAGGCCCGGCTGGGGATGGCGCCGCGGGCCGCCACGATGGGATGCACCTCGATCAAGGACTGAAGCCCCGTGGTTCGCTGGATGCCCCCGCGCAGCACCAGGCAAGGCTCGCCCAGCGTCCAGGCGATGGCGTCACAGGCCACCATCACGGCGGCTTCCTTCGCGCTGATCCAGGCCTGCGGCCGGCCCGAAACGTCAAGCTGAAGCACGTCCACGCGGACTCCCTCCTCATCCCCCAGCTTAATCCTTGGGCGATGACCGAGCCATGACGCGTTGGCTTTTTCACGCTTTTCGTCCCTCTGGGGACTTACCCGCATCCGATTTAGAAACGCTTCCCTACGCATCGCAGGGATTTGGGCTTGCTGTCGAGGTCGAATGCGGCAAAAAATAGAACGACCGTTCGTTTTATTTCCGTCCCGTTACAGCCCTTCCGCCATGGCCCGACTCCCCGCCCTCGACTCTTTGCCCTCCGCGCCGCGGCTGGCGGGGTCCCGTGCGCCAGCCAAGACGGCGCTGCAAAAGGGGCAGTTGACCCGGGCCACCATCCTGGAGGCCGCGCTGGCGCAGGCCTCGCACATGGGCTTGGAGGGCTTGTCCATCGGGGCCCTGGCCGATCAGATCGGCATGAGCAAGTCGGGGGTGTTTGCGCATTTCGGCTCCCGGGAGGAGTTGCAGATCGCCGTGGTGGCCGAGTACCACCGGCGTTTCGAGGAGGAGGTCTTCTTCTCCGCCCTGCGCGAGCCTCGTGGGCTGCCGCGCTTGCGCACCCTGTTCGACAACTGGGTGCGGCAGGTCGCCATCGAATTGGAGAACGGCTGCATCTACATCAGCGGCGCCGTCGAGTTTGACGACCGCCCCGGCCCCGTGCGCGAGGCCTTGGTGACCATGGTCAAGGCTTGGCATGCTGCCCTGCACAAGGCCATCGGCTTGGCCTGTGCTGAGGGCCATTTGCGGCAGGACGCGGCCGTCGACCAAATCTTGTTCGAGTTGCACGGCCTGATCCTGTCCTTGCACCACGACGCGCGCTTCTTGCGCAGCCACGGGGCGCTCGACCGTGCCCGCCGCGGGTTCGATCGCGTCATTGCCCCTGACCTCACCGACGCCGGGCGAGCTGCCAGCGTCGCCCCCCGTTCCCCCCGGCGCCCTGCCAAAGCGCGCTGAGTCCTTTTCGCCGTACCCGTCCTCAGGAGACTTCGATGCCCAGCTACAACCCGCCCCTCCGCGACATGCAGTTCGTGTTGCACGAGCTCTTCAACGTCGTCGACGAGTTGAAGATGCTGCCGCCCCACCAGGACATCGACGCCGACACCATCAACGCGGTGCTCGAAGAGGGCGGCAAGTTCTGCGCCCAAGTCATCGCCCCCCTGAACCTGAGCGGTGACAGCGAGGGCTGCAGCCTAGACCGCAACACCCACGAGGTGCGCACGCCCAAGGGCTTCAAAGAGGCGTACCAGCAGTACGTGGAAGGCGGCTGGCCGGCGCTGAGCTGCGACCCGGCTTTCGGCGGCCAGGGCCTGCCGTTCACGGTCAACCAGTTCTTCTACGAAATGATGAACAGCGCCAACCAGGCCTGGACCATGTACCCCGGTCTGAGCCACGGCGCCTACGAGTGCTTGCATGCTCACGGCACCGACGAGCAAAAGAAGCTCTACCTGCCGAAACTCACCTCCGGCGAGTGGACGGGCACCATGTGCCTGACCGAGCCGCACTGCGGCACCGACCTGGGCCTGCTGCGCACCAAGGCCGAGCCTCAGGCCGATGGCACCTACCAGATCACCGGCCAAAAGATCTTCATCTCGGCCGGCGAGCACGACTTCGTCGAGAACATCGTCCACCTGGTGCTGGCCCGCCTGCCGGACGCCCCGCAGGGCAGCAAGGGCATCTCGCTCTTCATCGTGCCCAAGTTCAAGGTCAACGCCGACGGCAGCATCGGCGAGCGCAACGCCATCTTCTGCTCCGGGCTGGAGCACAAGATGGGCATCCACGGCAACAGCACCTGCCAAATGACGCTCGACGGCGCCGTGGGCACCCTGGTGGGCCAGCCGCACAAGGGCTTGCAGGCCATGTTCGTGATGATGAACGCCGCGCGCTTGGGCGTGGGCAACCAGTCGCTGGGCTTGACGGAAGTGGCGTACCAAAACGCCGTGACCTACGCCAAGGACCGCCTGCAAATGCGCGCCCTGAGCGGTCCCAAGGCCCCGGACAAGCCGGCCGACCCCATCATTCACCACCCCGACGTGCGCAAGATGCTGCTCACGGCCCGCGCCTACGCCGAGGGCGCGCGCATGCTGCAGGCCTACACGGTGCTGCAACTGGACAAGGCCTTTGCCAGCGACGACGAAGACGAAAAGAAAGACGCTGAGGCCGAGCTGGCCCTGCTGACGCCCATCATCAAGGCCTTCATCACCGACAACGGCTGGATTGCGACGAGCCACTGCCTGCAGGTCTACGGCGGCCACGGCTACATCCACGAGTGGGGCATGGAGCAGTTCGTGCGCGACGCGCGCATCAACATGATCTACGAGGGCACGAACACCGTGCAGTCGCTGGACCTGTTGGGCCGCAAGGTGCTGCAGAACAACGGCGCCACCTTGAAGAAGTTTGGCAAGAAGATCGCCGAGTTCATCGAAGAAGAGGGCACCAACGAAGCGATGCAGGAGTTCGTGAACCCCTTGGCCGACATCGGCGACAAGGTCACCAAGCTGACGCAAGAGCTCGGCATGAAGGCCTTCGGCAACCCCGACGAGGTGGGCGCCGCTGCCGTGGACTACCTGCGCGTGGTGGGCCACTTGACGTTCGCGTACTTTTTCGCACGCGCCGCCAAGATCGCGCTCGCCCAGGAGGCTTCCGGCGATCCGTTCTACCGTGCCAAACTGGCCACCGCTCGCTTCTACTTCGCGAAGCTGCTGCCCGAGACGGCCACGCTGATCCGCACCGCGCGTGCCGGCCTCAAGCCGCTGATGGAGATGGACGAAGCTTTGTTTTGACCAATCCTTTTCTCAGGAGACACCATGAAGTCCTTGATTGCAGCAGTCGCGTTCGGTCTGGTGGGTTCGACGGCCTTGGCGCAAATGTCGCCCGTGGGGTTGTGGAAGACCATCGATGACGAGACCAAGAAGGAGAAAGCTCTGGTTCGTGTCACCGAAGCCGGCGGGGTGGTGAGCGGCAAGATCGAAAAGCTGCTGGCCGCTGACGCCAAACCCGATGCCCTGTGTGACAAGTGCGAAGACGATCGCAAGGGCAAGCCCATCGTGGGCATGGAAGTCATCCGCAATGTGAAGAAGGATGGGGATGTGTGGGCTGGGGGCACGATCCTCGACTCGGCCAAGGGCAAGGTTTACAAGGTCAAGATGACGCCGGCCGACGGCGGCAAAAAGTTGGAAGTGCGCGGTTATGTCGGCGCGCCCATGTTCGGGCGCACCCAGACTTGGCAGCGAGTCGAGTAAGCCTCAGGGCGACGCATCCCCGTAGCGCCGCCCTTTTTGTTTTTACGGAGATGCAATGAGTCGATTCCAAGTTCGCAAAGTGGCCGTGCTCGGTGCCGGCGTGATGGGGGCGCAGATTGCCGCCCACCTCGTCAACGTCAAGGTGCCCGTGGTGTTGTTCGATCTTCCGGCCAAAGAGGGCCCCAAGAACGGCATCGTCACCAAGGCTGTTGACGGCCTCAAAAAGCTCAAGCCCTCGCCGCTGGGCGACGCTGCCGAAGCCGCGCTGATCCAGCAGGCCAACTACGAAGAGCACCTTGAGCTGCTCAAGGGCTGCGACCTCATCATCGAGGCCATCGCCGAGCGCATGGACTGGAAGCTCGACCTGTACACCAAGATCGCCCCGTACGTGGCCGAGCACGCCATCGTGGCGTCCAACACCTCGGGCCTGAGCATCACCAAGCTGAGCGAGGTGCTGCCCGAGTCGATCAAGCCGCGCTTCTGCGGCATCCACTTCTTCAACCCGCCGCGCTACATGTACCTGGTGGAGTTGATCAACACGCCCACCACGCGCCCCGAGATCCTCGACCAGCTCGAAGCCTTCGTGACCACCAGCGTGGGCAAGGGCGTCGTGCGCGCCAAGGACACGCCGAACTTCGTCGCCAACCGCGTCGGCATCGCCGGCATGATGGCCACCATGATCGAGGCCGAGAAGTTCGGCCTGACGGTGGACGTCGTCGACGACCTGACCGGCAAGAAGCTGGGCCGCGCCAGCTCGGGCACCTTCCGCACCGCCGACGTGGTGGGCCTGGACACCATGGCCCACGTCGTCAAGACGATGCAGGACAACCTGAAGGACGACCCGTTCTACAGCACCTACGCCATGCCGAAGGTGCTGGCCGGCCTGATCGAGAAGGGCGCACTGGGCCAGAAGGCCGGCGGCGGCTTCTACAAGAAGGTGGGCAAGGAGATCATGCGGCTCGACTTCGCAAAGTTGGGCACTGAGGGCGAGTACGTGCCCGGCGGCAAGAAGGCCGACGACATCGTGGCCCGCATGCTCAAAAAGCCCGCGGCCGACCGCATCAAGCTGCTGCGTGAATCGAGCAACCCGCAGGCCCAGTTTCTGTGGAGCATCCTGCGCGATTCCTTCCACTACGTGGCCGTGCACCTGGCTGACATCGCCGACACCGCGCGCGAGATCGACTTCGCCATGCGCTGGGGCTTCGGCAGCAGCCAGGGCCCGTTCGAGCTGTGGCAATCGGCCGGCTGGACCCAAGTGGCCCAGTGGATCGCCGACGACATCGCCGCTGGCAAGACCCTGAGCAGCGCCCCGCTGCCCGCGTGGGTCACCGAAGGCCCTGTGGCCGCGGCCGGTGGCGTGCACACGCCCGAAGGCTCGTGGAGCGCCGCCGAAGGCCAATTCAAGCCCCGCGCCAAGCTGCCGGTGTACGCACGCCAACCCTTCCCCGAGTCCCTGGTGGGCGAGGGCGCGGTTGACCCGCTCAAGAGCGGCACCGAGCTGTTCAAGAACGACGAAGTTCGTGTTTGGACGCTGGACGGCGAAGTGGTCATCGCGTCGATCACCGCCAAGCTGCACCTGATCAGCCCGGCCGTGACCGAGGGCCTGCTCAAGGCCGTCGAGATCGCCGAAGCCGACTACAAGGGTCTGGTGATCTGGAGCCCCGACGACGTGTTCAGCGCCGGCGCCAACCTCGAAAGCCTGATGCCCGTCTTCATGAAGATGGGCAGCAAGGGCATCGCGCCGGAAGAGAAGAAGCTGCAGGACGCGATGCTGCGCATCCGTTACGCCAACGTGCCGGTCGTGGCGGCCATGCGTGGCCTGGCCCTGGGCGGCGGCTGCGAGCTGGCCATCCACTGCGCCCGCCGCGTGGCGCACGTCGAAAGCTATGTGGGCCTGGTCGAAGTCGGCGTGGGCCTGGTGCCTGGCGCCGGCGGCCTGACCTACATCGCCCGCCGTGCCGCCGAAATGGCGGCGGCCGGCAACTCGGGCGTCGACGTGTTCACCTTCTTGAAGGACGGCTTCCTGAGCGCGGCCACCGCCAAGGTTGCCACCAGCGCCCACGAGGCCAAGAAGCTCGGCTACCTGCTCGAGAGCGACGTCATCGTCCCGAACAAGGACGAGCTCTTGCACGTGGCCACGGCCACCGCCAAGGGCATGGCCGAGGCCGGCTACCGCCCGCCGCACAAGGCCGTGTTCCCCGTGGCCGGCCGCAGCGGCATCGCCAGCATCAAGGGCCAAGTGGCCAACATGCGCGATGGCGGTTTCGTCAGCGCCCACGACTACCACCTGGCGGCCGCGATCGCCGACGTGGTGTGTGGCGGCGAGGTCGAAGCCGGCTCCTTGGTCACCGAGGAGTACCTGATGGCGCTGGAGCGCAAGCACTTCTGCTCGCTGCTCGACAACCCCAAGACCCAAGAACGGATCATGGGCATGTTGCAAACCGGCAAGCCGGTGCGCAACTGAGCGGACCTGGGTGATGTCTGCTCCCAACCGCCTCCAACGCTCGCTGGCGCGTCTCGGCTTTCTGCCGGGGCCGCTGCGGCGGGTGGCGCGCAACCTGGTGCTGCGCAATGCGGTGCCGCTGACCGGCACAGCGGGCTTGGATTTCCGCGCGCTCACCAGCGAGCGCAGCGAGATCTTCATCGCCAACAAGCGGCCCGTGCGCAACCACATCGGTGGCGTGCACGCCGCGGCCATGACCCTGGTGGCGGAAACCGCCACCGGCATGGTGGTGGGCATGAACGTGCGCGACGACTGCCTGCCTTTGTGCAAGGGCCTGCGGGTGCGCTTTCGCAAGCGCTCCACGGGTGGCTTGACCGCGGTGGCCGAGTTGACCCCCGAGCAGCGCGACCTGATGGCGGCCAACACCAAGGGCGATGTCAACGTGGCCGTCACCGTGACCGACGAGGCCGGCGAGCAGCCGATCGAATGTGAATTTGTCTGGGCCTGGGTTCCCAAGGAAAAGACCCGCCCCTGACGAGAACGGGCCCGCGAGGCCCAAAGGAAAGACCATGAGCAAACCAGTGCAAGACGCCTACATCGTCGCCGCCACCCGCCTTCCCATCGGCAAGAGCGGCCGCGGGTATTTCAAGAACACGCGCCCGGACGAGATGCTCGTCAAGGTGATGCAAGCCGCGTTGGCCCAGGCCCCCGGCCTGGAGGCCTCGGCCATCGAAGACGCCATCGTGGGCTGCTCCTTCCCCGAAGGCGAGCAGGGCATGAACATCGCCCGCGTGGCCAGCGTGCTGGCCGGCTGGGGCAACGGGGTCGGCGGCGTCACCATCAACCGCTACTGCGCCTCGGGCATCACCGCGGTGCAAATGGCCGCCGACCGCATCCGCGTCGGTGAAGCCGACGTGATGTTCGCCGGCGGCGTCGAGTCCATGTCGATGATCCCCATGGGCGGCAACAAGCCCAGCTTGAGCCCGCTGATCTTCGAGAAGGACGAGAACATCGGCATCGCCTACGGCATGGGTCTGACCGCCGAGAAGGTGGCCGCGCAGTGGAAGATCAGCCGCGAAGACCAAGACGCTTTCGCCTACGAGTCGCACCGCCGCGCCGTGGCCGCCATGCAGGCCGGCCACTTCGACACCGAGATGACGCCCTTCGACGTGGTCGAGCGCACGCCCAACCTGGCCGACGGCAGCATCAACACCAAGACCCGCACCGTCAAGTTGGACGAAGGCGCCCGCCCCGACACCAGCGTCGAAGGCCTGGCCAAGTTGAAGCCCGTTTTCGCCGCCAAGGGCAGCGTGACGGCCGGCAACAGCTCGCAAACCAGCGACGGCTCGGGCGGCCTGCTCATCGTCAGCGAAGCCGCGCTCAAGCGCTACAACCTGACGCCGCTGGCCCGCTTCGTGTCCTTCGCCGTCAAGGGCGTGCCGCCGGAGATCATGGGCATCGGCCCCATCGAAGCCATCCCTGCCGCGTTGAAGATGGCCGGCTTGAAGGCCGCCGATCTGGACTGGGTGGAACTGAACGAGGCCTTTGCCGCGCAGTCGCTGGCCGTGCTGAACGACCTCGACAGCAAGGGCATCGAGCTCGACCGCGCACGAGTCAACCCCAACGGCGGCGCCATCGCCCTGGGTCACCCGCTGGGGGCCACCGGCGCCATCCGGGCGGCCTCGGTCATCCACAACCTGCGCCGCACCGGCGGCAAGTACGGCATGGTGACCATGTGCGTGGGGGCGGGTCAGGGCGCAGCCGGCATCTTCGAACGCCTTTGAACGCAGCGCAGGCATGACCATGGACCGACGGCACTTCGTTTTGACGGGGGCCGTCGTCTCTGCCGCCGGGCTCACGGGATGCGAGGGAAAGATGGAGTCGTTCAAGACTTTGGCCGAAGCGCGCGAGCGCGTGCTCGACCTGCGCCGCAAGACCCCGGAGCTCGACAGCGCCTGGACCCTGAGCGCGATGCTGCAGCACTTGGCGCAGAGCATCGAGTTCTCCATGGCGGGCTTCCCCGAGATGAAGTCCGCCGCCTTTAGGGCGGTGGTCGGCAAGCTGGCGTTCGCCGTCTTCAACGCGCGCGGGTCGATGAGTCACAACCTCACCGAACCCATTCCCGGGGCACCCGCCTTGAGCACGCAGCAACCCCTGGACGCCAGCGTGCAGCGCCTGCTCGATGCCCTGGCCGCTTTCGAGGCCTGGGGCGGCCCGCTTCGGCCCCACTTCGCCTACGGCGACTTGGACAAGGCGCAGTACACGCGGGCGCATCTGTTTCACATCGCCAACCATTGGACGCAACTCCGCTTCCCGCCCCCGAAGCCCTGACCTCGGCCGAGGGCGTGGTCCTGGGCGTGCGCCACTTCGAGCCCGAGTCGGCCCCCTGGGCGGCTGTGCTCATCGCGCCGGCCATGGGTGTGCCTGCCCGTTACTACGCGGGCTTGGCCGCTTGGCTGGCCCAGCAGGGGGCGGCGGCAATGACCTTCGACTTCCGCGGCATTGGCGACTCGCGCACCCAGCCCCTGCGCCGCACCCGAGCCGACCTTCACGACTGGGTTCAGGACCAGAACGCCGCGCTCGAGCACTTGGCGGCTCGCCGCCCTGGCCTGCCCTTGCTGGTGCTGGGGCAGTCGCTGGGGGCTCAGTTGTGCGGGCTGCTTCCGGCGCGCGAGCGCATCAAGGGCCTGCTGGCCTTGTCCCTGGGCAGTGGTTACGTCGGGCACCTGAAGCCTCGCTTTCGGCCGGCCGCGCGCGTTTTTTTGCATGCGGTGGCGCCGCTGGCCACCCGCTTGTGCGGTTACTTTCCCGGGGGTCGCCTGGGCATGGTGGGCGATCTGCCAGCCGGGGTGATGCGCCATTGGCGGCGCTGGTGCCTCAGCCCCGAGTACCTGCTCAGCAGCGAGCGGGTCCACGAGCGGTTCCGCACGGCTCCGTTTGCCCTCATCAGCCTGTTTTGCGAGGACGATGAGATGTTGGGCGAGGCCGGCGCGCGGATGATGTTCCAGGCCCATGGCGGCGGCCGGCACTTCGAAGTGCTGCGCCCCGGTGTGGGCGAGCGCATCGGCCACCTGGCTGTCGTTCACCCCCGCCACCGCAGCACGCGGTGGCCCCAGTTGCTGAACCACCTCCGAGCATTGATATGAGCATCAAAACTGCCACCTTCAACGGCGTCGCCACGATCGAGATCGCGCGCCCCGAAAAGAAGAACGCCATCACCTCGGCCATGTACGAGGCCATGGCCGAGGCGCTGAACGCCGCCAACGCCGACCCGAAGGTGCGCGCCGTGCTGATCACCGGCCAGCCCGGCCTGTTCACCTCGGGCAACGACCTCGAAGACTTCATGGCCCGCCCGCCGCGCGACGCCGACGCGCCGGTCTTCCAGTTCATGCAGGCGCTGCTGGGTTGCGAGAAGCCCGTGGTGGCCGCTGTCACCGGCGCTGCCATCGGCATCGGCACCACGCTGCTGCTGCACTGCGACCTCGTTTACGTGGCCGACGACAGCCGTCTGGCCATGCCCTTCGTGGCTCTGGGCCTGGTGCCGGAGTTCGGTTCCAGCCTTGTCGTGCCGCGCTTGATGGGTCATGTGAAGGCCGCTGAAAAGCTGTTGCTGGGCGACCCGATGACCGGCGCCGAGGCGGTCGAATTCGGCATCGCCAACGCCGTGCTGCCCGCGGGCGAGGTGGTGAACCACGCCCGTCGGATGGCCGAGCGCTTCAACACCTTGGCGCCCAGCGCCGTGCGCGCCAGCAAGAAGCTGATGCGCGGCCCCGGCTTGGCCGAGTTGCAGCGCGTGATCCAAGAAGAGGCCGAGATCTTTGCGGCGCGCCTGCGCAGCCCCGAGGCTCTGGAGGCCTTCCAGGCCTTCTTCCAAAAGCGCGCCCCCGATTTCACGAAGTTCGAGTGACCGCCCCTTCGCCCAATCCCAAGGTGCTCACCGCCGCGAAGGTGGTGATGTCGCCCCTGCTGTTGCTGCAAGCCGTGCGCGTGCGAGCCACGGCCTTGGCCCTGCCGGAGGCCGAGGGGCCCCGGCGCGGGCGCGTGCAGCCCACGAACCGGCGCGTGGACACCCCGTTGCGCTTGCTGGTGGTGGGCGATTCGTCGGCCGCGGGTGTGGGCGTGGCCCGCCAGCACGACGCCCTGGTGGGCCATTTGGCGCGCGGCCTGGCCCATGAACTGGGTTGCCCGGTGCATTGGCAGTTGGTGGCCCGCACCGGCGACACCACGGGCGAGGCCTTGGCCCATTTGCGCGAGCACCGGGCCCGCGGTGCGCTGGCGCCAGCCGATGTGTTGGTGACGGCGCTCGGCGTGAACGACGTGGTGCGCCAGATTCCGCCCGCGCGCACCTGGCAGCAACTGCAGGACCTGCACGCCCTGGCCGCCGAGGCGACCGGCGTGCGCTATTGGCTGCACAGCGGCCTGCCGCCCCTGCACCAGTTCCCGCTGTTGCCCCGACCGTTGCGCTGGGTGTTGGGCAGTCAGGCCGAGCTGCTGAACCAGCACCTGCAGACCCAGCTGGGCGACCAAACTGACCGCGCCCTGCGGCGACTGCCGCTGGGCTTGCGCGTGGAGGGTGGCCAGGGCCTCATGGCGCGAGACGGCTTCCACCCGGGCCCCGAGGGGTACGCGGTTTGGGGCCAGGCGATGGCCCGCTTTGCTGCTTCGCGCTGGAAGCGGCACCACGCCCCGCGACAGCGGCCACACCGGGCCGCGCGTCGCTGATCAGGCGCTGCTGGCTGCCGGCCCCACCTGGAAGGGGCGGGACTTGCCCTCGTCGTCGATGGCCACGTAAGTCAGCTCGGCTTCGGTGACCTTCACCACCTGCGGGTTCTGCGGGTTGCGTTCGGCGTAGACCTCCACCTTCACAGTGATGGACGTGCGTCCGATGCGCACCACGTGCGAGTAGAAGCTCAGCAGATCGCCCACCGTGACGGGCTGTTTGAAGATGAACTCCTTGACCGCCACGGTGGCGATGCGCCCGCGCGTGATGCGCGAGGGCAGCACGGAGCCGGCCAAGTCCACCTGGGCCATGATCCAGCCGCCAAAGATGTCGCCGTTGGCATTGGCATCGGCCGGCATGGGGATGACGCGCAGCGCCAGTTCGCGGTCGGTCGGGACCTGGGTGGGGTCCATGAAGGGGCTGGCCAGTTCGGGCATGGGCGTTCAGGGTCCGGGGCAGAGGCTCGGTTTGTAGCGCAAACCGGGTCTCAAGGGGCGGCGATGGCGCAGTTGTTGCCGTTGAGTTTGGCTTGGTACAGGGCGTGGTCGGCCCGCCGGTGGAGCGACTGCGGCGAGTCTCCCGGCTCGGCCATGGCCAACCCCAGGCTGACGCCCAGCCAGCCATGTTCGCTGCCGTCGTGCGGCACGGCGCGGGTGCGCAGGTCGTTCAAGGCGCGAGCAGCCAGGCGCTGCACCTCCGGCAATGGCAGGCCGTGCAGCAACACCGCCATGGACTTGCCGCCCAGCCGTGCCACCATGTCGAAGGGGTGGCCGGCCATGCTCTGCAGGACTTCGGCCACAGTCCGCAAGGCAGCATCGCCCGCGGCAGCGCCGTAAAGGTCGTTGTAGCGCTTGAAGTGATCCACGTCCGCCAACACCAGGGCCACGGGTGCGCGGTCGTGCGGCGCCTGCGCCAACAAGGCTTGAAGCCGTTCTTCGAGCAAGCGCCGGTTGCACAGGCCGGTGAGCGAGTCGCGGCCGGCTTGCCAAGCCAATTCGGCCCGCAGCAAGAACTGCTCGCGCTGCGCGTATTCGCGGTGGTAGGCCCCGAAAGCCGCCACCAGCGCCGCGACGAGCATCAGCCCCGAGAAGTACAGAAACCGCCCCTGCGCGGCACCTTCGGTTTGCAGCACGCCCACCAAGGTCATCCCCACCAAGCATGCCAGCGCCAAGGGCAGGGTTTGCCGCAGCGTCAGACCGATGGGAAGGAACAGGCCGGCCATCAGCAGCAGCAGGATTTCCAGGGGCTGAAAGCTGCCCAGGCGCAGGTAGCAGGTGGCGCCCCAGGCGCCACCCAGCGTCACCACCAGGGCGGTGACCACCACCCAGTGGCGCAGGTGACCGCCCAAGTGGCGGCCCCAGGCGCGCCACGTGGCCAACAGCAACACGGCTGCGACCGTGCTGCGCACCGCCATGAGTTCGGTCCACAGGCCTTGCTGCGCGGCGGGCAGCGCTTGGGGCTGCATCCGCAAGGGGTCGACCGCCCAAAACGCCAGCCAACTCACGGTGATCAGCAAAGCCAGCCATGCCAAGCGCGGCGCCAGGCCGCGGTCGAACTCTTCCCGGAAGGCGGCTTCCAAAGGGGGGTCGAAGCGCAGGTCGGCAAACCCTTGGCGGAGCTGCCGCGAGTAGCTGGTGCGCAGGGCCTCGTGGGCGGGGAGGGTGGGGTGGTGGGCGCTCATGGGGTTCTGGCGAAGGACGGGCGATTTTCGAGAGCCTCGGAGGGCTTGTGACCCCCGAGAATCCGTGGGTTCGCCACGGTCTGCCATGCCCCCTTCGGTCTCCCCTCCCGCTGTCACCACGCCGCCCGCGCCCCGTCGCGACGGCGAGGTCCTGAAGAAGCTCCTCCCCTACTTTTGGCAGTACCGCTGGCGCGTGGCCCTGGCTTTGGGCTTCATGCTGGGCGCCAAGCTGGCCACGGTGGGCGTGCCCCTGTTGCTGAAGAAGATCGTCGATCAACTCGACGCCGCCCAGGCCAACCCGCTGTTCGTGCTGCCCGTGGGCCTCTTGGTGGCCTACGGCGCGCTGCGCCTGTGCACCTCGCTGTTCACCGAACTGCGCGAACTGGTGTTCGCCAAGGCCACCGAGGGCGCGGCGCGCGCCATCTCGCTGCAGGTGTTTCGTCACCTGCACGACTTGAGCCTGCGCTTCCACCTGGAGCGCCAAACCGGGGGCATGACGCGCGACATCGAGCGCGGCACGCGGGCCGTGCACTCGCTGATCAGCTTTTCGCTCTACAGCATCCTGCCAACCTTGATCGAGGTGGTCCTGGTGCTCAGCCTGTTGGGGGGGCTGTTCGACTGGGCCTTCGCCGCCATCACCGGCGCGGCCCTGGTGCTGTACGTCACCTACACGATCACCGTCACCGAGTGGCGCACCAAGTTTCGCCGCCAGCTCAACGAGATCGACTCGGCCACGCACACGCAGGCCATCGATTCGCTGCTGAACTACGAAACCGTCAAGTACTTCGGCGCCGAAGACTTCGAGGCCCGCCGCTACGACGCCAGCCTGGAGCGCTTGCGCCAGGCGCAGCTCAAGAGCCAAACCACGCTGAGCCTGCTCAACACTGGGCAGCAACTCATCATCGCCACCGCCCTGGTGCTGATGCTCTGGCGCGCCACCCAGGGCGTGAGCGAGGGGCGCCTCAGCCTGGGCGACCTGGTGATGGTCAACGCCTTCATGATTCAGCTCTACATCCCGCTGAACTTCCTGGGCGTGCTGTACCGCGAGATCAAGCAAAGCCTGACCGACCTGGACAAGATGTTCGGCCTCCTGGGCCGCGAACGCGAGGTGGCCGAGGCGCCGGGAGCGCCGGCGCTGCGCGTGCAAGGCGGCCGGGTGGAGTTCGACGCGGTCGACTTCGCCTACGACCCGGCGCGCCCGGTGCTGCACGGCGTCAGCTTCGTCATCGAGCCCGGCCAGCGCGTGGCCGTGGTGGGACCCAGCGGCTCGGGCAAAAGCACGCTGGCGCGCCTGCTGTTCCGCTTCTACGACGTGAAGGCCGGCGCGGTGCGCATCGATGGGCAAGACATCCGCCAGGTGACGCAACACAGCCTGCGCCAGGCCCTGGGCATCGTGCCGCAGGACGCCGTGCTGTTCAACGACACCCTGGGCTACAACATCGGCTACGCCAAGGAGGGGGCCACGCCGGCCGAGATCGAGGCCGCGGCGCAGGCCGCGCAGCTGGACGGTTTCATCCGCAGCACGCCCCAGGGCTACGGCACGCGGGTCGGCGAGCGGGGCTTGAAGCTCAGCGGCGGCGAAAAGCAGCGCGTGGCCATCGCCCGCACGCTGCTGAAGAACCCGCCCATCCTGATCTTCGACGAGGCCACCTCGGCGCTCGATTCGCACAACGAGCGCGCCATCCAAGCGCAGCTCGACGCCGTGGGGCAGAACAAGACGGTGCTGGTCATCGCCCACCGCCTGTCCACCGTGGTGGACGCCGACCAGATCCTCGTGCTGGAGGCGGGCCGCATCGTCGAGCGCGGCCGGCATGCCGAGCTGCTGGCGAGGGGAGGTGCCTACGCCCGCATGTGGAATCTGCAGGCAAACTCACAGCCACCGGACTGACGACTGACTATGGAAACCAAGTGGCTTGAAGACTTCGTCAGCTTGGCTGAAACGCGCAGCTTTTCGCGTTCGGCCCAAGTCAGGCACGTCACGCAACCGGCGTTTTCCCGCCGCATCCAGGCGCTGGAAGCCTGGGCGGGCATGGATTTGGTGGACCGCAGCAGCTACCCCACCCGGCTCACGCCGGCGGGCGAGACCCTGCTGGCCCAGGCCATCGAAATCCTGGCCAACCTGCAGGCCACGCGCAACATGCTGCGCAGCCACCAGGCCACCGGCGCCGACATGATCGAGTTCGCCGTGCCGCACTCTTTGGCCTTCAGCTTTTTCCCGCACTGGCTGATGGAGTTGCGCAAGCAGCTCGACCCCTTCAAGTGCCGGCTCAACGCCGCCAACGTGCACGATGCCGTGCTGCAACTGAGCGAAGGCCATTGCGACCTGCTGCTGGCTTATCACCATGCCAGCCAGCCGCTGCAGTTGGACCCCGATCGCTACGAGATGCTGCAACTCGGGCACGACACCCTGGCCGCCTTCGCGCGGCCCGACCCCGATGGCCAGGCCCTGTTTCGGCTGCCGGGTCATGTGGGTCAAAAAATCCCTTTCCTGTCGTATGCCGAAGGTGCTTACCTGGCTCGACTGGTGGAGATCGTGGTCAAGCAGGCCGGGGTGCCCTTGCACCTGGATGCCTTGTACGAAACCGACATGGCCGAAGGCCTCAAGGCCATGGCTTTGGAGGGGCACGGGCTGGCCTTCTTGCCGGCCAGCTCGGTCAAGCGCGAGTTGCGAGCTCGCCGGCTGGTGCCGGCAGCGCCGCCGGGCGAATTCGAGCTGCAGATGGCCCTGCGTATTTACCGCGAGCGTCCCGAGCACAAGAAGCGATCTAAGCTTGCCGCCAACAGGCTTTGGGACTTCCTGGCCGCGCGCCAGGCCCCGGAATGACCAGTTTCCCCTCACCACTCAACCTGGAACCGACATGAAGCTCTCTCTGTTTGCCCTGGCCTTGGCCCTGGCCACCTGTGGCACCGCCCAGGCCGACACCCTCAAAAAGATCAAGGACAGCGGTACTGTCACCATGGGCGTGCGCGAGTCCTCGGGCGCCCTGTCCTTCACCCTGGGCGACGGCAAGTACGCCGGCTTCCACGTCGAGGTTTGCGACAAGGTGCTGCGCGTCGTGCAGCGTCAGCTGGGCCTGTCGCAACTCAGCGTTCGCTACCAGCCCGTGACGTCGCAAAACCGCATCCCCTTGGTGCAGAACGGCAACGTCGACATCGAGTGCGGTTCCACCACCAACAACGCCACCCGCCAGAAGGACGTGGCCTTCGCGGTGACCACCTTCGTCGAAGAGGTGCGCATCGCCGTCAAGGCCAACTCGGGCATCACCAGCATCAACCAGCTCAACGGCAAGACGGTGGCCACCACCACCGGCACCACCAGCGTGCAAACGCTGCGGCGCCACGAGCGCGCCAACGGCGTGGACTTCAAAGAGATCCTGGGCAAGGACCACGCCGACAGCTTTCTGATGCTGGAAACCGGTCGCGCCGACGCCTTCGTGATGGACTCGCAAATCCTGGCCGGTGCCATCAGCAAGAGCAAGAAGCCTTCGGACTTCAAGATCGTGGGCGAAACCCTGTCGGTCGAGCCCATCGCCATCATGTTCCGCAAGGACGACCCCGCCTTCAAGAAGGCCGTGGACGAGGCCATCGTCGGTCTGATGAAGTCGGGCGACTTGGCCAAGATGTACGTCAAGTGGTTCGTGCAGCCGATTCCGCCCACCCAAACCAGCCTGAACCTGCCGGCCAGCGTGGCCACCAAGGCGGCGTGGGCCAGCCCCAACGACAGGCCGATGGAGGATTACGCGAAGAAGTGAGGCCCGGCTGAGGGCATGCTGTGGCGGGCCATCCGGCCCGCCTCGTTGCTTCTGGAGAGCGCATGGATTGGTGGCAAGAGCGTCAGGAACTCTGGTGCAAAGACACCGTGGACGGCACGGTGGTGGCGGGTTGCCTGGGCCCAGAGCCGGGCGTGCAGACCTACCTGGACTGGTTGCTCAGCGCCTGGGGCTGGACGCTGGCCGTGGCCGGCATCGGCCTGCTCGTGGCGTTGGTGGTGGGCTCCGCGGTGGGCGTGGCCCGCACCACCCCCTACCGGGTGCTGGTGCTGTTGGGCCATGCCTGGACCGAGCTGTTCCGCAACATCCCGCTGATCGTCCAGCTCTTCCTGTGGTACTTCGTGGTGCCTGAGTTCGTGCCCCCCCTCAAGGCCATGCCCAGTGTCGTGCTGGCGGGGTTGGGGCTGGGCTTCTTCACGTCGGCGCGCATCAGCGAGCAGGTGCGTGCAGGCATCGAGAGCATTCCCAAGGGCCAGCGCTATGCGGCGCTGGCCATGGGGCTGACGCTGCCGCAGACCTACCGCCACGTGCTGTTGCCGGTGGCCTTCCGCGTCATCATGCCCACGCTGACGAGCGAGGGCATGAACGTGGTCAAGAACAGCTCGGTGGCCTTCGCCATCAGCGTGCTGGAACTGACGCAGTTCGCCCGGCAGGTGGGCGAAGAGACGTCGCGCCCCATCGAAACCTACCTCGTGGTCACGGCGCTGTACTTCGTCAGTGCTTTTGCCGTGTTTCTGGCCGCCTCGGCGCTGGAGCGTGCCGTGCGCGTGCCGGGTGTGGCCGCGGGAGGGGGGCGGTGAACCTCGATTTCTCCTTTTTCACCTGGGAGTTCTTCCGGCAGTTCGTGCTCAACGGCCTGTGGTTCTCCATCACGCTGACGGTGGCGGCCACCGTTGGCGGCGTGGTGTTGGGCACCGTCCTGGCCCTGATGCGCCTGTCGGGGCGGCCTGGCCTGGCCCTGCCCGCTGCGGCCTACGTCAACCTGATGCGCTCCATCCCCTTGGTGATGGTCATCTTGTGGTTCTTCTTGCTGGTGCCCTTGCTCATCGGGCGCCCCGTGGATGCCACGGCCTCGGCCTTCATCACCTTCACGCTGTTCGAGGCTGCCTACTTCGCCGAGATCATGCGCGCCGGCATCCAGTCGGTGCCCAAGGGGCAGCAACAGGCAGGCTACGCCTTGGGCATGAGCTACGGCCAGACCATGGGCCTCGTGGTCTTGCCCCAGGCCCTGCGCAACATGCTGCCGGTGCTGCTGACGCAGACCATCATCCTGTTCCAGGACACCTCCTTGGTGTACGCCATCGGCGCCTACGACTTGCTCAAGGGTTTCGAGCTGGCCGGCCGCAACCTGAACCGCCCGGTCGAGGGCTACCTGTTGGCGGCGGTTTTCTACTTTGTCATTTGCTTCAGCCTGTCTTTCGCCGTGCGGCGGCTGCAGCAGCGCATCCAGATCATTCGGTGACGCCCGCCCCCCGATTCGCCCACAGCCACCAGGCGCCCGGCGGCCTTCTTCGACCAGGAGTTGTTCGTGATTGAGATTGACAACGTCAGCAAGTGGTACGGCAGCTTCCAGGTGCTGACCGACTGCTCCACGCGCGTTCAGCAGGGCGAGGTGGTGGTGGTGTGCGGGCCCTCGGGCTCGGGCAAGAGCACCTTGATCAAGACGGTGAATGCCCTGGAGCCCATCCAGCAGGGCGACATCCGCGTGGCCGGCCAGTCCATCACCGCCAAGACCACCCACCTGCCGCAGCTGCGCGCCAAGGTGGGCATGGTGTTCCAGAACTTCGAGCTGTTTCCCCACCTGTCGGTCACCGAGAACCTGACCCTGGCGCAGGTCAAGGTGCTGGGCCGCAACAAGACCGACGCCCTGGCCCGCGGCTTGAAGATGCTGGACCGGGTGGGCTTGCTGGCGCACAAGGACAAGTTTCCGGGCCAGCTCAGCGGCGGGCAGCAGCAGCGCGTGGCGATTGCGCGCGCGCTCAGCATGGACCCGCTGGTGATGCTGTTCGACGAACCCACCAGCGCCCTCGACCCCGAGATGGTGGGCGAGGTGCTGGACGTGATGGTGCAACTGGCCCAAGAGGGCATGACCATGATGTGCGTGACGCACGAAATGGGCTTCGCCCGCAAGGTCAGTCACCGCGTCGTTTTCATGGATGCGGGCCGGATCGTGGAAGATTGCCCCACCACCGACTTTTTCGGCCAGCCCGAGCAGCGCCACCTGCGTGCCCGAGACTTCCTGGCCAAGATCCTGCAGCACTGAGAGGGCGAGAGGAAATCGTTCATGTCCGCGCTGATCCCCTCAACTACCGCTTTCGACGCTACGAAACCTCGCTGCGGCCCGAGCCACCGCTGCGTTTTGCGCCTGGATGGCGGCTCTTTGGGCGACCCGCTCGACCCAGCCCGATCCCTTCTCACCCTCTGACACCATGCCCAGCACCCGTTGGCAAGAAGACTTCCGACCTGGCGAGGGCGAGCGCCATGTGGCCGCCGCCCGAGACATCGTGGCCATGCAACGCCGCAAGAGCGAGCAGTTCGGCCGCGGCCGCGCCCTGCACCGCAAGGGCACCGTGGCCGCGTTGGGGCGGCTGACGGTCGCCGGCGGGCTGCCCGCCCATGCCGCCCATGGCCTCTTCGCGCAGCCCGGTGAGCACCCGGTGTGGGTGCGCTTTTCCAATGGCGGCGTGGACGTGCAGAGCGACCGCCGCCCGGACATCCGCGGCTTTGCGTTCCGGGTGTTCGACGTGAGAGGTGAGGCCGCACTCGGCGGTGTCATCGACCACCAGGACTTCTCCCTCATCAACCAAACCCGTTTCGCCTTCCCCACCAGCGAGTTGTTCGTGCCCCTGGTGCTGGCGGCGGGGCGCAGCCCGGGGGCGCTGTTGGCCTGGTTCTTCCGCACCTTCGGCCCGCTGGGGGCCTTGAAGCAACTGAAGGAGATGGGCCGCACCTTCAAGCGCCGCTTCACCGGTTATGCCACCGAGTCCTTTTCCAGCGTGCTGCCCATCGCTTGCGGGCCCTACGCCTGCAAGGTGCGCTTGATGCCGATCGCCCCCGCTGCACCCCGCCCCGATGCCGCCAACGACTGGGGCGCCGACTTTGCCGCCCATGCAGCCTCTGGGCCGGTGCGCTACACCCTGCAATTGCAGTTCTTCGAAGACGAAGCCCGCACGCCCATCGAAGACGCCAGCGTGGAGTGGCCCGAATCGGTCGCTCCCTGGTTGACCGTGGGCGAGTTGGCGGTGAACGCCCCGTCCCGCGACAAGGTGTTCACCCAACAGGTGGAACGCGGCGTCTTCGACCCCTGGCAGGCCTTGGCCGCCCACCGCCCGCTGGGCGAGGTGATGCGGGCGCGCAAGGTGGTTTACTTCGAGTCGGAGAAGGCGCGCGGCGCGTCGATGTGAACGGATGGAGATGGACGAGAAGGAGCGCGCATCAGCCCGCAAGAATGCGGTGATCCTTGCTGCCGTCGGTGCATTGCTAGGGCTCATCGCCGGCGCCACCCTGTGGGTGGTGACGGGCGCGTGGCTCTACCTCTTGATGGCGCCAGTGTTTGTGGCTTTGGCTTGGTACCGATACCGGTAGACGTCGACCCGATCAGGCGCCCGCGCGCGGCACCTACGTAGCAGCATCAACACCTCCGGTCGGCGTGAGCTGAGGCTGGCTCGCTCGGAGAGCGGGTGGGCTGTTGAAGCGCCACCAGGCATCGCAAGCACAAGCACCCCTGCCACTGTGCCGCGATGGCGGCCTGTTGCTCGGCGCTCAGCGTCAGCTCGAAACAGGCGCAATGCCCATCGCGCGCGCCGCAGTCGAAGCCACCGCCGCAGCGCGGGCAAGTGGCGGCTTCAGGCATACAAGCCCGCGTGCTGCTCGCGCAGCGCCTTCTTTTGCACCTTGCCCATGGCGTTGCGCGGCAAATCGGCCACCACCAGCAGGCGCTTGGGGCACTTGAAAGCGGCGATCTGGCCGCGAAGGGTGCTGAGCAGCGCGTCGGGGTCCAGCGTGGCACCGGGCTGCGGCACCAAGAGCGCTGTCACGGCCTCGCCGAAGTCGGGGTGCGGCAAGCCGATCACGGCGCTCTCTTGCACGCCGGGCAGGGCGTTGAGGTAGCCCTCCACCTCGGCGGGGTAGACGTTGAAGCCGCCGGTGATGACGAGGTCTTTCGCGCGGCCAACCAGGTGAAGGTAGCCGTCGGGGTCCAGGCGGCCCAAGTCGCCGGTGCGGAAGAAGCCATCTGGCGTGAATTCGGTGGTCTTGAGCTCGGGGCGTTTCCAGTAGCCACCGAACACGTTGGGGCCCTTCACCTCCACGGCCCCCACGCCGTCGGCGTCGCCGGTTTCACTGGGAGCGATGCGCAACTGCACGCCGGGCAGGGCGGGGCCGACGCTGGCGCGGCGGCGCTCGCCCTTCAGCGGGTTGCTGGTCAACATGCCGGTCTCGCTCATGCCGTAGCGCTCCAAGATCACCTGGCCGGTGCGGGCGGTGAAGGCGTCGAAGGTTTCGGCCTGCAGGGGTGCCGAGCCGCTGACGAACAGGCGAATGCTGGCGGTGGCTTCGCGCGTGAAGCCAGCAAAGCTCAGCAGCCTCGTGTACAGCGTGGGCACGCCCATGAAGACCGTGGCACCGCGCAATTGCTGCGTCACCAACGCCGGCTCGAAGCGTGGGCACCAGCGCAGGCGGCTGCCGCTGAGCAGCGCGCAATGGCTGGCCACGAAGAGGCCGTGCACGTGGAAGATCGGCAGGGCGTGCACCAGCACGTCGTCGGGCGTGAAGCCCCACAGCGCCACCAGGGTTTGTGCGTTGCTCAGCAGGTTGCCGTGGGTGAGCAGCGCGCCTTTGCTGATGCCTGTGGTGCCGCTGGTGTAGAGGATGGCCGCGGCGTCGTCGGGCGCGCGCGGCAGCACCTCGTCGCGACAACGCGGCATCAGCTGGGCGGCGCGGTCCAGCAGGGTGCCCCGGCGTTCGGTCCCCAGGGTGAAGACCCATTGGACGCCGTTCAGGAAGGCCCGCTTGCTGGCCCAGTGGAAGGCCTCGGGTGCGCACACCAGCAGGCGCGGCTCCGCGTCCTTCAAGAAGTGGTCCAGCTCGGCTTGTTGGTAGGCCGGGTTCAGTGGCACCAGCACCAGGCCGGCGCGCAGACAGGCCAGCCAGACCATCAGCGCCTCGACCGACTTGTCGGTTTGCAGCATCACCCGCTCGCCGGGCCGCAGGCCCAGGTCGGTGAACAGGGTGGCGAGCAGGGCGCTGCCTTGGCGCAGATCGGCCCAGGTGTAGGCGAGGTCGGTGTCGGCCACCTCGACGGCGATGCCCCGGGGGGGGCAGGCGGCTTCCAGCGCGGCGTACAGATTCATGGCTTGGCGGGTTCGTCGTCTTTGCGCAGGATGGTGCCGTCCTCGGTGCGTCGGTCGTCCTCGAAGCGCCCGCGGAACTGGTCGCCATTGGCCCAGGTGAAGACCCCCTGGCCATGCCGTCGTCCGCGCAGCCATTCGCCCTCGTAGCGATCGCCGTTTTGCCAATGGAAGGTGCCGCGGCCGTGGGGCGCGCCTTGTTCGAGCGTGCCTTCGTAGCGGTCGCCATTGGCGAACTGCAGGCGCCCCTGGCCCCCCAGCACCCCTTGGCGCCAGAGGCCCTCGCTGCGCTGGCCGTTGGCCCAGATGAACACGCCTTGTCCGTCGGCCACGCCGTTTCTCATGATGCCGCGGTAAATGTCGCCGGAGGCGAACCGCATTTCGCCGGCGCCGTCGGGCTGGCCGTTGGTGAACTGGCCTTTGAAGACGTCGCCGTTGGTCATGCGCATCTCGCCCTGGCCGGTGGCTTGGTCGGCCACCCAATCGCCGCTGTAGCGTTGCCCCGAGGCCCAGGCGAAGTCGCCCGGGCCCTCGCGGCGACCGGCGCGCAAGCTGCCTTGGTAGCGGTCGCCGTTGTCCCAGATCACCGTGCCCCGCCCGCTCACGGTTTGGGTGCCGGCGTCTTGGCGGAATTGCCCTTCGAAGCGCATGCCAGCGGCGCGCAGCACCACGTCGCTGGCGGGTGCGGTCTCGGCGGGGTCGGGGCGGTTGGCCGCGGGGGCCGTGGTGGCGGCCTTCAACGAAGCGGCCAGGTTGCCGAGCATCGAACTCGCGGTCGCCACGGCGCCGACAGGCGCCGTGGCCGCGACCGGGGCGGCGGCAGCGACGGTACCTGCCACGCCCGGGGCGACGGTGGGTGCGGCAGCGGGCGCGAGGGCGCTGGCCTTGGCCGTGGGTGAGACGGGGCGTGGGGCATCGCCAGTGGGTGCGGGCGCGGGGGTCTTGGCCGGCAGGGTGGGGGCGGCCGGGGTGCCTGGGCTTGGGGCCGCGGGCCGAGGGGTTGCGCGGGTTGGAGCCGCGGCCGGCGCTGCGGCCACGGCTTCGGGTTCGGGGTAGGTGGGCACCCAAGGCGTGCCGCGCTCGCGGGCGGCCTGTTGGGCGGCGTTTTTGGCCACCAGGGCGGCGTCCTCGCGGCACTGGTTGGCGGCTTCACGCCAGAGGGTTTCGGCGATCTGTCCGTTCTTTTGCCGCTCGGGCGGCGTGAGCACCGATTGCGAGGCGCGCAGGCGCGTGGCGTAGTCCTTGGCCCGCTGGAACACGGGGGCGCAGAACTCGGCGTTGTGCGCGTCGATGGCGGTTTCCTCCCGGCGCTTCTCGGCCTGCGCCTGCTGCGGGCCGCTGCACACCTCGGTCGCCAGCTCCCAGCCGTCGGACACCTTGGCAAACAGCCGTGCGGCTTGCTCGAACTGGGCGCCCTCCAGCGCCTTGTGGGCCAGCTTGGCCAGGGCTTGCGTGTCGCGGAAGGCGGCTTCGCACTGGCCACCCGCCTCCAACTGGCTGGCGATGTGGGCCTGGAAGCGCTCGGCGTCGTCCCAATTGCGGCGTGCGCGCTCGGCGGCTTTGCCCTCGCAGCGGGCCACGGCCTGGCTCCACACCGAGCTCGCTTCCTGGGCGAGCTTGAGCTGCTCCTCCAGCGGACGTTCCTCGGCGTGCGCCGTCGCGGCGCGCAGGTCGGCCCCTTTGCCCTTGGCTTGCAAGCTGGCACAGGAGGCCAGCGGCGCAGCAGGCTCGGGCGCGCTCGCGGCGCTGGGGGCACTAGGGGCCTGTGGGGCTTCGGGGGTGTCGACCCCGCTGGCTGGCGCGGCCGGGGTCGAGGCGGCGGGGGCAGGGGGCGGCGCCGCGGGGGGCGTGCCGTCGGCGCCCATCGGGGCGGCCGCCAAGGCCACCGCCATGGTCAACAGGCCCAGGCCCAAGCTCCAGCGGCCCCAAGCAGCGCGGGGGAAGGTCAAACCGTCGAACATCATCGATCCTTCTTGCTGGCCACCGGCATGCTGGTGGTGGCTTCGATCAGGCCTTGGGCGAAGGGGGACGTTGCGGAGGCCGTGTCCAGCGTGTAGCTGAAACGTTTGGCCTTGGTGGCCAGGGGCATGCTGGCCAGCTCTTGCTGCAAGCTTTCGGCTTCCAGGCCTTGCAGCGCCCGGCTCACTTCCGCTTGAAAGCCTTGGGCCTGGGCCCATTTCGTCGCGTTGGCCAGGCGATCGGCGTCGAACACCAGGGAGTTGGCGAGCAACTCGCGCTGCACCAGTTTTTGATGCAGGGTCCAGGCGGCCATCGGGTCGCCGCCCAGCTGCTGCATGCGGCTCAGGGCCCAAACGTCGGCCTTTTCGAACGCGGTGGAGGCGATGTACGAGATGCCCGACAACGAACCCCGGTTTTGTGCGGCCCGCTGCAGGGCGTCCACCATCTGACCGCGGCTGATTTGCCCAAGCGCCTCGGTCAAGCCCTCGCGAAGTTTGGCGGCGGCGAGTTCTTTGCCCTGGTCGATGAGCTGCTGCTTGAGCACCTCCGAGGCCACTTGGGTGGCCGCCGTGCGCGCGGCGTTCACCGCGGCTTCGGCGGCCAGCGCGGCACCGCGCAGGCCTGTGGCGATGGTGTAGACGTTGTAGATGGTGCTGACGAACTTGAGGCCGTAGCTCACGCCCTTCATGCGGGCGCCGCCTTCCTCCGAGACGCCTTGGCCCCACAGCACCAACCACAGGGCTTCGTCGTCCGACAGGTTGGCCAGCGGCACCTCCAGCGGGTGCACGGTCATCAGCCAGTGGTAGTCCTGCACCGTGGGCGTGTTCGGCGGCGCGAAGCGGCTGTAGCCGCGGCACACGCTGAAGGGGGTGATCGCCACCTTGCGGCCGCTGGCCAGGGTGACGTCGTAGGGCTCGCCGCGGTCGCGCAGGGTGGCCAGGGCGAGCATCTGTTGCTCCCAGTCTTTGCTGTCCAGCGCCGAGACCCGCACGATGCGGTCGCCCAGCTGCAGCGGCGAATCGGGTGCCACGGCAATCACGGTCGGGCGCTCGTCCACGTCCAGGCCGCGCTTCCAGGCCACGCGCTCGGTGTCTTGCCACCCGGCGCTGGACGCCACGGCAAACGGCAGCTCCCACTGCTTGTCGCATTCCGGGTCGTTCAGGCGCGCGGTGCGGGCGATGGCGGGCCGGATGGCGCGCTCCCCATGGCCGTAGGCCACGATGCTGCCCAGCAGCGTCGGGTCGACCGGCCGGCCGTCGTCGATGGTGAAGCGATCGCCCGAGCTGGCGCATCCCGTCAACAGGGCGGAGGCGGCCAACAGGGCGGCGGTCAGCAGGCGATTCCAGGTCGTCATGGCGTTCGCTCGCAAGGGCTCAGGGCAAAGCCAGGGCCACGATGGATTCGTTGTCGCCGATGGCGCCCTGAACCTCGCCCTTGCCGGTGGATGCGTCGATGCGCGCCCAGCGGGAGGGCAGTCGGGCGTTCGGGGCACCCTGGGGTGTCAACGCCGCCCACAGCGCGCCGGTTTGGGGTGAAACCACCAGGGCGGCGCGTTCCAGCGGGCCCAAGCCCAGCAGACCCAAAGGCTGCACCCGGCCGCCCTGCGCGCCAAGCGATTCGTCTCCGACGACCACGAGCGCGCCCACGCCGCGTTCGATGCCCAGGTAACGGTCGCCACCTTGTGGCCAGGGGGCCAGCGCGGTCAGCATGGGTCGGCGTCCGGCCCAGGGGCTCTTGGGGTCGGTCGGCACGCCGTTCAGCGTCAGTGTCGGGTCGGGCTGGATGCCCGGCCGGGTGGGGTCGTTGTCCAGCATGGCGCCGGTGGCGGCGTTCAGGCGCAAGTTCAGCCCGGCATCGCTGACGACGCGAAAGCGGTCGGTGGCACGGTCGTGCCCCAGGCCGTACTCCCGCCCGCCACCGCTGAGGATGGCCGCCGAGCCCAAGGCCCGCAGCTGAGCTTGCGCCATATCCAACTGGTACAGCTGGCCGCTGGCGCCCAGCACCACCCAGGGGCCTTCAGCGCCGCGACGGGCCATCGCCACCACGCGGTCCTGGGCATGGAGCCCGGTCAGGGGCCGATTGCTCAGCAGGGTGCGGGCCTGCAGCACGTCAAACTGGATCAACCGACCGTCTAGGGTGATGGCCGAGGCGACTTCTCGGGGGCCCGTGGGCTTGGTGTCCGGCGTGCCGCAGGCGGACAGGCCCAGGGCCAGCGCCACCGCCAGCCCGCGCCGCCAAGCCCGAAGTGCAGAAGCGATGGTCCTCGCTGCTGGATTCATGCCGTTCCTCCTGGGTGTGGGTCTGAGGTGGCCGATGGTAGTTGCGCCCCTGGCGCCAAGACCCTGGGACGGTCACCGAGAAGCGTGAAGCCCGCAACGCATGGGAGGGTGGGTTGCTGGGGATTGCACGTGGGTCGCCGCTCGTGCCGGCCGAGCGGCCCACAATGTCCGCCCTCTGTCCCCCTGGCCCCTCCCATGTCTGAGCCGATCCGCATCCAAGGCGCCCGCCAGCACAACCTGAAGAACCTGGATGTGGAGATCCGCACCGGCGAGCTGACGGTCGTCACCGGGCCCAGCGGCAGCGGCAAGAGCAGCCTGGTGTTCGACACCCTCTACGCCGAGGGGCAGCGGCGCTACGTCGAAACCTTCAGCGCCTACGCGCGGCAGTTCCTCGACCGCATGGACCGCCCGCAGGTGGACCGCGTGGACGGCGTGCCGCCGGCCATCGCCATCGACCAGACCAACCCGGTGCGCAACAGCCGCTCCACCGTGGGCACGATGACGGAGCTGAACGACCACCTCAAGCTCTTGTTCGCCCGCGCCGGCCAGCTGTTCGACCAAGACACCGCGCTGCCCGTGCGGCAAGACACCCCGGCCACCATTGCCGCCGACTTGTTGCAACGCGCCGCCGCCGCCGGCGACCCGCGCGTGGCCCTGTGCTTCGGCGTGGAGCTGCCCGGCGGCATCGGCGAGGCCGAGGTCGAGCAGTGGCTCAGCGCTGGCGGCTACACGCGCTCCATGAACCGGCGCGAGGTGGGCGATCGCACGCTGATGGACGTGGTGGTCGACCGCCTGCGACTGGGCAGCGCCGACCCCGCCCGCTTGGCCGAAGCCATCGAGCTGGCCCTGGTGCGTGGCAATGGCCAGTTGCTGGTGCAGGGCCTGGACGATCCAGGGCTGCAGTGGCGCTATTCCACCGGCCTGCACTGCCCCGAAAGCGACCGCCGCTACTTGGCGCCGCAGCCGGCCCTGTTTTCGTTCAATTCGGCCCTGGGTGCTTGCGAGACCTGCCGAGGCTTCGGCCGCGTGATTGGCGTGGACTGGGGCCTGGTCGTTCCCGATGAGAAGAAGACCCTGCGCGGCGGCGCCATCAAGCCCTTCACCACGCCGGCCTGGAGCGAGTGCTACGACGATTTGATGAAGCACTGCGGCCTGCACGGCATCCCGCGCGACACGGCCTGGGCGCAGCTGTCGCCCGAGCACCGGCACTGGGTGCTGGAGGGCGAGGAGGGCTACAAGGACGGCCAGTGGGGCAAGAAGTGGTACGGCGTGCGGCGCTTCTTCGCCTACCTGGAGACCAAGGCCTACAAGATGCACATCCGGGTGCTGCTGTCCAAGTACCGCAGCTATACCGAGTGCCCGGCCTGCGGCGGCGCGCGGCTCAAAACCGAGGCCCTGCTGTGGCGCCTGGACGGCCCAGCGGTCGATGCACCGCGCTTCCTGCCTAAGGGCCTGGCCTGGACGTCGGACCAACTGGCCGCGCTGCCTGGCTTGAGCCTGGCCGATTTGATGCGCCTGCCCATCCGCACGCTGCGCGACTTCTTCGACGCCTACCAACCGCCCAGCGAGCTGCTGGACCAGGCCCTGGGCCATTTGCTGGACGAGATCCGCAACCGCCTGAAGTACTTGGTGGACGTGGGCCTGCACTACCTGACACTCGACCGCCAAAGCCGCACCCTGAGCGGCGGCGAGGTGCAGCGCATCAACCTCACCACGGCGCTGGGCACCAGCCTGGTCAACACCTTGTTCGTGCTGGACGAGCCGTCCATCGGCCTGCACCCGCGCGACATGCACCGCATCACCCAGGCCATGCACCGCCTGCGAGACGCTGGCAACACCCTGGTGGTGGTGGAGCACGACCCCGCCGTGATGTGGGCGGCCGACCGCGTCATCGACATGGGCCCCGGCCCCGGCCGTCTGGGCGGCAACATCGTGTTCGACGGCACGCCCGAGGCCTTGCGCGAGGCCGACACGCTCACTGGCGCCTACCTCGGTGGCCGCAAGCACGTGGGCCTCGCCGTCAAGCGCGCGGTGGACGAAGCCACCCCCAAGCTGTTGCTGGAGGGCGCCCGGGCCCACAACCTGCAGAACGTCAACCTCTTCCTGCCCTTGCAGCGCTTCGTGGTGCTCACCGGCGTGTCGGGTTCGGGCAAGAGCACGCTCATCCAGGACATCCTCGCGCCAGCGCTCCTGCGCCATTTCGGACAGAGCACCGAAGCCCCGGGTACCTTCGACCGCCTGCTGGGGGCCGATTGGCTGGCGGGTGTCGTGTTCGTCGACCAGTCGCCCATCGGCAAGACGGCGCGTTCCAACCCCGCCAGCGTGGTGGGTGCGTTCGACGAGATCCGCCAGCGCTTTGCCACCGCGCCCTTGGCGGTGGAGCGTGGCTACGCCGCCGGCATGTTCAGCTTCAACAGCGGCGACGGCCGCTGCCCCACCTGCTCGGGCTCGGGCTTTGAGCACGTGGAGATGCAGTTTCTCAGCGACGTCTACCTGCGCTGTCCCGACTGCCACGGCACCCGCTACCGCGCCGAGCTGCTGGAGGTGAAGCTGGCACGCGGCGGGGTCGAGCGTTCGATTGCCGACGTGCTCGACCTCACCGTGGCCGAGGCCCTGGCCTGGTTCGCCAACGACCGCGAGGTGCAGCTGCGCCTGCAGCCCTTGGTGGACGTGGGCCTGGACTACCTGACCCTGGGCCAACCCGTGCCCACCCTCAGCGGCGGCGAGGCCCAGCGCCTGAAGCTGGCCAGCCACCTGGCCGACAGCGCCAGCGCCAAGCGCGTGGCCAAGAAAGGGCTGCTGTTCCTGTTGGACGAGCCCACCACGGGCCTGCACTTCGACGACATCGCCAAGCTGATGCGCGCGCTGCGCAAGCTGATGGCGGCCGGGCACTCGATGCTGCTGATCGAGCACAACCTCGACGTCATCCGCGCGGCCGATTGGGTGATCGACCTCGGGCCCGAAGGTGGCTCGGCCGGCGGCCGCATCGTGGCCGAGGACACGCCCGAAAACCTCATGCTGCACCACGACACGCACACCGCCCAGGCGCTGCGCGACTACGTGCAGGCCATGGAACGCCCCCTGGTGGTGGCCGAGGGCTCGCCGCTGCAAACGCTGCTGCTGAACAAGCGCCGCATGGCCGCGCCGCGCAAGGCCGCCATCGAAATCGTCAACGCCCGCGAGCACAACCTCAAAGGCCTGAGCGTGGACGTCCCGCACGGCAAGTTCACGGTGGTGACGGGGGTGTCGGGCTCGGGCAAGAGCACGCTGGCCTTCGACATCCTGTTCAACGAGGGCCAGCGCCGCTACCTGGAAAGCCTGAACGCTTACGCCCGCTCCATCGTGCAACCGGCGGGCCGGCCCGAGGTGGACGCCGTGTGGGGCATCCCGCCGACCGTCGCCATCGAGCAGCGCCTGAGCCGTGGCGGCCGCAAGAGCACCGTGGCCACGGCCACCGAGGTCTGGCACTTCCTGCGCTTGCTGTGGGTCAAGCTGGGCCAGCAGCACTGCGTGCACGACGGCACGCCGGTGGCCCCGCAAAGCCTGGAGCAAATCGCCGCGCAGATCCTGCGCGACCACCGCGGTCAGCGCGTGGGCGTGATGGCGCCGCTCGTCATCAACCGCAAGGGCCTGTACACCGACCTCGCCAAGCAATGGGCCGGCAAAGGTACCACGCACCTGCGCGTGGACGGCCAGTTCCTTCCCACCAAGCCCTGGCCGCGCCTGGACCGCTTCAAGGAACACACGCTGGAACTGCCGGTGGGCGACGTGGTGGTGGACCCCGCCAACGAGCCGGCGCTGCGCGAGCTGTTGGCCAGCGCGCTGCAAACCGGCCGCGGCGTGCTGCACCTGCTGGCACCCATCGACGACCCGGCCGCGCAGCGCGTGCGCGTGTTCTCCACCCTGCGCGCCTGCCCCACGTGCGCCACCAGCTACCCCGAGCTGGACCCGCGCCTGTTTTCGTACAACAGCAAGCACGGCTGGTGCCCGTCCTGCGTGGGCACGGGCCTGAAGCTGGACCGCGCCCAGCGCCAGCAGCTCGACGATTCGGTGCTCGCCGCCGACGAAAAGGGCCGCGAGCAGCAGCTGCACGCCGAGGTCGACCTGGAGGGCCTGAGCGACGAGGTCTGCCCCGCCTGCCAAGGCGCGCGCCTGAACCCCACGGCCCGCGCCGTGCGCTTCGACGGTGAGCCCATCGCCACCATCGCCGCCAAGAGCGTGCACGAGGCCGCCGCCTGGGCCAACGCGCTGGCGCTGGACGGCCGCGACGCCGACATCGCCCGTGACGTGCTGACCGAGATCCGCGCGCGTCTGGCTTTCCTGGGTCAGGTCGGCCTGGGCTACCTGACGCTGGACCGCGCCGCGCCCACGCTCAGCGGCGGCGAGGCCCAGCGCATCCGCCTGGCCGCGCAGCTGGGCTCGCACCTGCAGGGCGTTTGCTACGTGCTGGACGAGCCCACCATCGGCCTGCACGCGCGCGACAACCGCATCCTGCTCGACGCGCTGGGCCTGCTGGCCGAGCGCGGCAACACCCTGGTGGTGGTGGAGCACGACGAAGACACCATCCGCCGCGCCGAGCACCTGATCGACATCGGCCCCGGCGCTGGCGCGCGCGGTGGCCGCGTGGTGGCGCAGGGCACGGCGGCCGACCTGGCTCGCGTGCCCGAGTCGGTCACCGGCGCCTGTCTGGCCCAGCCGCTCAAGCACCCGCAGCAAGCCCGCCGCCCGGTGGACAGTGCCACGCCCAGCGTGACCGTGAAGGGCGCCAGCCTGCACAACCTGCAGCGCCTGGACGCCTCGCTGCCCCTGGGCCGCTTGGTGGCCGTCACGGGCGTGTCGGGCTCGGGCAAGAGCACCTTGGCGCGCGACGTGCTGATGCACAACCTGGCCGCCGCCGTGCCGCTGCGCAAGGCGCTCAAGAGCTGGCAAGGCTGCGAGGCCATCGAGGGCTTCGAGGCCATCGAGCGCGTGCTCGAGGTCGACCAAACCCCCATCGGCAAGACCCCGCGCAGCTGCCCCGCCACCTACATCGGCTTCTGGGACGCCATCCGCAAGCTGTTCGCCGACACGCTGGAGGCCAAGGCTCGCGGATTTGCCGCCGGGCGCTTCAGTTTCAACACCGGCCCCGGCCGCTGCCCGGCCTGCGAAGGCCAGGGCATGCGCACCCTGGCGATGAGCTTCCTGCCCGACGTGAAGGTGCAGTGCGACCAGTGCCACGGCGCCCGCTTCAACCCCGAAACCCTGGCCGCGCGCTGGCGGGGCAAGAGCATCGGCGACGTGCTGACCCTGCCGGTGGACGAGGCCGTGGAGTTCTTCGGTGCCATGCCCGCCATCGCCCACCCGCTCAAGCTCTTGCAGGACGTGGGCCTGGGCTACCTCACCCTGGGCCAGCCCTCGCCCACGCTCAGCGGCGGCGAGGCCCAGCGCATCAAGCTGGTGACCGAGCTGGTGAAGGTGCGCGACGACGTGCGCCGGCAAAAGCAGCCGCACACGCTCTATGTTCTGGACGAGCCCACCGTGGGCCTGCACATGAGCGACGTGCAGCGCCTCATCAAGGTGTTGCACCGCCTGGTGGACGCCGGCCACTCGGTCTGGGTCATCGAACACGACCTCGACCTCATCGCCGAGGCCGACTGGGTGCTGGACTTGGGGCCGGAGGGCGGCACGGGCGGCGGCCGCTTGGTGGCCGCAGGCACGCCCGAGGCCCTGGTGCGGGCCGGCACGCACACCGGCGTGGCGCTCGCCCCGGTGTTGGCCCGTGCATGAGCCGCGCATGAAAAAGGCCCGCCAGTGGCGGGCCTGAGGGACCGAGCGTGACGACTCAGGCCCGGCGGCGGCGCGAGGCGCCCAAGCCCAGCAAGGCCAAGCCTGCGAGGGCCAGACCCGCGGGTTCCGGCACCGTGCCGCCGCCTTGGTCTTCCACGATGCTGAAGTTGTCCACGAACACCCAGTCGTAGCTGCTGCTGTTCGTCAAGATGGCGTACTTGAACGCACCGCCGCTCAGGCCGATGTAGTCCCCCGCGTTCGACGCATAAGTGATCGGGGTGACGAACGACTCGATCAGGTTGTTGCTGGCGTCGTAGCCGGCCAAAGTCCAGGTGTTGTCCGACGCTCCCCACTGGAAGGCGAAGGCGCTGACGATGCTGCTGAAGTCAAAGCGGATCCCGCCGGTGTTGCCGGCGTTGTTGTCCAGGTAGTACGCACCGCGGCCGTTGTACTGCCCAGCGTACTGATTGCTGGTGCGCAGATTGCCGCCGATGCCGCTGAAGGTGACGCTGCCCAGCGTGAGCGAGGCGAAGCTGCTGTTGCTCTGGGCGTCGAAGTCGACCACCGAGGTCACGCCGGGCAGGGGCGGTGCGCCCGCGCCGCTGGCGCCGGTGACGGGGGCGGCGTGGACCGAGCCCAGCATCAGGGTGGCTGCGGCGGCGGTGGCGATGGCCAAGGACCAAGTTTTCATGGAAAGACTCCGAGAGTGAGAACCACCCAGCCGCAAGATGCGAGCCAGTCCGAAAACGGCACCGCCCGATGGTGGCTTGCCATCGGGCGGTGTGTCAGCGAACGTCGCTTGTCAAGAATCCCGACATATGGGGCGTCGGGGGTGGGGGCGGTCAGCCCGCCTGGGCTTTTGCCGCGCAGACTCTCAGCGCAGCACGGCCGCCAAGCGCCCGGGGTCCACGCCCGGGCCGGGCTTGAGGGCTTCGGCTGTGCGCTTGGCTGCCACCTTGTCGCCGTTCAGCAGCAGGATCTCCGCCAAATGCAGTTGGATGCCGGGGTCGTTGGGCGACAACTTGGCCGCCAGTTGGATGGCCGCGAGTGCGCCGCGGGCGTCCTTCTTGGCCACCAGCACGGTGGCCAGGGTGTCTTGCAGCGCGCCGTTGTTGGGCAGCACCTTCAGGGCCTTGCGAATCATGCCCTCGGCCACGTTGGGGTTCTCGCCCGCCTCCAGGGAAATCATGGCCAGGTTGTTCAGGGCCACGGGGTGGTTGGCATCGCGTTCGAGGGCGGCCTTGTAGGCCGACCGGGCGTCGGCCGTGCGCTTTTCGGCCGAGGCCAGCATGCCCAGGCGGACCCAGGGTTCGGCCAGCTTGGGGTAGAGCTTCATCACGCCGTCCAGCGTGCGTCGAGCGCTTGCTGTGTCGCCCGTTTGATGCTGCCAGTAGGCGCGCATCATGAGCCCGTCGTAGCTTTGCGGGGCGCGCTGCAGGGCTTGGTCGATGTACTTGGTGGCGCCGGCGGCCTTGGTTTCCATTTGCGCCAGCAGCAGCAGCGGCTCGGGCGATTGGGGCTCGAGTTCGGCGGCCTTGAGCAAGTGCTTCTCTGCCTCGGCCGGCTTGCCGCCGCGCATCAGCGTCAGGCCCAGCAGTTGCTGCACTTGGGCGGACTGGGGGGCCAACTCGGCCGCCTGGCGCAGCCGCACCGCGGCTTTGGCGTGGTCGCGTTGGCGCGAGTGGGCATCGGCCAGCTCGATCAGGGCTTGCAGGTTTTTCGGCTGGGCGTCGACCGCGCGGGTCAACACGCTCTCGGCCTTGCTGGCTTGGTCGCGCGTCAGGTGATAGCGGCCCAAAGTCAGCAGCACGTGGACGTTGTTGGGCTCGGTTTGTTCGGCCTTTTGCAGCCAGCGCCGGACCTCGGCGTCGTTCTTGGCTTGGAACGCCAACTCCACGAGCGCGAGCATCGCCATCACGTGGCGGTCGTTGGCCTTGAGGGCCTCGTTGAAGGCGCGCCGGGCCTCATCCTGTTGGCCGGCCGAAAAGGCTTGAAGGCCCCGCGCGTACGCTTCGTCGGCTGGGTTGGTGGCGCCAGTGCCTGCGCGGGGCAGCACCGGTTGAGAGGGTTCGGGGGCGGCCAGGGCGGGAAGGGCCAAGCACAGGGCCAGCGCCAGGGGCACGAGGGATCGCTTCATGGGGTCGAGTGGCTCAGGTCAGGTGCCGACTCGAGACGCGAGCCGGGGCTATGCCCGATTGTGACGGCCCGACAGGGTCGCAAAAGCCATGGCCGCTTGGGTTTCGGGGGCACGGTCGTCTCGGGCGCAGGCGATGGGTGAGCGACGTTCGCGCAGGTGTTGAACGGCTTGTCGGCGTCGTTCGCGCTGCGGCTCGCCGCTGCCGATGTGCCAGTCAGCCCAGGGGCGCTGCACGGACCATCCCCGTCGTTGCAAGGCCAGCAAGGCCATGTCGGCCGCCAGCACGAGCACGATTGCGAGTCCCAACCAAGCCATCGCGTGTTGCAACATGGGTCAGCCCTCCCCCTTGGATGAGAGCCAGGGTAGGACCTTCCGGGGCCCCTGTCATCAGGGTTTGGCTGGGGGGCGTCGCCAAGCCTGCACCGCGCTCACCGCCAGCAGCACCAAGGCGCCCGCCAGCACCCCGACGGCCAGATCGGCCGCCGTGGCCGTCCACCAGGGCTGGCTGGCCAAGAGGTGGTGCAGTGCGGGCGTGTTGTGCGTGAGGATGCCGCCGCCGACCAAGAACATGGCGGCCGTGCCCACCACGCCGAGGACCTTCATCAACCCCGGCGCTAGGGCCAGCAGGCCCCAACCCAAGCGGTGCAGCAGCCCGCTGGCATGCCTTTGGGTGAGCCACAGACCGACGTCGTCCAGCTTGACGATGGCGGCCACCAGACCGTAAACGCCGACCGTCATGGCCACGGCGATGCCGACCAGCACCATCACCTGGGTGGCCAAGGGCTGGCCGGCCACGATGCCCAGCGCGATGACGATGATCTCGGCCGACAAGATGAAGTCGGTGCGGACGGCGCCGCGGATCTTGTCTCGCTCGAAGGCGACCAGATCGACATCGGGCTGCTGCAGGGCCTGGGTCAGCGCCTCGTGCTCGGCCTGCGCCTGGGCGCGGTGGGCCCACGCATGCCAGAGCTTTTCCACGCCTTCGAAGCACAGGAACAGTCCGCCCAGCACCAGCAAGGGCACGATCAAGGCGGGCACGAAGGCGCTGATCAACAGCGCGGCCGGGACCAGGATGGCTTTGTTGAGCATCGACCCTTTGGCAACGGCCCACACCACGGGCAACTCGCGTTCGGCGCGCACGCCGGCGACTTGTTGCGCGTTGAGGGCCAAGTCGTCGCCCAGCACGCCGCTGGTCTTCTTGGCGGCAATCTTGGTCAATACGGCCACGTCGTCGAGGACGGTGGCGATGTCGTCGAGCAGGGCGAGAAGGCTGGCGCCGGCCATGGTGTTATGCCTTTGCTTTCTTGGTGGGACGTTGCCAGCCCGGCAGGGTGGCTTGGCGGGCTCGCGCCACGGTCAATCCGCCGGCCGGCACGGTTTTGGTCACGGTGGAGCCGCCCCCGACGGTGGCGCCCGCGCCGATCGTCACCGGGGCCACCAGCACGCAGTTGGAGCCGATGTGAGCGTCATCGCCGATCACCGTGCGGTGTTTGTTCGCTCCGTCGTAATTGGCGGTGATGGCGCCGGCGCCGTAATTGACCCGCTGGCCCACCGTGGCGTCGCCGAGATAGGCCAGGTGGTTGGCCTTGGCGCCGTCGGCCAGGGTGCTGTTCTTCACCTCGACGAAGTTGCCGATGTGCACCTCGCGGCCCAGGATGGCGCCAGGGCGCAGGCGTGAAAAGGGGCCGATCAACGCACCGGCGCCCACCTGCACGGGCTGGCTTTCGCCATCGATGTGGGTGAAGGGGTGGATCACCGCACCGACGTCGAGCCGGGCGTTCTTGATCACGCAGTGGGCCCCCACCCGAACGCCGTCGGCCAGGTGCACGCTGCCTTCGAAGACGCAGCCGACGTCGATCTCGACGTCGCTGCCGTGCGTCAAGGTGCCGCGCAGGTCGAAGCGGGCGGGGTCCAGCAGGCGCACGCCGGCGCGCATCAGGCGCTCGGCCTCGCGGCGCTGAAAGCGGCGCTCCAGGTCGGCCAGTTGCACCGGGTCGTTCACGCCCAGCACCTCGGTTTCGTTGGGGGCTTGCGTGGCCACCACCGGCACGCCCTCGGCCACGGCCATGGCCACGATGTCGGTCAGGTAGTACTCGCCCTGGGCGTTGTCGTTCTTCAGCGCCGCCAGCCAGCGGCGCAGCGCCGCGGTGGGCGCGGCCATCATGCCGGTGTAGCCCTCCCGGACTTGGCGCTCGGCCTCGCTCGCGTCTTTGTGCTCCTTGATGCCGAGCACGGCGCCATCTGGGGAGCGCAGGATGCGGCCGTAGCCCGTGGGGTCGTCCAGCACCACGGTCAGCAGCGCGAGCTTTGTGCCGCCGCAGGCCTCGGCCAGGGCCCGGGCGGTGCACTCTTGCACCAGGGGCGTGTCGCCGTTGAGGATCAGCGTGGTGGGTGCGCTGTCGTTCAGCGCGGGCAAGGCTTGTTGGACCGCATGGCCCGTGCCCAGTTGAGGCATCTGGCGCACAAAGCGAAGCGCCTCGCCGCGGGTGCGGGCCTCGACGGCCTCGGCGCCGTGGCCGGTGATGACGATGCGCGCCGCCGCGGGCAGGGGGGCCATGGTGTCCAGCACGTGCTGCACCAAGGGCTTGCCGGCGATGGGGTGCAGCACCTTGGGCGTGGCGGACTTCATCCGCGTGCCCTTGCCGGCGGCCATCACCACCAAGTTGATCGTCGAAGCCATCCCGCCCCCTGCGTGTCGAAAGGGGCGGAATTATCCGGGCGCCTTTGGCGCGCCCGACCCCCGATCAGGGGAGCGGCACGCGCACCCAGTGCGGCTTGGGATCGGCCCGTGGGAAGTCGCTCATGGCCGCTTGGAACAGCGCGCCCACGAGGGCCTCGCTGCCCATCGTGGCGCCGTCGTTGCTGGCGCGGGCCTCGTACAGGGCCTGGCCCGAGGCGCGATCGCGCAGCAGCAGCGCCACCTCGCGGTCGTAGCGCGGCTCCGGCGGGAAGCTGCTGCCCCAGGGGCGCACGGGGTAGAGGCCGTAGCGGTAAGCGCGCAGCGGCGCGTGCCAGCGCACCCACAGCGGGTCGTCCCAGGGGGCGGCGTCGGTGCGCGACACCCGCGCCCCGATGGCCACGATGACGTCCGGCGCTGCCCCGGCCGGGGCGGGCTGGAAGCCGGCCTTGGCCAAGGCCGGTGCGGCCAGTGCCTCCAGCTGGGCGGCGCGGCTGCCGGCCTGCTGCTGCGAGGGCAACCGCTCGAAGGCGTAGGTGCCGCCAGCGCGCCCGGCAGGCCATTCGCCGAAGCTGCTGACCTCGGCGCCTACCTGGTTCAGGCTGGCGCAACCGGCCAAGAGCAGGGCAGGGGCAAGCAGCAAAAGGGCACGGCGGGTCATGGCGGGTCTCCTGGGAACGGACTGGACAGCGACTTATACGGCTTCGGGGCTCAACCGGATGACACGCACGGGTTCGGGCGTGGGGCCGCAGCCCTCGTCTTCGTCGAAGGCGATGTCCCCCCCCTCGAAAGCGGCGCCGGTGGCCTTGATCGTGGTGAAGGGGTACAGCGCCTTGTCCATCATGTGGCTGGGCACGATGTTGCCCATGGCACGGAACATGTTGTCGATGCGGCCGGGGGTTTTGCGCTCCCACTCCTGCAGCATCGCCTTGATGGCGGCGCGCTGCAGGTTCTCCTGGCCGCCGCACAGGTTGCACGGAATGATGGGGAACTGCCGGTGCTCGGCCCAGCGGATCAGGTCGCTCTCGGCCACGTAGGCCAGCGGACGGATGACCACGTTCTTGCCGTCGTCGCTGACCAGCTTGGGCGGCATCCCCTTCATCTTGCCGCCGTGAAACATATTGAGCATCAGCGTGGTCACGATGTCGTCGCGGTGGTGGCCCAGCGCGATCTTGGTGCAGCCCAGCTCACCCGCCACGCGGTACAGGATGCCGCGGCGCAGGCGCGAGCACAGGCTGCAGGTGGTCTTGCCCTCGGGGATCAGCTTCTTGACGATGCTGTAGGTGTCCTGCTCCTCGATGTGGAAGGGCACGCCGATGCTCTTCAGGTAGGTCGGCAGCACCTCTTCGGGGAAGCCGGGCTGCTTTTGGTCGAGGTTGACGGCCACCAGCTCGAAGTCGATCGGCGCGCGCTGGCGCAGGTTGATCAGGATGTCGAGCAAGGCGTAGCTGTCCTTGCCGCCGCTCAGGCAGACCATGACCTTGTCGCCGGCTTCGATCATGTTGAAGTCGCCGATGGCCTCGCCCACCTGCCGGTGCAGGCGCTTGGACAGCTTGTTGACTTCGTGGGTCTCTTTGTCTTTGTGGCTCATCGCGGGTTCCTGCCCGTCACGCTCACGGTCACGCCGTCGCAGTCCGGAAAAATGTTGGGCTTGGTCACGCTGACGGTGCCGGCGCTCACGCCGCGCTCGCTCAGCAGGTCTTGCAGGATGCGGCCGGCCAGCGTTTCCAGCATGTTGATGTGGCCGCTCTCGGCGTGGCGGATGGCGCTGGCGCGCAGGTGGCGGTAGTCCAGCACGTGGGCCACGCTGTCCTCCTCGGGCAACAAGGGTCCGTCGGCCAGCTCGACGAAGAGCGAAATCAGCAGCTGCTGCTTGGCCTCGAGCTCGTGCGGCAGGATGCCCACGCTGGCTTGGACGCGCAGCTTTTCGATGTGGATGGTCTTCATGGGGAGTCCGTGTCCGTGAACGCGAAGTCGCGGGTCATGCGGGTCAGGTGGGAGCCGGCGTCCACCACGATGCTGGTGCCGGTGACCGACGGGGTGCTCAGCAGGTAGTGCACGGTGCGCGCGATGTCGTCGGGCGCCACGCCCAAGCCCAAGGGCGTTTGCGACTGAAGCTTGGCCAAGCGGGCGGCGTCGATGTCGGGGCTACCCAGCGTCAACCCCGGCGCCACGCCCACCACCCGCACCCAGGGCGCCAGGGCCTGCGCCAGGATGGGCGTGGCCGCGGCCAGCGCCGCCTTGCTCAGCGTGTAGCTCAGGTGGTCCGGGTTGGGGGCCCACAGCTTTTGGTCCAGCAGGTTGACCACGCAGCCTTGCCGTTGGGCCTCCGCGCAGTGCCGGTGCAGCGCGCGGGCCAGGATCAACCCGGCGGCGGTGTTCGTGCGCCAGTGGGCGTCCAGGCTGGCGTGGCTCAGCGTGGCGATGGTGTCGTGCTCGAAGCGCGAGGCGTTGTTCACCACCGCGTCCAGCCGGCCGAAGGCGGCCACGGCGGCCGGCACCAAGCCCTCCACGGCCGCCTCGTCGCCCAGTTCGGCCGCCAGGACGTGCACCCGGGCCCCCAGCGCGCGCAGGTCGGCCGCCGTGGCCTCGGCCTCCGGGTCGGGCGCATGGCGGTGGTGCACCGCCACGTCCCAGCCGTGCTCGGCCAAGTGCAAGGCGATGTGGCGGCCCAAGCGACGGGCCGCTCCGGTGACGAGGACGGCCGGGCGCATGGGAGGGGGGTGGGGGCGTGGCCAAGCCACGGAACCAGAAGATCGAGGCCTCGATTATCCCGGGCCACCACCGCCCCAGCAGGGACGAGGGCGTCGGCGCGCCAAAGCCCATCACCACGGACAAGGGCAACGATCAGGTTGGGGTAAACGCGGAGCTGCGCCGCCCGCAAAATCCTTCGCACCAAAGCGGCTATCTCCCGTGGCTTTTGTCCAAGCCCGGGGGCTGGCGGCACCATGCAGCCACGCTGGCCGTTCGTCGGCCCCGTTGTACGGCCATTTCAAGATCCCCCAAGGAAACACATGACCATCAAACTGACCAAACGCGCCATCGCCCTGTTGGGCGTGAGCGCGGTGTTGGGGGCCACGCCCCTCACCGGGGCCTGGGCCCAGACGCAGGCCGTGTTGCCGGACGTCACCACCAACTTGCCCTTCCAACCGCTGCCGGTGAAGGCGTATGTCGACTACCCGCTGTACCAACAGGGAAGCCTGTCGCCCGATGGCAAAAAGCTGGCAGCGCTGGCCCCAGTGGGCGAAAAGCGCAACATCGTGGTGCTCGACCTCGACACCATGAAGCCCCGGGTGGTCACCAACTTCACCGAGTACGACGTGGTGCAGTTCAACTGGGTGGGCGACTACCTGGTGTTCAGCTTGGGCACCTTGGACACTCCCACGGGCCCCGAGTTCGGCGAGGGCGGTGGCTTGTTCGTCGTCAAGGCCGACGGCTCGGGCGGGCGTCAGTTGCACCCCACCGTGCGTGAAGAGCGTCGCCAAATCCGTGTGGCGGGACGCCTGCCGAACAACACCGAAGAGATCATCGTCAGCGGCAGCTTGCGCGATGCGCGGGCCCCCGACCTGTACCGCTTGAACCTGAGCAACGGCAAGAAGGAATTGCTCACTTTCAAACAGCCCGGCTTGGTCACGCGGTGGCTGTTGGATGAAGCGGGTGTGCCGCGCGTGGCCACCGTCGTGGATGACCGTGAGTTGATGCCCGAGGAGCAGCAGGTTCGCGTGCTCTACCGTGACTCGGCCGATTCCGAGTGGCGCGAGATCAAGAAGTTCGACAAGGGTGAGAAGGAGCGCTGGACGCCCATCGCCATGGCGGACAACAACCAAGATTTCATTGTTTCCACCGCCAAGGGGCGCGACACCAGCGCCCTGGTGCGATTCGACGTGGCCAAGGGCGACCTCTCCGACATCGTGGCAGCCCATCCGCGCTACGACCTTGGCCTTGACGCCCTGGGCTCACTGGGCGCCACCTTGCTGCGTGACAGCGACGGCAAATTGGTGGGTCTGAGCATCGCCGACGAAAAGCTGCAAACGGTGTTCTTCAACGAACGCTATGCCGCGCTGCACGCTGGCCTCGAGCGGGCGTTCCCGGGCAAGGCCGTGAGCCTGCAGCGCACCAAATCCGACCGCTCGTTGGTGACGGTGTTCAGTGACCGCCAACCTGCGACCTATTACCTGTTCGATGAGAAGACGCGCCGCTTGACCGAATTGCTGCGCACCCGCGAGGGCATCGGTGAGCGGCATCTTGCGGAGGTCCGTCCCTTCCTGCTGAAGACCCGCGACGGCTTGGAGATCCCCTCGTACTACGTCCTGCCTAACACCTACCAGCCCGGCCAAAAGCTGCCGACCGTGGTGCACATCCACGGCGGTCCGTTCGCCCGTGCTGACACGTGGCTGGGTGGCACCGGCATCCGCGAAGCGCAGGTACTCGCCTCGCGCGGCTACGCCGTCGTGATCCCTAACTTCCGGGTCACGCCGGGCTTTGGCAAGAAGATTTACGAGGCCGGCAAGAACGGTGCCTACGGTCGCCAGATGAGCGAGGACCATGAGGACGCCGCGAAGTGGGCCGTCCAACAGGGCTTCGCCGACGGCTCCCGCATGTGCATCAGCGGGGCCAGCTACGGCGGTTATGCGTCGCTGTGGGCCATGATCAAGTCCAAGCCCATGTTCAAGTGCGCGGTGGCGGGTTTGGTCGTCAGCGACTTGGAGACCCAACTGACTTCGGTGTCGGGAGACACGGCGGGCAACCGCTTGGGTCAGCGCTTCTGGAAGTCCGACATCCTGGGTCTGAAAGGGGATGACTGGAGCAAGGCGCACGAGGTGTCGCCGGCTCGGCACGCGGACAAGTTCGAAGGGGCGCTGTTCATGTACGCCGGTCGCGATGACGTGCGCACACCGATGCAGCAAACCACGATGATGGTGGATGCACTCAAGCGCGCAGGCAAAGCGCCGGAGGTGCTGATGGTCAAGGACAAGGAAGGCCACGGCTACGGCAAGCTGGAGAACCGCGTCGACCTCTACGAGCAGATGCTGGCCTTCTTGGACAAGCACATCGGCCCCAGCTCGCTGAAGAAGTAAGCCACGGCGCCATCGCCCCCAAACGCCCGCCTTGTGCGGGCGTTTTTCATGGGGCCTTCGGGGTCAGCGTTGGCGCCAGCGGTGCCACAGGCGCCAGCCCAGCAGCAGGGCCAACAGGGCGGCGTGGAAGAAGGGGTCGGCCAGGTTGTTCTTGGCGCTGCGCATCCACCAGAAGTGCAGGCAGCCCAGGGCCGCGACGGCGTAGACGAGGCGGTGCAGGGCTTGCCAGCGGCGGCCGCCGAGCGCGCGAACGGCGGCGTTGACGCTGGTCAGGGCCAAGGGCAGCATCAGCAGGAAGGCCAGCATGCCCACCAGGATGAAGGGGCGCTTGAGCACGTCGCGCACGATGTCTTGAAGCACCAGGCCCTGGTCGAACCAGGCGTAGGC
Source organism: Inhella sp. (assembly GCF_027532025.1). GTDB lineage: Bacteria > Pseudomonadota > Gammaproteobacteria > Burkholderiales > Burkholderiaceae_C > Inhella. The sequence goes on along the minus strand of NZ_JAPZSY010000002.1, from coordinate 10,515 downwards.
CGTGAGGTGCAGGGCCACGTAGGCAAAGCTCCACAGGCCCAGCAGGCGGCGCAGGCGCAGCAGCGCGGGCTGGTGGAAGGTGACGCGCAGCGGCGTGATGGCCAGGGTGAGCAGCAGGCCGCGCAGGCCCCAGTCGCCCAGGCCGCGGATCAAGGCCTCGGCCGGGTTGGCGCCCAGGCCTTGCGTGAGCAAGGCGGCGACGAGCCCCAGCAAAGGCAAGGCACACAGGGCGTGGGCCAGCGGCTTGACCGCCGGGTGCAGCAGCAGTGGGCGCTTCAAAAGAATCGGCGCAGGTCCATGCCGGCGTACAGCGGGCCCACCTGCTCGGCGTAGCCGTTGAACATCAGGGTCGGGCGGCGCTTCGCGAACAAGCCCCCCAAGGGGCCGGCGTCGTCGCCGATGCGGCGCTCCGTGGCCTGGCTCCAGCGCGGGTGGTCGACCTGCGGGTTCACGTTGCTGAAGAAGCCGTACTCGCGCGGGGCGGCGGCCATCCAGCTGGTGATGGGGGGCTTTTCGGTGAGGCGGATCTTGACCAGGCTCTTGCCGCTTTTGAAGCCGTACTTCCAGGGGACCACGAGGCGCAGGGGCGCGCCGTTTTGGTTGGGCAGCAGCTCGCCGTACATGCCAAAGCCCAGCAGGGTGAGCGGGTGCTGCGCCTCGTCCAAGCGCAGGCCCTCGAGGTAGGGCCAGTCCAGCACGCCGCTGCGCACGCCGGGCATCTGGGTCTTGTCGGCCAGGGTGACGAACTCGACGAACTTGGCCTTGCCCGTGGGCTCGACCTGCTTGAGCAGGGCCGAGAGCGAGTAGCCCACCCAGGGAATGACCATGGACCAGCCCTCGACGCAGCGCAGGCGGTAGATGCGCTCTTCCATGGGGGCGAGCTTGAGCAACTCTTCGATGCCGAAGGTGCGGGGCTTGAGGCACTCGCCCTCGACGCTCACGGTCCAGGGCCGGGTGCGCAGGGTGTGGGCGTTCTCGGCCGGGTCGGACTTGTCCGTGCCGAACTCGTAGAAGTTGTTGTACGTGGTGGCGTCGCGCTGCGCGGTGGGCTTGTCCAGGGCCAGCGCGCCGGGCACCGTGGACTTGCTGCCCGGCAGCTTGTTGCCGGCTTGGCCCCAGGCGGGCAGGGCCAGCGCGCCGGCGCCGGCCAACCAGGTGCGACGCTGCAGGTAGACGCGCCGCGGTGTGATTTCGCTGCTGGGGATCGGGGGAACGAAGGGGCGTGGCATGACGGGAGCTCCTGGGTGCTGAGGTGGGTCGTGCCGGGCCGCGCCGTCCTTACAGCTGCCCGTAACTGTGCAGGCCGCTGAGGAACATGTTGACCCCAAGGAAGGCAAAGGTCGTGACCAGCAAGCCAATCACTGCCCACCAGTTGGCGATGGCGCCGCGCAGGCCCTTCATGAGGCGCATGTGCAGCCAGGCCGCGTAGTTCAGCCAGACGATGAGGGCCCAGGTTTCCTTCGGGTCCCAGCTCCAGTAGCCGCCCCAGGCCTCGGCGGCCCAGAAGGCGCCCAGGATGGTGGCGACGGTGAAGAACGCGAAGCCGAGCGCGATGGCGCGGTACATGAGTTCGTCCAGCACGGGCAGGGCCGGCAGGCGGGCGGTGAAGCGCTCGCGCAGTGCCACGCACACGGCCAGGAACACGCCAACGCCACCGAACTTACGCGCCCAAGCGTGCAGGCCGGTGATGGTCTTTTCTTCCAGAGCCCCGAACTGCGCAAAGCCCAGCAGCACGGCCACCAGGCCCAGCGGCAGCACGACCAGTCCGACCCACAGCGAGCGCGCGTCGGCGGTGCGCAGCAAGGCGGCCAGGGCGACCATGGCGGCCAGCGCAAAGCAGCCGTAGCCCACGAAGTTGGCGGGCACATGGATCTTCATCCACCAACTTTGGAGCGCCGGCACCAGGGGCTGGATCTCGTGGGCGCTGCGCGAGAAGGCGTACCAAAGCAAGAAAGCCACACCAGCCGACACGATGAGCATGACCCAGGCGCCCAGGGCCCGGGTGCGGTAGCGCTCTTCGTAATAGAGGTAGAAAAGCGCCGTCATCCAGGTGAACATGATGAAGACTTCGTACAGGTTGCTCACCGGGATGTGCCCGATGTCCGGCGCGATCTGGTGGCTCTCGAACCAGCGCACCAAGGTGCCGATGAGGGCCATGCCCACGGCGCCCCAGGTCAAGCGGGTGCCCAGGGCCTCCATGGCGTCGCTGCGCGTCAGCAGTCCCAACCAATAAAAGCCGGTGGCCAGCACCACCAAGAAAGACATCCACAAAATGGCGCTCTGGCTCGCCAGACCGTACTTGAGCAAGAACAGTTGTTCGGCCACGGCCAAGTCGGCCCCGAAGGCGTCGCGGTGGCCGCTGTACAGACCGATGGCCAGCAGCGAGGCCGCGCCCACCACCAAGCTCAGGGTGCGCAGCGGCGCCCAGAACCAGCCCAGCGCGATGAGCGATGGGGCACTGCCCAGCAGCACCGCTTTTTCGTAGCCGTCCATCGAGCCGTTGTAGCGCCAGAAGGCGTAGGCCGTGCCGGCCAGCACCAGGGCAGCAAACACCCAGTCGAAGGCACTGCGCCGCGAGGGCGCTGGGGTGGGCAAGGGGATGGCGGTGGTGGTCATGGGGACGGAACGGGAGGCTGCAGTGCGGCTTGGAGTTGGGCAAACTCGGCATCGAGTTCGCTACCGGGGCGGGAGCTGGACAGCGCCATCGTCAAAGAAGTGCCGCTGCCGTGGGGAGCGAGCCACAGCCACAGCCGACGCTCGCGGATGTAGAGCATCGCAAACACCCCGATGGTCAGCAACACTGCCCCCAAATACACGAGGGTTTGACCCGGCGCCCGCGCCACCTGGAACACGCTGGCATGACGCTTGTCAAAGCCGTCCAAGGTCACGAGGTAAGGGACGGGGTAGAAGGCGCTGTCCGACAGCGCCAGCACGGCCTGGGCCATGAAGCGCTGGCGGGCGTCGTCGGCCTCGGGCCACGCCACGCCGTCGCGTGCGCGGGCCGCCCGATCGAGTTCGAGCAAGCCGCTGTTGAGCAAGCGCATCAACACATTGGCCATGCCTTCTCGCTCGCCCGCCGGCACGCGCTGCTCCACGTGGGCGCCCAAGGCGGCCAATCCGCCGCGGGCTTCGCCGACAGGCTGCTCCCCCGAGAACAGGGCCAGCACCTGCTCGGCCGTGGCTTGCAGTTGGGGCTGCAGGTCGGCGCGCGGCGCGGCTTGCTCGGCCACGGCGCGCGCGGCTTGCGCCCGCAGGGCGGGGTCGTTCAGGGCGCGGCGCAAGCGCAGCCAGCCGGCCAAGCTGTCGTTTTCATCGGCCGGCAACCGCAGGTAACGGAACTCCTCTTGAACCGAGTCGCGCACGCCCATCAAGAACACCCGCGTGCCATCCAGTTCCACGGGCACCATGTAGCTTTGGAACTCGAGCGCTTGTCCCGCTGGATCTCGCAAGCGATACGTGAGGCTGGGGCCGATGTTTCGCAAGCGCTTGTCGTTCGGGTCTTTCGCGCCCGAACCCAGGTGTTTGCCCAGCCCGGACATCGCCAACGCTGGCGGTTGAGGCGGATTGGAGGCGGCCTCTGCACTGGCGGGCGGCGCCAGGTTTTCCACGTTGATCACGCGCAGGTCGGAGGGCTCCAGCGTGTACCGGGTGCCGGGCAAGGGTTGTGGCTTGCCCACCAGGGCCTCGAGGGCACGCCCCTCGTTCCCACGCCATGGCTCGAGCTTCAGACGCAGGGCCGACCCCCCGTCTTCGAAGCTGCTTTGATAGATGGCGATGCCGCGGTGGATGAGCGGTTTGTTGACTTCGATGCGGGCCGGGTGCTCGCCGTTCTCATCGCGCAGCACCACGTCGCTGGCGAACAGTTTGGGCATCCCGGTGTCGTAGTACTCGACGACGAAGCGCTTGAGCTCCAGCTCGAACGGCAGGGGCTGCACCAGCAGGCCGCCGGGCAGGTTCAGCAGCGCCATGCGGGCGCTGTCCCCTTCCGGCACAAAGAGGTTGGCGCGGTAACTGGGGTTGCGAACGTCCAGGCTGTGTGGCTCGAGCGTGGGCACCGTGTTGCCCGTGCCGGTGTACAGGGTCTTGCCCTGGATCTTGGCCAGCGTGCGCACCACGAGGTCGCCGTCCAACAAGCCGCCCAGGCAGATCAGCACGATGGCGCTGTGGGCGGCGATGTAGCCCAGCTTGTGCGCCCCGCCTTTGCGCGCCGCAATCAGGGTGCCATCGGCGCGGGCATCGAGCTTGGGTGTCCAACCCAAAGCACCCAGTCGCGCCAGCACGGTGGCCTGCGTGTCAGCCGGCGCCAGCGTCCACGCCGAATCGGTCTTGTGGGGGTAGGCGCGAAGGCTGGCCGGGCGCAAGTGCAGCTTGGCGTCGCGCAGGTCGCGCAAGATCTTGGGGGTGTTGCGCGCCACGCACAACGAGGTGGAAACGACCAAAAACGCCAACGCCAACAAGAACCAAGGGGCGCTGTAGACCGTGAACAGGTCCAGGCGACCAAACAAATCGGCCCAAAACGGCCCGAACTGGTTGACGTAGTTGTTGGCCGGCTGGCGCTGCTGCACCACGGTCCCGATGACCGAGGCGATGCTGATGAGCGCCAGCAGCGAGATGGCGAACCGCATGGAGGCCAGCAGCTCGAGCAGCTCTTTGCCGGATTGGGAGAGGCGGGAGGAGACAGTCACGGGCTGCATTGTCCGGGCGTAAAAAAAGCCGGTGCGGGGCACCGGCTTCTGTGCGTGGGGTCGGGTCGGTCAGCGCAGGCCGGCGATGTAATCGGACACGGCCTTGATTTCGGCGTCGTTCATGTTGGCGGCGACCCCCGTCATCTGGGCGTTGTTGGCGCGCGCGCCGCTGCGGAAGGCCAACATCTGGGCCTCGATGTAATCGGCATGCTGGCCCGCCAATCGCGCGTACTGGGCAGGGATACCAGCTCCAGTGGGGCCGTGGCAGGCGGCGCAGGCAGGAACTCCCTTGGCCATGATGCCGCCGCGGTAGATCTTCTGACCCAGCTCGATGGTGGCCTTGTTCTTGGCGAAGCCCGGTTTGGCCGACTTGCTCGCGTAGAAGGCGGCCACGTTGCGCATGTCGTCGTCGCTCAGTGTGCCGGCGAAGCCCGCCATGATGGCGTTCTTGCGCTTGCCGCTTTTGTATTCCTGCAGCTGCTTGACCAGGTACTCGGGGTGTTGGCCGGCCAAGATCGGGTTGGCCGGGCTGCCGCGCGAGCCATCGGCCGTGTGGCAGGCCGCACAAACTTGGGTGGCGATGGCTTGGCCCTTGGCCAGATCGGGCTTCACCGGCGCCTTGGGCGGCTCGACGGCCTGGACGGCACTGGCGGCAAACAGGGCAAGGGCGAGGAGTCGCAGCTTCATGGTGCGGGGGCGCTTTCTTGGCAGGGGAGCGTCTTGAATGGGCCGCGAGGGCAACCCAAAAGGCGCCGAATCTTACAATGCGCGCCTCTATGACCGAGCCCACCCCCACCCTGTCCGACAAAGAGGTGCTGGGCTGGGCCCACACCGCGCGCTTTTTCACCACGGCGGCGCAGCTGCACCAGGTGCCCGACACCGGCCTCCCCGAGGTGGCTTTCGTCGGGCGCTCGAACGCTGGCAAGAGCACGGCCATCAACACCTTGGCGCAAACCAAGCGCTTGGCCTTTGCGTCGAAGACGCCCGGACGCACCCAGCACATCAACCTGTTCCATGTGGGGCCGAAGGACGAGCCCAATCAGTTGTGGGCCGACCTGCCGGGCTACGGCTATGCGGCGGTCAATCGCGAGGCCAAGAAGCGCTGGCAGCAGGTCATGGCCGACTACCTGCAGCAGCGTCAACCGCTGCGCGGCGTGGTGCAGATGGTGGACAGTCGCCACGGCCTGACCGATTTGGACCGGCAGCTGATCGACTTCATGGCCGAGCGCATCTACGCTGGCGAGATCAGCCTGCTGGTGCTGCTGACCAAGGCCGACAAGCTCAACCGCAAAGAGCAAACGGCCATCTTGCGCCAGACCCAGGAGTTGCTGGCCAGCTACGTGCTGACCGAGCAGAGCGACATCGGCGTGGCCCTGTTCTCCGCATTGAAGAACCAGGGCGTGGCCGACGCGGCGCGGCAACTGCACGAGTGGGCATCGGCGGGCTCGGCGCCCGATGCCGCGACGCCGCCCGTCGGCGAGGGTGAGCCGCCTACGGCCGACCGATGAACAGGTAGAGCGCGGTGCGTCCGTTCAGCGCGCTGCCCACAGCCAAGTAAAGCGGCCCCAAGCCGGTGTCGGCACCCACGAAGGCGCTGGTCGCCCAGCGCAGGTGGCTGGGCTTGAGTTGACGGGCGTCGGCCCATGTGTTGCCGGCCTCCAGGGAAGCACCCATGAACCAACCTCGGGTGAACACGGGGGCGTCGGTCAGGCGTCGCTGCCACACCAAGCGCCCCAACAGCAGGGCGTTGCCGCTGAGCTGGTCGGTCTGCAGGCCCGACAGTTGATGAAACCCGCCCAGGGCGTAGACGCCGCCGAGTTGGTCCCGCCCCTGCCGGGAGGCGGCCGTTCGCAGCGTGAGACCGAGGGTGTCGATGCCCCAACTGAGCACGCCCGTCGCGTCGAGCTCCAGCCGCCGCACCGAGCGTTCGCTGCCCCGCTGGCTTCCCCACAGCCCAGTGGCCGAGGCCCGCCAACCGTTGCGTGGGAAGTTGGCGTCGTCGAGCAAATCGGCTCGGGCGGTCAGCCTCAGGCCTTGGATGCGCTGCGTTTGCTCTAGCCAGGATGGGTCGACGGGGCGAGCGGCCACGCGTTGCTTCCACTGCCACGTTTGTTGCCACAGGCCAGCGCGCCATTCACCCAGCCGGCCGATGGGTTGACCGAAGTCCAAGCCCGAGCCCAAGCTGCGCCGTTGCAGCAGAGCCATCTCTTGGCCGCGATCGTCGTACAGCGAAACCGGGCGACCGAGGCTTTCGGCCCAGACGGCCACGAACCCATCCCATGGGGTGCCCGCTTGCTCGGTCAGCGGCTGGTAGACCTCGGTGAAGAGGCGCGGGTTGCGCCCCAGCGTCAGCTGGTTGCGCCACTCGCCACCCAGCGTGTTGATCCAGTGGCGGTTGTGGCTGATGCGCAAGTTGAAGTGGCTATCGCCCGCGCCGTCGGTGGACAGGTCCAGTCCGATGCGGAAGTAGTTGGGACCCCAAGACTTGTCGTCCAACTCGAACACCAAGGCGTCGCCCACTGGCGTGGGGTCCAGGCGGAAATCCACGCGCTGGTAGTCGCCGGTGGCCGCCAGTTGTTGGGTGTCGCGCACCGCCTTGGCGCTGTCGAAGGGGGCGCCCACGCGGGATTCCAGCAGCGGCGCATGACGCGCAGGACGGGTGGCGGTGCTGCCTTCGAAGCGCACGGCCACCACCCGAGGCGGTGGCAGCTCCATCACGCGCCGCTGAGCCTGCCAGGCCGCGTAGTCGGTGGCGGACACCGCATGGGCTCGCAGTTGGGGCAACAGGGCTTCCGCGGCCTGCTCACCAGCGCGGATGATGGCAGCGGCTTGGCTGAAGTCCCCCGAGCTGTAGCTCGACAAGTCGGGGGTGATCAGCAGGTCGTCGGCGCCCAGGCTGGCCACACTGCGTTTGACGTTTTGCTCGGTCAGGATGTTGACCATTTGCGCGGTCAAGCCCAGCAGGGAATTCAGGCTCTTGCGGGGCGCCAGCGGCGTGCCCACGTTGACGGCGATGAGCCGCTGCGCGCCGAGCCCGCGTGCCACGTCCACGGGCAGGTTGTTCACCAGGCCACCGTCGCCCAACAGCTGCTGGCCCCATTCGATGGGCGCAAACACCCCGGGCACGCTCATGCTCGCGCGCATGGCGTGGGCCAAGTCGCCCTCGGCCAGCACGCGCGCGTCACCGGTTTCCATGTCGGTTGCTACGGCGCGGTAAGGCAGGGGCAACTCGTCGAAGTGGCGCACGTGGCGCACGGGCAGGGTCAGGCGGCGCAGCAGCACCTCCAGCATTCGGGTTGACACCGTGCCCTGCGGCGCGCGCAATTCGCCCTGTCGAAGGCCCAGCTCGACGGCGCCGGAAAACGCGTAGTCTTCTTCTTTGCGCCTTTGGGGCAGGTGGGGCCGGTCCACCCGGTTGGCAAAGACCTCGGCCCAATCCAAGGCCAGCAGCTCGCGCTCCAACTCGGCAGCCGGTAGGCCGGAGGCGTAGAGCCCCCCCACGATGGCCCCCATCGACGTGCCGGCCACGGCCTGCACGGGGATGCGCTCGCGCTCCAGGACCTTGAGAACGCCGATGTGGGCCAAGCCCCGGGCGCCGCCGCCCGAGAGCACCAGCCCCACGGCAGGGCGAACCGGCGGAGCGGGCTCAGCCGCCACGCCCAGGCTCAGGGTCCAGCCCAAGACCAGTCCCCAGGCCCACGGGCCATTGGGCCTCATGGCAGGTCTTGCATCAGCGCGTGGATGGCGCGTTCGACGGCGCCCTCTTGCTCCAGGTTGATGGCCAGTCCGCTGCGGTAGAGCTGCCGCAGGGCGCCGCGGGTGATGGACTGCCGCTCGGCCTCGTCTTGGCCCACGAACAAGTAGAACTCGCCGTCTTCGCTGATCCAGCCGAGTTGGGCGGTCCGCCATTGCCCGTGGGCCATCAGGTGCAGCCAGTGTCCGATGTGCAGGCTGGCGATCCACGCTTGGTCGGGGCGCAGCGACTCGCCCGCTTGCAGTGCCTGCGGCTGAGTGGGCAGCAAGGTGCGGTCCACGTCAGCCGTGGCCCAGACCGAACCGAACTCGCTGTGGCGCTCGGCCAACACGCTCTGCAGGCTGCTCTCGGGGTCGAGTCGCGAGTCGCGGGCGTAGCGCGACTCGGGGGCGTCAACGGGGCTCTGCGTCGGGACGCCCAAGCCCTTGCCACTGAGCACCCGTCCATGGAGGGCCATGAGCTCGGTGAAGAAGTCGCGGCTCTGCTCCGGCGCCAGTTGGATGGATTGCAGGCCGATCTCCAGGCGGCGAATCAGGCTCGGCAGGCGGCCGCGGAGTTCGTCGCGGGCGGCCTGATCCGGCAAGGGCATCAGGCTGTCGATGAGCTCATCCACCAAGTGGATCTGGGATTGAGCCAGTTCCGAGTCCTCGCCATGTTCGACCATGCTGTGCACGATGGCGTCGACCCAGGTGTCGGTGAGAAAGCGCCGCAGGCTGCGGCTGACGGCAATGCCCGCCAACTGGGCTTTCAACTGGTCGCGCACCAGCGAGGTCCAACTGGCGCGCTGTTTGCGTCGCGCGAGTTTCGTCAGCTCCGCGGCCGAGGGTTGGACCGTGGAGGCGCGCACCTGGCGTGCGATGAACGCGTCGATCAGGCGCCGCAGTCCCTCGAAGTGCTGACTGCTCAGGGCGGGCGCGTTGAGCAGGGCCGAGGTTTGCTCTTCCAGGAAAGCCAGAAAGTCGGCCAGTCGATGATCGCCTGGGTTGGTGAACGTGCTGCCGTAGGCGGCCACGGCGTTGATCAGCCGCCAAGCCGGGTGCTGCTGGTCTTGCAGCAGCTTCTCGTCCACCAGGCTGAGGCGCTCGAGCGCGACTTGGAACCTGGACAAACTGCCCTTCACCGGCGCGCTCAAGGTGGGGTCGGTGAGCAGCCGCTGGTAGATCTGAGACAACAAACCCCGGTCGCGCTGTCCCGGCAAGACCGTGGTGACGGCATCGCGCTGGCGCGTGAACTCAGCCCGTTCCTGCAAGTCCGCCAGGCTGGTGTTGGGCGCGCGGGGGGTAGGCGCGGTGGTCAGCAACTGCGCCACCTTGTGCTCCTGCAACACCGCCATCAGCGACTGGTACAGCGGGGCCAGCGCTTCGGCCAGCGCCGGGCTGGCCAACTGCATGAAGGCGTAATGCTGCTCCGCCGACAGGTCGTTGCCTGCCAGCGCCTCGGCCATGGCCTGGGCAAAGAGGGTGGGCCGCAGCCAGTTGGGCTCCCGCCCGTGTTGCACGCCCGCCAGCGCGCTGAAGAACGTGTTGAGTTGGTACAACTCGTTGGAGAAGGGCTCCTGGCAGTGCTTGGCGGCGTGGTTCACCCCCACATCCATCAGCGCTTGATGTTCGTCCACCAGGCTCAGCTGGTGGAGCGCCACCTCTTTGGGGCGAAACGGATCGATGCCCCGCCGTGCTTGTGCCAGCCTCGGCTGCAGGCTGGTTTCGAATTCCAACTGGAAGCGCTTGCGTCGTCGGGCCCAAGCGTCGCGAAGCAGCACGTGTCGAGTTTGCTGAACGCAGGCGCCGATGCTCTCGATCAGCTGGCGGCTCAGACGCGGCACATCGGCGGTGACGGCGTCGACCAAGGCGCGAAGGGTGTCGTTGGAGACCATGGTCCTGAATCAGACCACGGGGAAAGGCGCCTGTCATGCCAGTGGCTCCCCCAGACTTGGTGACGAAAGTGGCGGGAAAGCCGCAACTCTTGCGCTAGGAGTCTGCGCGGCAGAAGCCCAGGCCGGCGTGGCCCCTGGTCCGGCGCAGGCTAGGAGCGACGCCGCCGTGGACTCGTGTCCACAAGAAGGAGCGACAACGCATG
>NZ_JAPZSY010000142.1 GCF_027532025.1 Inhella sp. | reverse complement strand
CCCGGGGGCGACAAGCGTCGTTGCCGGCTCCTGACGTAGCCCGCCACGCGGCGTCGCCAGCGCCTAGCCTGTCGCCCCCGGGATCTCGGCGACGGCCTGGGCTTCTGCCGCGCAGACTCCTAGGCGCCGTTCAAACCGATGGCCGAGTGCCTGCCGAGGCAGCGCGGCGAGCTCAGCCTCACCAACCCGGAGGTGCCCAACGCCCTCCTTGCGTGGCCGTTGAAGCTGCTGATACAGCGCGCCTACCAGGGCACCGAGACCCGGCGGCGGGCTCTGGATGGGGGGCTCCGCCTGTTTCGTCGCCTCACAGGCCAAGGCCGCGTCGTCTCCGGATGCAGCAAACTCGATGCGATGTTTCGGGTCTTCATTGGCGTGGCGCTCATCGCAGACGGGCAGCGGTCGTGTTGACGGGCCACTAAACTGCAGCGCCTTTTCGGAACCGAGCCTCTCCCATGTGGGTCCACCCCCAATTCAACCCCGTGGCCCTGCAGTGGGGGCCCATCGCCATCCACTGGTACGGCCTGATGTACCTGCTGGCCTTCGGGATGTTTTTCTTCCTGATGCGCCGGCGCATGGCCTTGCCTTGGTCGCCCCAGCCCGTCTGGGCCCCGAAGGACCTGGACGACCTGCTGTTTTACGGCGTGCTGGGCGTGGTGGTGGGTGGGCGGCTGGGCCAGGTGCTGTTTTATGAGCCGCTGCACTACCTCGCGAATCCGCTGCAGATCCTGATGGTGTGGAAGGGCGGCATGTCCTTCCACGGCGGCTTGTTGGGCGTGATCGTGGCCCTGGCGCTGTGGGCCCGCGCCCGCGGACGGCATTTTTTTGACGTCACCGACATGGTGGCGCCTTGTGTGCCCACCGGCCTGATGGTGGGTCGGATCGGCAACTTCATCAACGGCGAGCTCTGGGGCCGCGTGGCCCCGGCCGACTTGCCCTGGGCCATGGTGTTCCCGCGCTTGGGCGACGGCTTGCCGCGCCACCCCTCCCAGCTGTACCAGTCGCTGACGGAGGGTCTGCTGCTGTTCGTGCTGTTGTGGTGGTTCGCCAGCCGCCCCCGTGCCCGCGGGGCGGTGAGCGCTTGGTTCCTGATCGGCTACGGTGGGCTGCGCTTCTTCACGGAGTTCTACCGCGAGCCCGACCACTTCGACATCGGGCTGCACGCCCTGCCACTCAGCCAGGGGCAGATGCTGTGTTTGCTGATGGTGGCCGCCGGCGCCGCCATCCTGGCCTGGAGCCGCCGTCAAGGACGTCCTGCATGAGGCAAATCTTCTTCGACACCGAAACCACCGGTCTCGACCCCGACAAGGGCGACCGGGTGGTGGAAATCGGCTGCGTGGAGATGGTGGATCGCCAACTCACCGGCCGGCACTTGCACCTCTACCTCAACCCCGAGCGCGACATGCCCGAAGAGGCGTTTCGCGTGCACGGCCTGTCGGCCGAATTTCTCTCGGACAAACCCAAGTTCGCCGAGGTGGCGCGCCAGGTCACCGAGTTCCTGGCTGGCGCGCAGATCGTCATCCACAACGCGGCCTTCGACGTCGGCTTCATGAATGCCGAGCTCGCACGGATCGGTGCGCCGCCCGTGGCCGACACGGTGGCGAGCGTGCTCGACACCTGGCAACTGGCCAAAGAGCTGTTTCCTGGCAAAGCCAACTCGCTCGACGCCCTGTGCCGGCGATTGGAGGTGGACAACAGCGGTCGCACCTTCCACGGGGCCTTGCTGGACGCCGAGTTGTTGGCCGAGGTTTACGTTCGCCTCACCCGCGGTCAGCACAGCCTGCTGGCCGACGACAGCCACAGCTCCGGCAACGAGATGGTCGACGACGATCTCGGTCCCTTCGACTTTGGCGCTCTGCTCCTGCCCGTGGTGGAGCCCAACGCGACGGAACGCCAAGCGCACCAGGCAGCCTTGACCGGTTTGGACAAGGATGCGGGCGGCGCCTGCTTGTGGCGGCGCCTGGAGGGGCCGCAAGCCGTGGCATAATCTGCGGCTTTCCCGGACACGGACGGGGCAGTTAGCTCAGCGGTAGAGCACTGCCTTCACACGGCAGGGGTCGCAGGTTCGAACCCTGCACTGCCCACCACACCCCGTCCAACCAATCCGGGCGGTTAGCTCAGCGGTAGAGCACTGCCTTCACACGGCAGGGGTCGCAGGTTCGAACCCTGCACCGCCCACCAAACGAAAAGGCCACGTCAAGCGACGTGGCCTTTGTCGTTTTCAGCCCGCCTGCGTCGCTTCGCCGGGTTGCCAGCGCCCTTGGCGCAGCACTTCGTGCGGCTGGAACTTGGCCTTGTAGGCCATCTTGGGGCTTTGTTCGATCCAATAACCCAGGTACAGGTGCGGCAGCTTGAGCTGCCGGGCTTGCTCGATTTGCCACATCACGCAATAGGTGCCGTAGCTGGCCTGCGGGTCGGGTTCGTAGAAGGTGTAGACGGCGGAGAGCCCGTCGCTCAGCATGTCGAGGATGCTGACGATCTTGAGGCGTCCCTCGGCATCGCGGAACTCCACCAAACGCGTGTTGACCCGGCTTTGCAGCAGGAACTGGCTGTATTGGTCCACGCTGTCGTGGTCCATGCCGCCGCCGCTGTGCCGGCTCGATTGGTAGCGCAGGTACAGGTCGTAGTGCTCGGCGCTGTAGCCCAGGCGCATGACGCGGGCCTTGAGGTCGGCGTGCTGTTTGAGTGCCCGCCGCTGACTGCGCGACGGTTGGAACGAGGCCACCGGTACCCGCAAGGGCACGCAGGCTTGGCAGCCCTCGCAGGCCGGGCGGTACGTGAACAAACCCGAGCGGCGAAAGCCCTGGGTGACCAACTGGGAGTAGGCGTCGGCGTGGATGAGGTGGCTGGGTGTGGCCACTTGGCTGCGGGCCTGGCGCTCGGCAAGGTAGCTGCAGGGGTAGGCGGCAGTCACGTAAAACTGCACCTGGGTGAACGGCAGGTCCTTGAGTTGGGTCACGGTTCCCATGATAGGAGCCCAGGGCTTGGCGTTCAGGCAGGATTTGCCCGGGCGAACAGGGCCACCACGGAGCGTGGGGCCACGGTGTGGCTGCCGCCGCTCACGGCTTCGGCGTCGTCCAAGGCCACCAGGTCGTGTGGGCTGGCCCGGCCGGTGTCCAGCACCCGACGCCAGTTCAAGCCCGGTGGCAGCTCGAAGGCGAGGGGCTCCCAGTAGGCGTTCAAGGCGAAGTGCATGCGCAGGTCGCCCGACAGGCTGCTGGCGGTGACGGCCAAGCTGTGCGAGGCGTCGCAAAGGTCGGGCTGGCGCAGGTGCACACCATGCAGTTGAACCCGCACCAAGGTCATCAGCTGCTCGAGCGACAGGTGCGGCGCATGGCGCACCGATTCGCGCTGGTTGCGCAGCGCGATCAAGCCTTTGACGAAGCGATGCAGCTCGGCGTGGGTGTCCAGTCCCGTCCAGTCGAGCCAGCTCAGTGCGTTGTCTTGGCAGTAGGCGTTGTTGTTGCCTTGCTGGCTGCGGCCCATCTCGTCGCCCATCAGCAGCATGGGTGTGCCCAGGCTCAGCACGGTGATGGCCAGCAGGTTCTTCATCTGCCGCAGGCGCAGGGCGTTGATGGCGGGGTCGTCGGTGGGCCCTTCGATGCCGCAGTTCCAACTGCGGTTGTCGTCGGTGCCGTCGCGGTTGTTTTCGCCGTTGACCCGGTTGTGCTTGGCGTTGTGGCTGACGAGGTCGCGCAGCGTGAAGCCGTCGTGGCTGGTGACGAAGTTGATGCTTTGCGCGGGCTCGCGCTGCCCGTCGCCGTAGAGGCGGGGGCTACCGAGCAGCCGCTCGGCCAGGGCGGGCACCTTGCCCGGATCGCCGCGAACGAAGCTGCGCACGTCGTCGCGAAAGTGGCCGTTCCATTCTTTCCAGTGGTCGCCGCCGAAGCCGCCCACTTGGTAGAGCCCAGCGGCGTCCCAGGCCTCGGCGATGAGCTTGGTGCCGGCCAGGGCCGGGTCGGAGTCGATGTCCCACAACACCGGCGCGCGGGGCATTGGGCGCCCTTGCTCGTCGCGC
>NZ_JAPZSY010000029.1 GCF_027532025.1 Inhella sp. | reverse complement strand
GCGCAGGTTGGCCTCGATCATCTCCTTCTTGGCGTCGCGGCTGGCGCGTTCGCCGGCGTTCATGTTCTTGTTGATTTCTTTCAGGTCTTCCAGGGGCACCACCGCCTTGGATTGGATGTCGATCAACTTTTGCTGCAGTTCCTGGATGGCGGGTAGGTTGCGGCCCATCACGGCGCTGTAGGGCTTGCTGCCAGCGGCTTCCTTTTCCGCCCATTTGAGGTTCAGGGCATTGGGCGGGAAGACCTTGATGAATTGGTCTTGGGGCATGCCACAGCGGTCCACCACGATGCGGCGCAGTTCGCGCTCGAACTTGCGCACGTCGTCAACCTGCGAGCGCAAGATGTCGCACAGGCGCTCGATGGTTTTGACCGTGAAGCGCAGCGTCATCATTTCCGCGCTGATGGCAGCTTGCGCCTTGTTGTACGAGCTGCTCTTGTAGCCGTCCTTCTCGAAGGCCTTGCGCATCTTGTCGAAGTTGGCGGCCAAGCTGTCGAACTTGACCAGGGCGGCGTTCTTCAGCTCTTCGAGCTTTTTGGTCAGCGCCTTCGAGCCGCCGTTGCCGTCGTCGTCGTCTTCCTCGTCGAACTCGTCGAAGTCCTCTTCGGCCACGTAGTCGTCGGCCTCGTCGTCGCTCACGAAGCCGTCGACGACATCGGAGATCTGCATCTCGCCAGCGCGGATCTTTCCGGCCAACGCGAGGATTTCGGCGATCGTGGTGGGGCTGGCGCTGATGGCCAGCATCATGGCCTGCAGGCCGCCTTCGATGCGCTTGGCGATTTCGATTTCGCCTTCGCGCGTCAACAATTCGACCGAGCCCATTTCGCGCATGTACATGCGCACCGGGTCGGTGGTGCGGCCGAACTCGCTGTCCACGGTCGAGAGGGCGGCTTCCGCGGCTTCCTCGGCTTCTTCTTCAGACGCGGCGGCGGTGCTCTGGCCGCTGATCAGCAGCGTGGCGGCGTCGGGTGCTTGCTCGTACACGGCGATGCCCATGTCGTTGAGCATCGACACGATTGCTTCGAGGATCTCCTCGTTGATCAGCTTCTCGGGCAAGTGGTCGTTGATCTCCTGGTGCGTCAGGAAACCCCGCGTCTTGCCCATCTTGATGAGGGTCTTGAGCTCATGGCGGCGCTTGGCCACTTCCTCTTCGGTGAGCTGCGTGTCGTCCAGGCCGAATTCGCGCATCAGCGCGCGCTCTTTGGCGCGGCTGACCTTCATGCGCAAGGGCTTGGCGGCCTCTTCGGTGGCGACTTCGGCCTCAGCTTCGGGCTCACCCTCAAGCTCGGCGTCGATGTCGGCGAGGTCGATGTCCTCTTCTTCGGCGTCCGCCTTTTTGGCCTTAGGCGACTCGGTGGCCGCCTTGGGTTTGCGGCCGCGTTTGGGTTTGTCGTCCTCGACAGCCGCGGCCTTGACCGCGGGTTTGGCAACTGCCTTCCCTGCCTTGCCGGCCTTGGTGTCCGTCTCAGCGGCGGGGGCCTTGCTGGCGGCAGATGGGGCGGGAGCGGGGGCGGCTTTCTTGGCGGGCATGCAATTCCTTGGGGCGGGCTGAGGGTGTACAGCGGCTAACCCTCTATTTTACCGTCATGAGGACCTGGCGCCGTCGCGCGGTGTCCTGCGCCCGCGGTCAATCTTGAGCGACGGGAGGCAACGCCGCCGGCTGGAAGAAGCCGGTGCGCCCCAGGCGTTCGATCAACACGTCCAGGTCGCTGGCGGGTGACTCCAACTGGGCTTGTGCGTCGAGCGCCGCCATCGTGAGATGGGGCAGTTCTTCGAGGTTCGCCAGGGCGTGCTCGTCGGCCGACAAGAGCGGGCGCAGCGCGGCCCAGGCCAGGGGGCCATGGTCAGCAACCGTGCGATCGAGCCAACCCAGCACGCGCGCATGGGCGGTGTCGCGCTGCAGCAGTTTGTCGTGCTGGTCGGGGGTGAGGCGCTCCCACCACGCGGCGTTGACCAGCAGCAGTCGCAGCAGTTGATCCTCTGGGGTCGGGGCCCGGAGCGTCCCGCGTGGGCGCCAGGGTGCGGGAGCGCGGGGGCGGCGAGGGCGTGGGTCGTCTACATCGCCTTGGCCCGGCCGGGGGGCAGGCGAATCGGCCGCGGCGTTGGCCATCACCTCGGTGTCGTGCACGCGCGCCAGATGCGCCACTTCGCCCACCAACTGACGTTGCAGCAGGCCGGCCGGCAGCAACGCCAGCAGCGGCCTGGCTTGGGCGATGAGGCGTGCACGGCCCTCGGGGGTATCGAGCCGACAGCCTTCGCCCGCCACATCGAGCAGGTGCTGTGACAGCGGCTTGGCGGTTTCGATCAGGGACTCGAAGGCCTCAGCCCCGTGCTCTCGAACGTAGGAGTCGGGGTCGTGCTCGGTCGGCAAGAACAGAAAACGGGCGATGCGCCGCTCGCTGAGGTGGGGCAGGGCGGACTGCAAGGCGCGGCTGGCCGCTTTGCGACCGGCGGTGTCGCCATCGAAGCTGAAGACGATGTGTTCGGTGAATCGAAACAACTTGCCCACTTGCTCGGTCGTGCAGGCCGTCCCCAATGTGGCCACGGCGTGAGCGATGCCGTGCTGCGCCAAGGCCACGACGTCCATGTAGCCCTCCACCACCAGGGCCAAGCCCCGTTGGCGGATGGCGGTGCGGGCTTCGTACAGCCCGTACAACTCGGTGCCTTTGGAGTACACCGGGGTTTCGGGTGAGTTCAGGTATTTCGGCTCGCCGCGGTCAAGAACGCGCCCGCCGAATCCAATGACTTCGCCGCCCACATTTCGTATGGGAAACATGATGCGATCGCGAAAACGGTCGTACCGTTTGTCGCGCTCGCCCTGGGCTTCGCCTTGGATGACGAGGCCGGCGTTTTCAAGATCGGGGTCGTCGTATTTGGGAAAGCAGCGTGACAGCGCGCGCCAGCCCTCCGGGGCGTAGCCCAGGCCAAATCGTGCAGCGATCTGGCCGGTGAGGCCACGTTGGCGCAGGTACTCCACGGCGCGTGGGGTTTGCCTGAGCTGTTGACGGTAATGGGCCGCCGCTTGCGCCAGTAATTCGCTCAAGCTGGCGCGTTTGAGTTTGGCTTGCTCGGATTGCGCTCTTTGTTCGGGGCTCCGGGTGTCGTTGGGCACCTCCAACCCGGCGCGCCGGGCCAACTCTTGCACGGCATCGATGAAACCCAAGCCCTGATGGTCCATCATGAATCGCAGGGCATCCCCGTGGGCGCCGCAGCCGAAACAGTGGTAGGTCTGGCGCGAGGGGGTGACGTGAAACGAGGGGGTTTTCTCGCCGTGAAAGGGGCACAAGCCTTTGAGGCTGGCGCCGGACTTCTTGAGATTCACGTGGGCGCCCACCACGTCCACGATGTCGATGCGCTGGAGCAGCAGGGGGATGAAGTCGGGCGGAATCACGAGCGCAGTCTACGTGGCGCGCCCAAAAAAAAGCCCGGCTGCGGCCGGGCTGGGATGGCAAGGCGCCAGGGTTCAGACGGCGAAGTCTTGCAGCTGGGCGCCGCCGGCCAGCGCGGCCTTGAGCCACTTGGGTTGCAGGCCGCGGCCGCTCCAGGTTTCTCCGGTGGCCTTGTTGCGGTACTTGGCGGGCACCTTGCCCGTGGGCTTGGCGGCAGCGCGGGTGCGGCCGGACAGGTCGGCAGCGGAGATGCCGAACTGCGCCATCAGGGACTTGATTTGGGCGATGGCGGCCGAGCGGTCGCGGTTCTTGGTTTCTTCGATTTGCTGGTCGAGCGCTGCGCGCTGTGCCATCAGCTCTTGCAAACTGGCCATGATTCACCTCGATTTGTTTGGGATGGAGCGCCGCTGAGCAGCAGGCGCTGTCATGATAATCAAATCATCGGAAATCGGCAAACAGGGATTATTTGAATCCCGCTTGGTCCAGCATTTGCTGGACCTTGACCGTGTTTTTCGCGACGGCGGCCACGGGGATGGTTTCCCGCTTGAAGCTGCCAAAGGGTTGCAAGGCGGCATTGTTCATGGGCGGGCCAGCCACGGTGGGCCATTCGTTATTGCCGTTGGCGAAGTAGGCTTGGGCTTGGGGACTGGCCAAGTATTCGAGAAAGCGTTGGGCAGCAGCCGGATTCCGGGCGTGGCGCGCCATGGCTCCGCCGGCGATGTTCATGTGCGTGCCAAAGCTGGCTTGGTTGGGCATGACCGCGCCGACTTTCTCCACCACGGCTTGGTCCTCGGGTTTGGATGACAGAACCAAGCGGGCCCAGTAGTACGAATTGGTCAATGCCACCTGGCATTCCCCGCTGGCCACGGCCCGAATCTGGTCGGTGTCACCGCCCTTGGGGGCGCGGGCCATGTTGGTGACCACACCTTGCAGCCAGGTTTGCAGGGCGGCGCTGCCCCAGTGCTCGTTCAGGGCGCCGAACAGGCTGAGGTTGTAGGGGTGAGAGCCCGAGCGCGTGCAGACCTTGCCCTTGAGTTTCGGGTCGGCCAAGTCTTCGTAGCGCGCCACGTCGGCGCGGCTCAGGCTGGCCTTGTTGAACACGATCATGCGAGCCCGCGTCGAAAACCCCCACCAGGCGGTGCCGTTGGGGCCGGCTTCGGCCCGGTATTGGGCGGGAATGGCGGCTTCCAGCGCGGCGGACTTGAACGGGCGGAACAGGCCGTCGCGCTCGGCCTGTGCGAGCCGGGCGGCATCCACGAGCAAGATCACATCGGCCGGGCTCGCGGCACCCTCGGTCTTGAGTCGGGCCAACAGACCGGCGTCGTCGGTGTCGACGCGGTTGATCTTGATGCCTGTGGCCTTGGTGAAGTTGGTGTACAGCGCCTCGTCGGTCTGGTAATGGCGGGCGGAGTACAGGTTCAGCACGTCCTCTTGGGCGGCTACGGGCAGGGACACAAGGGCCAGCCCCAGCCCTGTGGCGATGGGTAGGGCGGCGCGGCGGGTGAGTTTCATGCGGGCTCCTGAAGCAGAAGCCTGCATCTTACCGCAAATGCGAATAATTCGCGTTTGATATTTGGGCGCTGGTCAACCCGCGGGCGGCACAAAGCCAGCGGGGGCCTCAGCGCCGCCACCGAAGAAGAACTGTTCCAACTGCCGGGTCAGGTACTGGCGGGCACGCAGGTCGGCCAAATTCAGGCGGTTTTCATTGACCAGCATGGTCTGGTGCTTGATCCAGGCCTGCCACGCCTCCTTGCTGACCTCGTTGTACAAGCGTTGACCCAAGGCGTTGGGCATGGGCGGGAAGTCGAGGCCTTCGGCTTCCTTTTTCAGGTAAGTGCATTGAACGATGCGGGCCATGGCGGCCTCCTTGCGGTGCTGGAAACGGCGCGGACTGTAGCGACAGGGCTCAAACCAAGGGCTTGACGAGGACTTGCGAGCGGCGGTCCCAGTTGTACTTGCGCTTGCGCTCTTCGGGCAGCCACTCGGGGTCGACCTGCTGGAAGCCGCGCTTGATGAACCAATGCATGGTGCGCGTGGTCAGCACGAAGAGGCTTTTGAGGCCCATGGCCTTGGCGCGCTGTTCGATGCGCTTGAGCAGGCGCTCGCCGTCGCCCTGGCCTTGGCTCAGCGGACTGACCGTGAGGGCCGCCATCTCGGCCGTGCCGGCTTCCACGTAGGGGTAGAGGGCGGCGCAGCCGAAGATGACGCCGTCGTGTTCGACGATGGTGTAGTGGTCGATGTCGCGCTCGATCTCGGTGCGGTCGCGCTTGACCAGGGCGCCTTCGCGCTCGAAAGGCTCGATGAGCGCGATGAGGCTGGAGACGTCGTCGCTGGTCGCCTCGCGCAGGCTCTCCAGCTTCTCGTCAACGAGCATGGTGCCGATGCCGTCGTGGGTGTAGACCTCTTGCAGCAGTGCACCGTCCACGCTGAAGGGCAGGATGTGCGAGCGGTCCACCCCTGCGCGGCAAGCGCGCACGCAGTGGCGCAGGTAGAAGCCAGGGTCGGTGGGCAGCGCGGGCTCGGGCCAGCGGGCCAGCAGGCGTTCGGCGTCGGCCAGGGCCAGTTCGGTGTCGATCGCGCTGGTGGGGTCGTCGGGCTGCTCGTGGATGCCCGGCGTTTCGGTCATGAAGATCAGCTTGTCGGCCTGCAGCGCGATGGCCGTGGCCGTGGCCACGTCTTCCATCGTCAGGTTGAAGGCCTCGCCCGTGGGCGAGAAGCCGAAGGGCGACAGCAGCACCAGCGCGCCGGCGTTCAGGGCGTTTTGAATGCCCACCCCGTCCACCCGGCGCACGTAGCCGCTGTGCTCGTGGTCGATGCCGTCGATGATCCCAACGGGCTTGGCGGTCAGGAAGTTACCGCTGACCACGCGCAGCGTGGCGTTGGCCATGGGCGTGTTGGGCAGGCCCTGGCTGAAGGCGGCTTCGATTTCGAAGCGCAACTGGCCGGCGGCCTCTTGGGCGCAGTCCAGGGCCACGGCGTCGGTCACGCGAAGGCCGCGGTGGTACTTGGCGGGGTGGCCCTTGAGGCGCAACTGCTCGTCCACCTGGGGCCGGAAGCCGTGCACCAGCACGATGCGAATGCCCATGGCGTGCATCAAGGCCAGGTCTTGGGCGAAGCTGCTGAGCTTGCCGGCGGCGATCATTTCGCCCGCCATGCCCACCACGAAGGTCTCGCCCCGGTAGGCGTGGATGTAGGGCGCCACGGCTCGGAACCAGGGCACGAAGGTGTGGGGAAAGACGAGGCCGCTCATGGGGTGTGATTGTGCCGACAGCCCTTGGGCCAGAGACAATGCGCGCCGCCATGAACGACCGCACCCCCGACAGCCGGCGCGCCCCGCCGGCTGTTTCCGTTTCGCCGCTGCCCCCGATCACCTTTCCCGAGAGCCTGCCCGTCAGCGCGCGGCGGGAGGAGATCGCGCAGGCCATGCGCGAGCACCAAGTCGTCATCGTGTGCGGCGAGACCGGCTCGGGCAAGACCACGCAGTTGCCCAAGATCGCGCTGGCCCTGGGCCGCGGCACGGGCAACGGGGGCAAGCTCATCGGCCACACCCAGCCGCGGCGCCTGGCGGCCACCAGCGTGGCCAAGCGCATTGCCGAGGAGCTGAACTCGCCGCTGGGCGAGGTGGTGGGCTACAAGATCCGCTTCAACGACCGGCTTACCGCCGGTGCTTCGGTCAAGCTGATGACCGATGGCATTTTGCTGGCGGAAACGCAGACCGACCCGCTGCTCAAGCGCTACGACACCCTCATCATCGACGAGGCCCACGAGCGCAGCCTGAACATCGACTTCCTGCTGGGCTACCTGAAACAGATCCTGCCGCGGCGGCCGGACCTGAAGATTGTCGTGACCTCGGCCACCATCGACGCCGACCGTTTCGCCAAGCACTTCGAGAGCCGGCGTGGTCCGGCGCCGGTCATCCAGGTGAGCGGCCGCCTGTTCCCGGTGGAGCAGCGCTGGCGGCCTTTCGAGGAAAAGCGCGACTATGGCGTGGCCGACGCCGTGCGCGACGCCGTGGACGAGTTGTGGCGCACCGCCGGCCCGGGCGACTGCTTGGTGTTCCTGCCGGGCGAGCGCGAGATCCGCGACGTGGCCGAGACCCTGCGCGGCCACCACCCGCCCGGTGTGGAGGTGCTGCCCCTGTTTGCGCGCCTGAGCCAGGCCGACCAGGACAAGGTCTTCCAGCCCCACGGCGCCCCGCGCATCGTGTTGGCCACCAACGTGGCCGAAACCTCGCTGACCGTGCCGGGCATCCGCTATGTGGTCGATCCCGGCACGGCCCGGGTGAAGCGCTACAGCTACCGCAACAAGGTCGAGCAGCTGCAGATCGAGCCCGTGAGCCAGGCCGCGGCCAACCAGCGCGCTGGCCGTTGCGGGCGGGTCAGCAACGGCATTTGCGTGCGCCTGTACGACGACAAGGAGTTCGCCCAGCGCCCGCGCTTCACCGACCCCGAAATCCTGCGCAGCAGCCTCGCCGGGGTGATCTTGCGCATGAAGAGCCTGCGCCTGGGCGCGGTGGAGGACTTCCCCTTCCTGGAGGCGCCGCCTGGCAAAGCGATTGCCGACGGCTACCAGCTCTTGGCCGAGCTGGGCGCCGTGGACGACGCCAACGAACTCACCGCCATCGGCAAAGAACTGGCCCGCCTGCCGCTGGACCCGCGCGTGGGTCGCATGCTGTTGGCCGCGCGCGACCAGCAGTGCCTGAACGAGATGCTGGTGATCGCCTCCAGCTTGTCCAGCCAAGACGTGCGCGACCGCCCGCCCGAACAACAGCAGCAGGCCGACGCCAAGCACAAGCCCTTCGACGACGAGCGGAGCGAGTTCAGCGGCCTGCTGAAGCTGTGGAGGTGGTTGCAAGACGTGCGCGGGGGCGACGGCGAGCACAAGCTCAGCCATCGCAAAACCGAAGCCAAGCTGCGCGAGCACTTCATCAGCCCCCGCCGCGTGCGCGAGTGGCGCGACGTGCACCAGCAGCTGCACACCGTGGTGGCCGAACAAGGCTGGCGGCTCAACGGCAGTGAGGCCACCTACGAGCAACTGCACCGCGCGCTGCTCACCGGCTTGCTGGGCAACATCGGCCTGAAGAGCGAAACCGACGACAAGGGCGATCAAGGGGCCTGCCTCGGCGCCCGCGGCATCAAGTTCTGGCCGTGGCCGGGCGCGCACCTGAGCAAGAAGCCCGGGCGTTGGATCGTGGCGGCCGAGCTGGTCGAAACCACGCGACTGTGGGGCCGAGGCTTGGCGAACATCGACCCGCAGTGGGTGCTGTCGCAGTGCGGGCACCTCCTCAAAACGAGTTTGAGCGAGCCGCACTGGGAGAAGAAGGCCGGCGAGGTGATCGCGCTGGAGCGCGGCACGCTGTACGGCCTGACCCTGTACCAGGGCAAACGGGTGAACTTCGGTCGCGTCGACCCGGCCGCCGCCCGCGAGATCTTCATCCGCGAGGCCCTGGTGGGCGGTGAGATCGACTCGGCCTTGCCCTTTTTGGCGCACAACGCCAAACGCATTGCCGAGGTGGAGAAGCTGGAGCACAAGAGCCGCCGGCAGGACGTGCTGGTGGACGACAGCCTGATCGCCGCGTTTTACGACGCCCAGATCCCGCCGGAGGTCTGCAGCACGGCCAGCTTGGAAAAGTGGTACCGCCAGGCGGCCAAAGAGTCGCCGAAGCTGCTGCACTTCAGCCGCGAGGAGCTGATGCGCCACGAGGCGGCCGGCATCACCAGCGACGCCTTTCCCAAGATGCTGCGCTTGGGCGGCGTGGACTGCCGCTGCGACTACCTGCACGAGCCGGGGGATGCGCGCGACGGCCTGACCGTGACGGTGCCGGTTTTCGTGCTCAACCGTGTGAGCGAGGCAGCTTGTGAATGGTTGGTGCCTGGGCTGCTGGAGGCCAAGGTCTTGGCGCTGGTGAAGAGCTTGCCCCAAAAGCCCCGCGCGCGGCTGGCCCCGGTGCCCGCTTTTGTGGCCGACTTCATCGGCGCCACCCCCTTCGGCGAGGGCGCGCTGGTCGACGTGCTGCTGGCCGCGGTCAAGGCCAAGGTGCAGTTGCCGCTGACCCGCGCCGACTTCAAGTTGGAGCTGCTCAGCCCGCACCTGTTCATGAACCTGCGCGTGGTGGACGAACACGGCCGTCAGCTCGGCATGGGCCGCAACCTGGCGGGCTTGAAGGCCGAGTTCAGCGGCTTGGCCCGCAGCAGCTTTCAAGCGCTGGCGGCCCTGAAAGCCACCGCGCCAGCCTCGTCTGAGGCAGCCGCCGATGCCCCCTTGCGCAAGCCGCCAGTGGCATCGCCTGTCGCCCCAGCGCCCAGCGGCCTGGACGCCGCGCAGCGCTACACCGACTGGACTTTCGGGGAGTTGCCCGAGCTGCTGGAGATCCGCAAGGGCGGCGCGGCCCTCATCGGCTTTCCGGCGCTGATCGACCAAGGCACGCACGTCGAAGTCGAGGTGTTCGACGAGCCCGAGGCGGCCCTGGCGCAGCACCGCAAAGGGCTGATTCGCTTGTTCGCGTTGCAGCTCAAGGAGCCCCTGAAGTACCTGGAAAAGACCCTGGGGCAGGAGTTGGTCACCATGGGGGTGGCCTACATGCCCTTGGGCACGGTGGACGAATTGCGCGCCCAGGTGCAAGCGGTGGCCGTGGATCGCGCTTTTTTGGGCGAACCTTGGCCCACCGATGCCACGCGCTTTCAAGCGCGATTGGCCGAGGGCCGTGGGCGTTTGAACCTCATCGCCCAAGAGGTGGCTCGGCAAACCGGCGTGGTGCTGCTGGAGTTCCAGGCCGCGCAGCGCAAGATCAAGGACGCCAAGGGCTTGCCCAAGGACCTGGCCGACGACCTTCAGGCCCAACTGGCCCGCTTGATGCCCAAGCATTTCGTCATGCAAACGCCGTGGAACCAGTGGCAGCACCTGCCGCGCTACCTCAAGGCCATCCAATTGAGGCTGGACAAATGGCGCTTGGATGCGCCGCGCGACGCCAAGCTGCTGGCGGAACTGAGGCCCTTGGAGCAACGCTGGCAGCGCCGGATGGCCGAGCTGCGTGGCACGCGAGACCCGCGAATGGACGAGTTCCGCTGGCAGCTGGAAGAACTTCGGGTGGGCTTGTTTGCGCAGGAATTGCGCACCCCTCAGCCGGTCAGTGTCAAGCGGCTGGAGAAGGTCTGGTCGGCGCTTTTGTGATCCAGGGCGTGGTGGCGCTGCGCCACATCCGCGCCAATCCGGGTGTGGGCGCGACGCCGGCGAGGGTTTAATGGTGGCGTTGTTGTTCGTCCTTCCATGAGCGCAGCTGCCATCCCTCCCGCCGCTTCGACGGTCCGTCGCCTCGGTCCATACCTCCTCAAGGCTCTGCTGGGCAAGAGCGAGCGCAGCATGCTTTGGCATGTGGAGGACGAGCGCGTCCGTCAAGAGCGACTGTTGCTCATGCCGCGCAAACTGCCGGTGGACGAAGCGGCTTGGCTGTCTGCCGCCCGGGCTGCGCAGCGCGTGACCCACCCCGGCTTGGCGCCCGTCGTCGATGTCGGCTTGCTGGACGGGCACGGTTTCGTGGCCTACGAGCGGGCGCTGGGATTGACCTTGGACGAGCGCCTCAGTCGTCATCGCTTGCCGCCGCCCGCCGATGCGGCCCAGTGGGCGGCCCAGGCGGCACAAGGCCTTGCAGCCTTGCACGAGGCCGGGCATGTGCTGGGCGACGTTCAACCGTACCAGTGGCTCATCCCGGGGGACGGTCACGCCGTCTTGCTGGGCGTGGGCTTGATGGGGGCGGTGCCGGGTGCTGACGCCGAGGCGCGTCAGGTTCAGCGCGCGGAGGCGGCCGAGGAGGTCCTCTGCCTGGGCTTGCTGCTCAACCGCTTGATGGGTGGCGCCGCCCCGTTGGAGACCACCGACCCGCGAGCGGTTCTGCGCCGCATCCCTCCCCATGGGCAGGACTTCGTGCGTTTGGGCCACAGCGCGGCGCATCCCATCCCCGAGCCGCTGCGCGCCATCTGCAACCGGGCCACCGCCACGCAGCCTTTGCAGCGCTACCCCAGCGCCCGGGCCAGGGCCCGGGCGCTGGAGGCATGGGTCGATCACGACCGCCACCCGCAAGGCGGGACGGTGGGGCAGTTGCTGGACAAGCTGCAGCGGTTTGGCGGTCTGCCCGTCACCCGGCCCGAGGCCGTGAAGCAGGTGCAGGCGGGGGGGCTGGAGCGGCTGCACCGGGGTGCGCTGGCCGACTTGGTGCTGCAGGATTTGGCCCTCAGTTTCGAGCTGCTGCGTCGCGTCAATCACACCCGGTTGCGAGAAGGTCGTGCGGCCTTCGGCACCGTGTTGAGTGTGCAGCGCGCCTTGGCCCTGCTGGGATTGAAAGAGGTGGCTCAGGCGGCTTCGGCATTGCGGCCGTGGCCCGGCGTGCTCGCGCCGGAGCGGCTCCTCAACCTGCGCTTGGCCCTGGCCAGGGCGCACAAGGCCGCCGATGTGGCGCAAGCCCTGGCCCCAGCTGGCTACGAGCCCGAAGTGGTCCGGTTGGTGACGTACACCCAGAGCCTGGGGCGGCTGATGCTGCAATACCACTTGGCCGACGAGTCCGACCAAATCGAACGCCTGATGCAGCCTCCACCACCCACTGATGCACAGCCCCACCCGTCCGGCATGAGCGAGCCGCAGGCGGCGTTCGCCGTGCTCGGCTGCGACCTCGGGGCCCTGACGATGGCCACCCTGCGGGCATGGGGACTGGCCGACGGGCTGCACGCGATGGCGACCCGTCCCGACCCCGACAGCCCCATCCACACCCCCAACAGCGACGCCGAGACCCTGCGCTTGTGCGCGGCCATGGCCACGGATTTGGTCGATGCCTTGGCCCTGCCCATGCCCCGGCGGCGTCAGGCCATCGACGCTGCCGTTCGGCGTTTTGCCCGGCCCTTGGGGCTCAAGCTGCACGACGTGCATCTGGCCCTCTACCCGGAGGCGGCGCAAGTCGCCGTCGACCGGACGTGGGCATGAAGACGCTGGGCCGCTTCGAACTGCAACGCGAACTCGGGCGTGGCGCGCAGGCCGTGGTCTGGCTGGCGCACGACCCCCGACTCGATCGCGACGTGGCACTCAAGGTCATGGCCCCCGGTGCGGGGCAGGCCACCGTGGACCAGTGGTTGCAGGAGGGGCGTGCCGTCAGCCGCCTGAGCCATCCCGGCATCGTGCAGGTCTTCGAAGCCGACGTCATCGAAGGCAAGCCGGTGCTGGTGTTCGAGTTGGTCAATGGCGGCACTTTGTTGCCCTTGCTGCGCCAGGCCCCGTTGCCGGCCCGTCGCGCCGTGGATTTGATGGTGGGCGTGCTCGATGCCTTGGTCGCAGCGCATGCAGCTGGGGTCGTGCATCGGGATCTGAAGCCCAGCAACATCCTCTTGGATCCGCAGGGTCGGCCCCGGGTGACGGACTTCGGCATCGCCGCGCGCGTGACCGATGCCAAGGCCGCCGCCATCGTTGGCACGCCCAGCTACATCAGCCCTGAGGCGGGGCGAGGCGAGCCGCCTCACCCGCGCATGGACGTGTTTGCTGTGGCGATCATGCTGGCCGAGTTGCTGAGTGGTCGGCGCGTCAACCACGACGCCGATCCCATGCGCTGCTTGCATCGCGTGCTCAACGAGGACCTGACCTTGCCCGACATGCCGGTGGGGGAGGTCGATGATGAGTTGCGGCGCATCGTGCAGCGGGGCATGATCCGGGACCCCGAAGCGCGATGGCCCAGTGCGGCCGCCATGCGCGACGCCCTGCTCGAGTGGCTGCAAGGTCCTGAAGTCGAGACCGCGCCCAGCAGCGAGTCCCGTGCGGCCGCGCTCGAGTTCCTGATGCGACGGATGCGCGCCAAGGCCGACTTCCCGGGCTTTTCCTCCTCCATCGCTCGCATCCAGCGGGTGACCCAAAACGACAAAGAGAGCGTCTCAGGCCTGTCCAATGAGATCCTCAAGGACGTGGCGCTGACCAACAAACTGCTGCGACTGGTCAACACCGCGCAGTTTCGCCACGCTGGGGGTGGCACCATCAGCACGATCAGTCGCGCGGTCGCGCTGATCGGCTTTGCCGGGGTGCGCAACCTGGCGCTCAGCTTGGTGTTGCTTGAACGCATGCAAGACCGCGGGCATGCCGAGCAACTCAAGACCGAGTTCTTGCGCGGCCTGATGGCTGGCTCCCTGGCGCGTGAGTTTTGCGCGGGGGCGCGCGACGGCGAAGAAATGTTCCTCGGCGCTTTGTTCCAAAACCTGGGCCGCTTGCTGTGTGCCTTCTACTTCCCGGAGGAGGCGCAACAGGTCAGGCGCTTGGTGCGGGACGGCGTTGGCACCCGCGCGGCCGTCACCGAGACGACGGCGTCCACCCGGGTGCTGGGCATCAGCTTCGAGGAATTGGGCTTGGGCGTGGCCAAGCAGTGGGGCTTGCCCGAGCCGCTGACCGCGGTGATGCGGCGTCCCGTGGGTGAAGTGCCTGCCAAGGCCGTGGAGTCCCAGGCCGAGCGGCAACGCTGGCTCTGCCGAGCCGCCAACGACACGGCCGATCTCTTGCTGAATACCCCGCCCGATCAGCTCGAGGCGCCACTCGCGCGCTTGGCCGAGGCCCATGCCAGGATCTTGAAACTGCCGGTGCGGGCGGTTCAGGCGGCGTGCGACGAGGCGCGCAAGCGGCTGGCCAGTCTGGCCGAGGCCATGGAGATCCGCGTCGAGCGACGGTCGATGGCCAAGCGGCTCATGCCCACGGCCGACGCCCCGGCCTTCGAGACCTCCACCTTGGTGCTGGGCATCGACGATGCGGCCATGGAGTTGGCCACCTCCGTGTTGCCCCCCGAAGCCCCGCCGCCGCTCTTGGCCGACGATCCCGCAGAGCGCCGCGCCAAGGCCGCCCAGCACCTGGCGGCCGGCATCCAGGAGATCACCGATGCCATGGTCGAGTCCCAAGACGTGGGGGCGGTGCTGCGCATGATTCTGGAAACCATCTATCGGGCCCTGGGCCTGCGTCGCGTGGTGCTGGCCCTGAAGGACATGCGCACGCAAACCTTGGTCGGGCGCTTCGGCGTGGGCGAGGGCATCGACCAGGCCGTGCCACAGCTGCGGGTGCCGCTGCGCAGCCCCGCGCAGGGGCTCCCCGATCTGTTCGCCACCGTTTGCCTCAAAGGCGTGGACACGCTGATCAGCGACGCGTCGCAACCCAACATCGCCCAGCGCTTGCCGACTTGGTACGCGCGGGCGCCCTTGCAAGCAGGTTGTTTCCTGTTGTTGCCGCTGATGCACAAAAACGCCCCGGTCGGCCTGATCTACGCCGACCAAGCCGATCCAGGTGCGATCCACCTGAGCGAGCGGGAACTGTCGCTGCTGCGCACCCTGCGCAACCAAGCCGTGATGGCGTTCCGGCAAAACGCCGGTTGAGCTTCAAGCGCCGCCTGAAAGCAAAAGCGCGCGATCCCGTGGGCATCGCGCGCTGCGGCTGAACAAGGTGACGACCCTGACCTCGGCACTGGTTGCAACGCTGAGGGCTGCTTGGTTCCCCACCTGACCCGGTTGG
>NZ_JAPZSY010000086.1 GCF_027532025.1 Inhella sp. | reverse complement strand
TCCTTCAGGCCGGGGAACATTCCCCAGGCTGAAGGCTTGACCTCACCGACGCTTCGCGCAAGTGCTCGGCTGCACAGACGCCATGCAAAACGCGGTGACCAACGGTGTGCGCCGGTCACCGCGTCAGCGGTTTAGTTCAACTAACTCCTAAAGAGGGTTGGGGGTAGGGACGACTCCATCTATGCAGGGGCCGTGCCAGCTTTGGGAGGCACAGCATGCTGTGCACTTCATCACGAAACATCGGGAGGAACCCGGAAACGGGGGCGCGGCAGCGGCGGAAGGTGACCAAACAAGGCGCGTGAGGCTGACGCGACTGACAAAAAACGTCAGCGGCTGGCGTCGAGCGACAAGACTTGGCCTTGGCTCAAGACCCGGGCGGCGTGCTGGGGGGCGCGCTGCCGCAATTGCGCGACGATGGCCTCGTCTTCGCCGGGCTTGAGGTGGGTGAGCCAGACGTCCACCGGGCCCGCGGGCAAGGCCTGCAGTTCGGCGGCCAGGGTGGTCGGGCAATGGTGGCCGGCCCGGGTGGCCAAGGCGGCCTCGTCGTCGCTGAAGGCGACTTCGATGATGAGTTGGCGCAGCGGCAGGTCGCGCAGTGAGGCCCACAGGGCGGGGTTGGGTCCGGTGTCACCGGTGAACACGCTCCAAAGGTCGGCTTGCAGCGATCGGAAAGCAAACCCGCAGGCTGGCACCGTGTGGGCCGCGGGCAGCACGCGAACGATGCGCCCACCGAGGGTCAAGGTTTCGCCCACGGCCACCGGCTGCCATTGCAGCGCGGGGGCCTCGGGGCTGGGCAGTTGGGTGAAGTCGGGCCACAGCACGCCGTTGAACAGGTGCTGCTGCAGCGCCTGAAGGGTGGCCGGCAAGGCGTGCACGTTGATGGGCCCGCGCCCTTGTTGTCGACGCAAACGCAAGGTGGCGTCGGCCAACAAGGGGACGCCGAGCACATGGTCCAGGTGCGAGTGGCTGAGCAGGACGTGGTCGATGCGCGCCATGGCGTCGAGCGGCAGGTCGCCCAGGCCCGTGCCTGCGTCAACGAGGACGTGTTCATCCAGCAGGAACGAGGTGGTACGACCACCTGCGGCAATGGCGCCGCTGCAACCCAGGACACGGAGCGACATGGCGCGACGCGACAAGCGTGTTGGACTCAATCGCCTCAATGTAGGCCTGCGACCCCCGGTCAGGGTGCGGCAGAGTGGGCAGTCGGAGCCCTTCGCCCCCGCGCAAAGCGCAAGGGCGTGATGTGAGTCACGCGCTGGCGGTTTGCAAGAACTGCATCTGGGTGCCGGCCAGCTCGATGACATCGCCGCTTTTCAGCGGCACGGCATCGGCGCTCATGGGCGCGCCATTGACCGAGGGGCGCGTTCCGCCTTCGACATGGGTCAGCACGTAGCCGTTGGGTCGCTTGGTGATGGATGCGACTTGGACGCCGGGCTTGCCCACCGTGGTCACGACCTTGGTCAGCGGCACCTCGCGGCCGGCGGCAGCGCCATTCAAGACGCGAACGCTGGCCGGCCCCACGGGCGCAGGCGCTGCTGCCACCGGACGCTCGCCAGGGGCGGGCAAGCGACCGGGACGCAAGATCATGGTTTTGTCATGGGCCCCAAATTCATCGAGAACGAAGCGGATCTTGTACTTGCCGACTTCGATGACGTCCTCGGCCCGCAGTTGCTGCTTCTTGACGGCTTTGCCGTTGATGTAGGTGCCGTTGGTGGAGTTGAGGTCTTCGATGTAGAAGTCCGTTCCGACCATCTGGAGGAAGGCGTGCTCGCCACTGACCGCGAGGTTGTCGATGACGATGTCGTTGTAGGGGCGCCGGCCCAAGGTGGTCTTGTCCCTGGTCAGTTGCACTTCCTTGATCACGACGCCGTCGAGCGACAGGACGAGTTTGGCCATCGTTTCCTCTGAGGTCTGATGCTGGGGGCGGCTTATCGACGCCCGATGCCCCACCAGGGGCGCTGCGCAGGGGCCGAGTCGCTGACTGCACGCGCCGGTCGGCCCAAAACCACGGTGATGTTATCTCGCCCCCCCTGGGCATTGGCCTTGTCCACCAGGGCTTGACCAAGTTCTTCGAGGGCCGTGTGGCGTTGGCACAGCGCCGCGATGTCAGCATCGGGCAGCATGTCGGACAGCCCATCCGAGCACAGCAGCAGCAAATCGTCAGGCTGCCAGCTGTGGAAGTGCAGCTCCAATTCGGTGCGCGGCTCGACGCCCACGGCCCGTGTGACGAGGTTTTTGTGCAACGCAGAGGCGGCCTGCGCCGGGGTGATGAGCCCGGCGTCGAGTTGCTCTTGCAGCAACGAGTGATCGCGAGTGATTTGGCTGAGCCGGCCAGCACGCCAACGGTAGGCACGGCTGTCGCCAATGTGACCCACCCAAAGCCCGTCGGGGCGCGCCACGGCCACGACGAGGGTGGTGCCCATGCCGGCCATGCGGGGGTTGTTTTCGGCGGTGTCGTAGATGGCGCGGTTGGCGTTGTCCACGCAGATGTCGATGGCCTGCGAGACCGCCTCGGCCGGTGCAGCTTGCGCTTGGCGCAACCAACCGCCCAGCTCGTCGCGCAAAAAGGTGACCAGCATCTGACTGGCCACTTCGCCGGCGTTGTAGCCGCCCATGCCATCGGCCAAGACCAGCAGGCCGGCCTCCAGGTCGATGGCAAAGGCGTCTTCGTTGTTGCCCCGCACGCGGCCGGGGTCGGTCACGCCCAAAGCGTCCCACGAGGTGCTCATGCCGTGCCCCCCGGCGGCAGGTTTTGGGTTTGCACAAAAGCCGCCGGCGTGACCGGCGCGCGACCCACGGGGGGCGGTGCCATGACAAGGTCCAGGGGTTCGAGTTGGTCCAGCACGGCTTCCAGATCTTGCGCCAAATCTTCGCCGTTGGCGTATCGGCGGTCGGGGCGCTTTTCGAGGGCCAGCGACAAGACCATGGCCAGGGCTTCCGGCAAGCCGGGGCGCAGGTCTCGCACGTCGGCCACCCGTTCGTTGGTGATTTCGAACATGAGCCGGGCCATCGATTCGCTTTGATGGGGCAGGTGGCCGGTGAGCAATTGGTACAGCACGACGCCGAGCGAGTACAGGTCGCTGCGTCCATCAACCGGATGACCGGTCAGTTGCTCTGGCGCCATGTAGCTCGGCGTGCCCAACACCAAGCCGGTGCGGGTGCGGGTGCCATCGGCCACACGAGCGATGCCGAAGTCCATGATTTTCACGGTGTCCGAGGCCGGATCGATGCGGATGTTGGCGGGCTTGATGTCTCGGTGCACGATGCCGCGCCGGTGTGCGTGGTCCAAGGCCCGGGCCAACCGGATGCACACGCGCAGGGCCTGGCCGATTGGCAGCAGGGTGCCGTGCTGCACATGCTGGCTCAGGTCATGGCCGCGAACGAATTCCATGACGATCCAGGCGTCGCCGTCGGCGCCAACGCCGAGTTCGTGCACATGGAGGATGTCGGGATGGTCCAAGGCTTGGGCGGCCTGCGCTTCGCGCAGGAAGCGGGCGCGGGTATCGGCCAGGTCCTCGGGCGCCACTTCGCTGGACAACAACAAGCGCTTGAGCGCCACTTCGTGATCGTTTCGGGTGTCGATGGCCCGGTGCACCACGGCCATGGCGCCCCGGCCGATCTCTTCCAAGAGCCGCAAGTGCACCGGGACGTCGATCGTCGGCACCTTGGTGGTGGCGAACGCGGGCATGGTGGACATGGGCCGCGTGCTCAAGGGCAGGGTCGAGCCCGTCAAGGTGGACGGCCCGCCGGGTGGCGTTGCCGCGCCGGGCTCGGCTTGAAGCATGCGCTTGAGGCGGTCCAGCAGTCCCATCTTCAAGCCCCCGCTTCAGCCTGCCG
The DNA here is from genome assembly GCF_027532025.1 of Inhella sp. Classification (GTDB taxonomy): domain Bacteria; phylum Pseudomonadota; class Gammaproteobacteria; order Burkholderiales; family Burkholderiaceae_C; genus Inhella. Next base: position 7,548 of record NZ_JAPZSY010000086.1, on the reverse strand, counting down.
AGCCCCGATCCAGCGGCCGGTGCCCCACACCACCAAGGCCCCCGCCACGCCAGCCCCCCAGGCCCAGGCCGGCGCGATCGCATGGCCCACTGCGCGGGTGACCAACGGATCGCCAACTGCCAGGGTGCCGGCAATCCAACCCAAGAGCATGCCGCCCACGGTGATCACGAAGGGGAAACGATCCATCAGGCGGATGACCCGTTGGCTGCCCCAGACGATGATGGGGATGGAGACCAACAGACCGAACACCACCAGCGTCATGCGGTGATCGGCCGAGGCGGTCTCGGCCGCACCGGCGATGCCGATGACGTTGTCGACGCTCATCACCAAGTCCGCCACGATCACGGTCCGCACCGCCGCCCAGAGTTTGTTGCTGGCTTGGATGTTGCCATGTTCATCGGCGTCTTCGGGCAGCAGGAGTTTGACGCCGATCCACAGCAGCAGCCCAGCGCCCACGAGCTTGAGCGCTGGCAGCTGGAGCAGGTGGATGGCGAAGAAGATCAACATCACCCGCAGCCCGATGGCCCCCGCCGTGCCCCAGAGGATGCCGCGCCGACGCAGGTCGTCGGGCAGGCGTCGACAGGCCAGCGCGATGACGACCGCGTTGTCGCCACCGAGCAGGATGTCGATCATGATGATCTGGCCCACGGCGAGCCAGAACGAGGGGTCGGAGAGCCAGTCCATCAGACAAGAACGGGGGCCAACGGCCCCCGTTCGATCCCTTCACGGTGGGGTTACAGCAGGGCCTTGAGCAGCTTGCCCATTTCGCTGGGGTTGCGGGTGACCTTGAAGCCGCATTCCTCCATGACGGCGAGCTTGGCGTCGGCGGTGTCGGCACCACCAGAGATCAAGGCCCCCGCATGGCCCATGCGCTTGCCCGGGGGGGCGGTGACGCCGGCGATGAAGCCGACGATGGGCTTCTTCATGTGGGCCTTGCACCAGCGCGCGGCCTCGGCTTCATCGGGGCCACCGATCTCGCCGATCATGATGACGGCATCGGTGTCGGGGTCGTCGTTGAAGGCCTTCATCACGTCGATGTGCTTCAAGCCGTTGATTGGGTCACCGCCGATGCCCACGGCCGACGATTGGCCCAAGCCGATTTCGGTCAGTTGCGCCACGGCTTCGTAGGTCAGCGTGCCCGAACGGGACACCACGCCGATGCGGCCCTTGCGGTGGATGTGACCGGGCATGATGCCGATCTTGATCTCTTCCGGCGTGATCAGGCCGGGGCAGTTGGGGCCGAGCAGCAGGGTGCGCTTGCCGCCGGCGGCTTCCTTGGCCTTCATCTTGTTGCGCACCATGAGCATGTCGCGCACGGGGATGCCTTCGGTGATGGCGATCACCAGATCGAGGTCGGCCTCCACGGCCTCCCAAATGGCATCGGCCGCGCCCGCGGGCGGCACGTAGATGACCGAAACGGTGGCGCCGGTTTGGGTCGCGGCTTCCTTCACGGAGGCGTAGATGGGGATGTCGGAGAACTTCTCGCCGGCCTTCTTGGGGTTCACGCCCGCCACGAAGCAGTTCTTGCCGTTGGCGTAGGCCTGGCAGCCGAGGGTGTGGAACTGGCCGGTCTTGCCCGTGATGCCCTGGGTGATGACCTTGGTGTCTTTGTTGATGTAGATGGACATGGTGTTCTTCTCCTGGGCTTAGGCCACGGCAGCGACGATCTTGGTCGCGGCCTCGGCCATGGTGTCGGCGCTGATGATGGGCAGGCCGGACTCGGCCAGCATCTTCTTGCCCAGGTCTTCGTTGGTGCCCTTCATGCGCACCACCAGCGGCACGCTCAGGTTCACGGCCTTGCAGGCGGTGATGACGCCTTCGGCGATGGTGTCGCACTTCATGATGCCGCCGAAGATGTTCACCAAGATGCCCTTCACGCTCTTGTTCTTGAGCATGATCTTGAAGGCTTCGGTCACCTTCTCGGCGGTGGCGCCACCGCCCACGTCCAGGAAGTTGGCCGGCTCGCCACCGAACAGCTTGATGGTGTCCATGGTGGACATGGCCAAGCCAGCGCCGTTGACCAAGCAACCGATGTTGCCGTCCAGGCTGATGTAGGCGAGGTCGAACTTGCTGGCCTCGACTTCGGCCGGATCTTCTTCATCGAGGTCGCGGTAGGCCACGATTTCCGGGTGGCGGAACAACGCGTTGCTGTCGAAGTTGAACTTCGCGTCCAGGGCGGTCAAAACGCCCTTGCTGTCGCAGTTCAGCGGGTTGATTTCGACCAGCGAGGCATCGGTGTCCATGTAGCAGCGGTACAGCTTCTGGAACAGGTCGACGGCTTGCGCGTGCGTGGCCTCGGGCAGGCCGATGGCCGCCGCGATCTTTTGGGCTTGGTCGGCGCCCAGGCCAGTCAAGGGGTCGATCACCTCGGTGATGATCTTTTCCGGGGTGCGGTGGGCCACCTCTTCGATATCCATGCCGCCTTCGCTGGACGCGATGAAGGCGACCTTTTGCGTGCCGCGGTCGGTGACGAGCGACACGTAGTACTCCTTCTGGATGTCGGCGCCGTCTTCGATGTACAGGCGACGCACTTTCTGGCCTTCGGCGCCGGTCTGGTGAGTGACCAGTTGCATGCCCAGAATTTGTTCGGCCAGTTTCTTGACGTCGTCCAGGCTCTTGGCCACCTTGACGCCCCCACCCTTGCCACGGCCCCCGGCATGGATCTGGGCCTTGACGACCCACACGGGGCCGCCCAGCTTTTGGGCCGCTTCGACGGCTTCTTGCACGGTGAACGCGGGGATGCCGCGTGGCACCGGCACGCCGAACTGGCGCAGGACTTCCTTGCCTTGGTATTCGTGGATCTTCATGGCTGTGGTGGGGGAGTGAACTCAGGGGTTTGTGCGTTGCACAAGCCAACGGGGATAGTGGGTTTTTACCACCGGGCCGTCACGACGCAGGGCGTGGCAGCGGTCGATCTGGTAGGGCGGCGTGCCATCGGCGGTGCCTTCGCGGGTGTCCAGCACATGGCCGGCGAAGGCCTGGATGACGGCGGTGGGCAACACGCCGGCCAGTTCGGTGAGGTGGGTGCACGCTTGGGTGCCGCCCAACCGCGACTTGAGCGCCGGGCGAAAGCCCTGCAGCAAGTTCAGGCCCACGAGCTGGGCGTAGGCGTCGCCATGCTGCTCGCACGTGCCGGGATACGGCATGGCGTGGGTGGCCGAGGTGGCGGAGACGATGTTCAGCTGCCGGTCGACCACCAGGTCGAGTCGCATGTCGTGGATGGGCTGGCCCGCAGGACGCAAGCCCGTGGCCAGCCGCATGTCGATGGCCTTGACGTCGCGCAGCGTGGCCTCGACGTCGAACCAGCCGTCGGAGCGCTCGAACACTTGCACCTCCAGGCTGCGGGTGTGCAGCGGCGTGCGGGTGATGGGCGGTGCGCTCGGCATAAGGGGGCGGATTTTGCCCGCTGTTACGGGAGGTTTCCTTCCACCAAGCGCAGCGCCAGGTCGGTGGCGAAGCCGCGCGCCACCAAAAACCGCACGCGGCGGGCCCGTTCCTTGGGGTCGGGCGGCGGCGCGTCGCCAAAGCGGCGGTGCAGCAGGGCCTGGGCGCGCTCGGCTTCGGTGGCTTGAACCTGCGCCCAGGTGTCGCCCTCGGGACGGAGCCCCTGCTGCGCCAACTCGGCCGACAGCCGGCGCGCGCCCAGTCGAGGCGCTCGGGTGCGCAAGCGGCTGTCGATGTAGCGCGCTTCGCTGAGCAGGCCTTGCTCGGTCAATGCGTCGAGCAAAGCGGCCACGGTGGCGTCGGCGTCTTGGAGGGTGTCTTGGCGGGTGTCTGGCTGTGCCAGATCCGCAGCCCGTTGCAGCGCCCGCAGCAACTTGCGGTGCAACTCGGCGCGGCTGTGCTCGCGCAGGGCCAAGCAGGCCAGGGCCCGGGCGCGCAGTTGGGCGGGACTCAGGCCCACAGCGCGGGGTCGAGCGGCCAGCCGGGCCGAGCGTCGGTCGGCGTCAGGGTGCGGCCCGGCAGCCCCTCTCGCCAGGCGGGCGCGGCCTGTTCGTCGGCCCAGTATTCGTCGATGTGGGCGATCCATTCGCCCTCGAACCGAATGTGGCTGTGGGCCCAGAAGGCGCGACCGTGGTGGTCCACGCGAACCACGCTCAACGCCTCGTCGGGGCCCAGGCGGTACAGGGCCAGCAAGCGGATCGTCCAGCCCTCGGGGTAGGCGGCGTTGACGCCCACGATGGCGGCCGCGCCATCAAACCGCTCGCGCGTGGCGCGCCAGCGGCAGGCGGCACTGGGGTGCAGCAAGGCCTCAGCGCCGGCCCAGTCGCGCGCTTGCATCAAGGCCCAGTACAGCCCGACCCGGCGCAGGCCGGGGTCGGTGGGCAGGCCCTCGTCGCCTTGCGTCACGCGTCGTCGTCGCCGCCGGCCGCCTTCAGCAGCGCTGACCCCAACGCTTCGCGGATGTTGTTTTGGCGAAACCGCATGGCGTCACTCGCTCGCGCTCGTGCCGACGGCCTCGCCCAGAGGGGCGATGCCGACCGCTTCGCGGATGCGGTTTTCAATCTCGCGGGCCAGGTCGGGGTTCTCGCGCAGAAACTCGCGGGCGTTGTCTTTGCCTTGGCCGATCTTTTCGCCCTGGTAGGCGTACCAAGCCCCGCTCTTGTCGACGATCTTGTGGGCCACGCCCATGTCGACGATTTCGCCCTCGCGGCTGATGCCTTCGCCGTAGAGGATGTCGAACTCGGCGGTCTTGAAAGGCGGCGACACCTTGTTCTTGACGACCTTGACCTTGGTTTCAGAGCCGATGACCTCTTCGCCCTTCTTGATGGAGCCGATGCGGCGGATGTCCAGGCGCACGGAGCTGTAGAACTTCAGCGCGTTGCCGCCGGTGGTGGTTTCGGGGCTGCCGAACATCACGCCGATCTTCATGCGGATCTGGTTGATGAAGATGACGGTGGTGTTGGTCTTCTTGACCGTGGCGGTGAGCTTGCGCAGGGCTTGGCTCATCAGGCGGGCTTGCAGGCCGGGCAGCTGGTCGCCCATTTCGCCTTCCAGTTCGGCCTTCGGGGTCAGGGCAGCGACGGAGTCGACGATCACCAAGTCGACCGAGCCGGAGCGCACCAGGGAATCGACGATTTCAAGCGCTTGCTCGCCGGTGTCGGGCTGGCTGATGAGCAGCTCTTGCAGGTTGACGCCCAGCTTTTGCGCGTACTGCACATCGAGCGCGTGCTCGGCGTCGATGAAGGCGCAGGTGCCCCCCAGCCTTTGCATCTGAGCGATGACCTGCAGCGTGAGGGTGGTCTTGCCGGACGACTCGGGGCCGTAAATTTCGACCACACGACCGCGCGGCAAGCCGCCGACGCCCAGGGCGATGTCCAAACCGAGGGAGCCGGTGGACACCACCTGGATGTCCTCGATGGCTTCGCCCTCGCCCAGGCGCATGATGGAGCCCTTGCCGAATTGCTTTTCAATCTGGGCCAAGGCGGCCTGAAGGGCCTTTTGCTTTTCGGTGGTGGCAGCGGGGGCGTTCATCGTGAGGGCTCCTGGGTTACTGGATATCTATACAGCAGTCTAGCAACAAAAATCGACGCGTTGGGCCATGCACATCCTGATTGCCGAAGACGACCCCCTTTTGAGCGACGGCTTGCTGCGCGCCTTGCGTGCGGCGGGCTACACCGTGGACCACGTGGCCAGCGGCAGCGAGGCCGACGCGGCCCTGCTGCTGCAGCCCTTCGACTTGGTGATCTTGGACCTGGGGCTGCCCCAGCTTTCGGGCCTGGAGGTCTTGCGGCGCCTGCGTGGGCGTGGCTTGCACACGCCTGTGCTGATCCTGACTGCCGCCGACACCGTGGAGCAGCGCGTGCAGGGCCTGGACTTGGGGGCCGACGATTACATGGCCAAGCCCTTTGCGCTGCAGGAACTGGAGGCCCGGGTGCGCGCGCTGGTGCGCAGGGGCCTGGGGGCCACCGGCAATGTGGTGCGCCATGGACCCTTGAGCTTCGACCCCAGCAGCCGGGTGGCCTACCTGAACGACCAGGTGGTGGATTTGTCGGCGCGTGAAGTGAGCCTGCTGGAGGCGCTGCTGCAACGCGCCGGCCGCTTGGTCAGCAAGGAGCATTTGGTGCAGGCGCTGTGCAGCTGGGGCGATGAGGTGAGCAACAACGCCATCGAGGTGTACGTCCACCGCTTGCGCAAGAAGATCGAACCCGGCGGGGTTCGCATCGCCACCGTGCGGGGCCTGGGCTACTGCCTGGAGCGCGCCGCCTCCAGCGACTGATGCCGAACACCCAGTCTCCCCGTTCCTTGTTTGGCGAGCTGCTGGATTGGATGCTGGCGCCGTTGCTGGTCATCTGGCCGGTGGGGGTGCTGCTGACCTGGGGCGTGGCCCAGGACCTGGCCCGTCAGCCCTACGACCGCGAGTTGGGTGCCGCGGCTCAAGGGCTGGCCGAGCAGGTGGAACGACGGCGCGATGCCCAGCAAGCGCTGGCCCTGAGCGTCGAGTCCGTGGCCCTGATGCGGATCGACGACGACGACGTGGTGCTGTTCCAGGTGCTGGGCCCCCGTGGGGAGTTGCTGGCGGGCGACGCGAGGCTGCCCGTGCCGACAGGCTTGGTGCCCCACAGCGGCCCGCCGTTGCTGCGCAACGAGCAGTGGGCCGGGGACACGATGCGTGTGGCCACCCTGTGGCGACGCGCGGGCACCGACCGCCCGGGCTGGATCACGGTGCAGGTGGCCGAGTCGATGGGCAAGCGAGAACGGATGGCCTCGGACATCGTCAAGGGGGTGCTGTTGCCACAGTTCGTGCTGCTGCCGCTGGCCGCCTTGCTCGCTTGGCTGGCCCTGGCGCAGGGCTTGAAGCCGCTGAAGGCCTTGTCGGCACGCATCCGTGCGCGCGATGCCGACGACCTGAGCCCCATCGCCGAACGCGACACGCCCGAAGAGATCCTGCCCTTGGTGCAGGCCACCAACGACCTGCTGGCGCGCCGCGAGCAGGCTGCTCAGTTGCAGCAGCAATTCCTGGCCAATGCAGCGCATCAGCTCAAGACGCCGCTGGCCGGTCTGCGAACGCAAGCCGAGCTGGCCGGCCGCGCCTTGCACACGGGCACGGCCAGCCCCGCGGAGCTGGCCCAATCGTTCGCCCAAATCGCGGCCGGCAGCCAGCGCGCGGCGCACATGGTGAACCAGCTGTTGGCCTTGGCCCGCGCCGAGTCGAGCGCCCCGGCGACGTTGGAGCCCATCGACTTGGCGGCCTTGGCTCGCGACGTGACCCAGGACTTCGTGCCCCAGGCGCTGGAACGCCGCATCGACTTCGGTTTCGACGGGCCCGACTCCAGCGTGCTGCAGGTGAGCGGCCAGCGCTGGCAGCTGGTGGAGCTGCTGCGCAACCTGGTGGACAACGCGCTGCGTTACACGCCACCGGGTGGCGAGGTGACGGTTCGGGTGCGCGAGGACCCCTACGGTCGGGTTGTGCTGCTGCAGGTGGACGATTCCGGACCGGGGATCGCACCGGACGCCCGCGAGCGCATCTTCCAGCCCTTCTACCGCGAGCTGGGCACGGGCGTCGAAGGCTCGGGCCTGGGGTTGACCATCGCGGGCCAAATCGCC
>NZ_JAPZSY010000016.1 GCF_027532025.1 Inhella sp. | reverse complement strand
CGGCAAGTAGGTGGAGCGAAAGGCTTCGGTCAGGCCGTACATCAGAAACGGCTTGGCCGAGGGCACCCGAGCCCGCAGCTGGGCCAAGGTGTCGCGCGGCATGCGGCCGCCCGTGTTGGCAAAGTAGCGCAAATGCTCGTCAAGGCTGGCTGGCCATTCCAAGCCGGCCAATTGGATGTAGAGGGGCGGCACCGCCGTCAGCCCGGTCACGCGGTGGCGCTCCATCGCCTTGAGCACATCCCGCGGGAGCAAGTAATTCAGCAGCACCACTCGCGCGCCCACGTGGAAGGCCGTGGTGAGCTGGCTGAACCCGGCATCGAAGCTCAGGGGCAAGGCCGCGAGCAAGGTGTCGTCTTCCCGGTTGTCCAGGTAACTGGCCACGCTCTTGGCCCCAGCCACCATGTTTCGATGGCTCAGCACCACGCCCTTGGGCTTGCCGGTGCTGCCGCTGGTGTAGAGGATGGCGGCCACGTCGGTGTCGATCAGGCGGTGACCCGCGCGGGGCGGCGTTGGCAGCAACGAGCCCCAAGACAGCACCCCATGCCCAGCAGCTTCGTCTTGCGAGGTGAGCACCACAGCTTGGATCGAGGGGCATGCCGCCAAGGTGGGCCCGAGCTGCGCGTAGCGCTCCGGCGAAGTCACCAGCACCCTCACGTCGCAATCCCACGCGATGAAGCCCACTTGATCGGGCTTGAGCAAGGGATTCATGGGCACCAACACACCGCCGGCGGAAGGCACACCAAAACTCGCCACGACCGTCTCGATGCGCTTTTCAAGGTAGACGGCCACGCGGTCGCCACGCTGAAGGCCCCAATTCAACAGTCCGGCGGCGAGGCCGCGAATCTGGGCAGCCAACTGCCCGTAGTCGAGCGATTGGACCCCGTGGACCAGGGCCGGCGCCTCGGGACGGAGTTCAGCCTGACGCAGCGGCAATTCGTGGAGCAATTGAGATTCGTGCAACGGCATGGCGCCCGGTGAAATGCTCAAAGAGGTCGAAGTCGAGGTCGGGATCGAGGGTTGCGGCGAATGTAGTCGAGGCACTGCCTTGTTTAGCCCCGCCCCCCGGGCCTGCGGGAGGCTGGGCCATCGGCCCGGGGCGCCGACGATAAACTCCGCGCCCCTTCATCTGGGGCCTGCTTGAGCCGTCCCACGCCGTTTGCCATGTCCACCGACGCCCTGCACCACGTCCTGCGCATCCTCGACGACGTTTTGTCGCTCGGCGGGCGGGCGCAATCGTTCACCCGTGAAACGCCCTTGGTGGGCGCCCTGCCAGAAATGGATTCGATGGCGGTTGTGTCGCTGATGACCGCCATGGAAGAGCAACTCGGCATCAGCATCCACGACGACGAAATCGACGGCGACGTTTTTGCCACCGTGGGGTCGCTCGCCGACTTTCTGAGCGCGAAGCTGGGCTGAGCGCCGGCGCTCAGCCCAACGGCCCCGAGCGTCACGTCGAAGAGTGGGGCTCGACCGGCGGCGCCGCGGTCGGGCGCGATTTGCTCACGATCCATTCCACCAGCGACGACTCCGGACCACTGGGCCGACCTGCCGCCCACCACGCGCCGAACACCGTCGCCACAAAGCTGCCGACCGCCAGGGCAGCCAAACCCAGCAACTGAGCGAAAGCCGCCACGCTGGATTCCACCGTCGGCAACCAGAGTCGCACCGCGTGGATCACCACGGCCATCACAACGGCCCCGAGGGCGGGACGCCACAAGACCCCCAAGCGCTGCAGCAGGGTCAAGGGCAACAGCCCGTGAATCAACCACGCCGACAGGGGCACCAGCAGAACTTGCACGCCCACCCAGCACCATGCAGCACCGACCAGGCCCGCATCCGACCACAGCGCGATGGCGACGGAAGGAAGCAACAGCACGTTCTCGGTGAGTCGCAGCCACGTCGACCGCTGAGGCTGACCCAACACTTCAAAGATGGCCAGGCTGGTGAGTTGGAACATCGACAGGCAGCCCGAGATGCCGAAGATCATCACCAGCGGCGTGGCACCCAGCCAGTTCATGCCCAGCAACGCGCGCACGACCAAATCGGGCATCAGCACGAAACACAAGCCGACGGGCAAGGTCACCAAGACGATGCTGCCTTGCACCCGCAGGAACGACGAGGCCAGGGCCTGGCGGTCGTGGGCCACCGCGGCATAGCCAGGAAACACCGCCCGCAAAATGGGCAACATCAACTCGGAGGTGGCCAGGGTGGCCAATTCCAGCGACAACCGGTGCAGGCCCAAGGCCGCCAGATCGAGATGGCGGCCGATCATGAAGTCCGGGCCTCGGTTCTTCAAGCACTCCATCAAGCGGGCCAGCACCAGCCAGCGCGAAAACCCAAACAGCGCCCGTGCGTGGGTGAGGTTGAACCTGGGCCGGTACGGGTGCATGGTGTAGCTCAGCACCGTGCCCGTCGCACGCTGGGCCACCATGCCACCGATCAGTGCCCAGTAATTGCGGAAGGCAAGCGCCAAACTCACGGTGACCCCGAAGGCCACCAGCTTGCGGTACAGCATCAACTTGAACTCGGCATCGAACCGAAACTCCTTGCGGAAGTGCACGGTGCCGATGTTGTCGAAGCCCTGGACCAGGGCGATCAAGCCCAAAACCGCCATCACGGGCACCAAGCGTTGATCCCCATGGAATTGCGCGGCTGGCCACGCCAGGGCCAGCAGCAGCAAGAACGCAAACACGCCGTAAATGACGTAAAGCGTCCAGGCGCTGTCGTAAGCCTCGCGCGATGCATCCTTGTCGCGCAACAGGGCCAAATCGAAGCCAAAGTTGCCGGCCACCTCCACGAAGGCGTAGACGGTCATCGCCATCGCCACCAAGCCGAAATCGGCGGGCACCAACAAGCGCGCGAGGATCAGCGTGGACACGAAGCCGATCGCCCGCTCCAACAGGCGCAGGCCCACCATCCACAGGGCCCCGACGGCCACTTTCCGTCCGACTGCAGTCACAACCTGTGGCCCCACAAAACGAGTGCGCGATTCTGCATGGGGGCATGGTTCGGCAAGGGCCTGCCTTTCCCTGAAGCCATCTGCCCTGCGGGGCGGGGGGCAGGTCTGGCTTGAACCGACAGGCGCTGCTTGAGCATCATGCGTGGCCCGTCACTCGCCCACGGAGGCGGTCCACCCAGTACCAAAACCCACTGAGCCGGGCCTCCAACGCGATGTCGCTCATCGACTGCCCGTCCAGGATCCGGGGCAGCGCCATGGGTTCATGGCGCCCGCTCGGTAGACCGTAGTCCGTGGTCGTGGCCGTCTCGATGCCCGACTGCCGCAAGCTGACGAAAGCCCGCTGGTCATGCACGCCACTGGGGTAGCAAAAGTGCTTGAACGCCATGGGCGATTGCCCGGTCAAACGCGCCAAATGCTCGCGGTTCAGGGCCAGCTCGCGCTCGACCACGGTCGCCCTCATGTCGCCCAGGTCGTGGTGGTGGGTGTGGAGTTGAACGTCCATGCCCATGTCGAGGCACTGGCGCAACTCGGCCGGCGTCATCGGATGCAGGCTGCGGCAGGCCAGCACGGCGGACACATCCACCCCCAGGGCAGCGCCCCAACGGGTCCACTCCGCCTCCTGCGCGGGTCCATCGGGCAGCGAGCGAATGCGCTCTTCCAGCGCCGTCGCCCAGTCGTCGGGGGCCGTCTCTTGGCCCAGCAGGATGCGAGGATCCAGAGGCTGCGTGGCGCGCTCCAGCAGCCACGTGGCGGTCACCGGCGGAATCGGGGTCCCAATCAGAAAATCGTGCGTTGCCAGGTACAAGGTCGACGGCCAACCCAGCCGAGCCAGCGCCGGCGCCATGTGGCGCGCCGTGCCGGCCCAACCGTCGTCGATCGTGATGACGATCTCGCGGCCGTTCAACCCCCCTTCCTGGCAACGTTTCCAGGCCTCCTGCAGCGACAGCGCCGTGTAGCCGACCCGCTTCAGAGCGTTCATGCGATGGGCGAAAAGCTCAGGGCTCATGAACACCCGATCGCCAAAATGAGGCGCTGGCCCCATCCAAATGCCGTGGTAGCACAAGATGCGCAGGCGGTGTCGGGTGGTCCTGCGCGCCCAGGCAAACAGGCCAAGGAAGCGGCAGACATGCAGAAAAGCGTCGATCAAGCGCAGACTCCCCGCGGATCGACGCGCAGGTTTCGCACCAGCCGCCAACCGTAACGCCACCGTTGGGAGTCCCAAGGTGTGAAGCGCGGAACCTGCAGCGGATCCACTTCAACCCCTGCCGACGCCCACTCCGTGGTAACCGCCACCTCGTAGCCCGCCTCGCGGACGATCTCCACCGACGCCTTGGAGTAGTCCTGGCCCGGCTTGCCATTCGGGTAAGCGAACACCGACACGGGCTGATCCAGCAGACCCTCCAGGGCGGACCGACTGCCGCTCACTTCGCGCAAGGCCTCAGCCCTGGGCAGTTGCGACAGGATCGGGTGATTCACGGTGTGAGCACCGATTTGCATGCCTCCGTCGCGCAAGGCTCTCACTTGTTGGCTGGTCATCATCAAATCTTCAGGAAACTGGCTCACCCCCAAGCGGTTGGCCAGCGCGGCCACGGCCTGATCGCGTGCCTTGTCACCGAGGTACTTGGTGGCATGAAGCAACCGATTGACGCTGGCTCGGCGGGCCTCCCAGCCGTCCAGGCTGAGTGCATCGACGCCCTCGAGACCCAGGTCCCTCACATCGATGTGCGCACGCGCTGAGTGCCGCACGGCGTGGACCAAGGTGTCGCTCCACATGCGACCACCATCCAGGTAGCCGGTGGACACGAAGAAGGTGGCGCAAAGGCCGTGCTTTTGCAGCAGCGGCAAGGCCACGCTGGCGTTGTCGGCATAGCCATCGTCGAAGGTGATGGCCAAGGCCCGTGCGGGCAGGACCCCGTCTCTCAATTGCCGCACCGCCTTCTCCAAGGGCAGAACCGGCGCCCAGGACGCCAGCCAACCGCAAACGGCATCGAAGCGCGCGGCATGCATCTCGCCGGGGAACAGGGGGTCGGGCTGGGGCAGCACGCGGTGGAAGATCAACACCGTCAAACGCCCACGAGCGCCCCCCGGGCTGCCCCAGTGCCAAGCAGCTTTGATCATGGCGCCACTCCGTCGTCCAGCCAATCGCGGGCCGCCTGCAGCTTGACCCGATCTCGCCGCCACGCAGCGGTGGAACGCCCCCGAGCCCACGTCTTGAGGCGCCTCCCCCCCAACAGCTTGAGCCACTCGACCGCGTGCATCTTCAAGAGGTAGCGACGGCGATCCCGTCGCAGTCGCTTCGCCACCGCCGGATGACCCTGCACCAATGCCAATCGAATCAACTCTTCGGTGTACGCCAGGGAGGCCCCGTCGGAAGGGCGCAGAGCCACCAACTGGTCGACGCTCGTGTACGGCGGCAGCTTGTCCGACTCGGCACCCAACAGGTGAAGCGCCAACGAGGTTCGAACGCACTTGGGACACTGACCGCAGTTCTGATCGACCGAGCGCCAACAAACTTGGAGTTCGTGAAGCAAATCGGGGGCTTGCAGCAAGCGACGGGTCTTTTCGGTCCGACCGCAATCGGCCCCGTGGTGGGTGACGGTGGTTTGGTCTGTGGACCACAGGGGGTCGAGCACGGGGTGCGAGCCCCAGGGAATCAGGTGGCTGTAGGTGAAGGTTGACGGAATCACCACGCTTCGAGCACCCAGGGCCACGCCCAGCGAGGCCAACAAGCCGCCGTGAGCCAGGTTCCAAGACAGCCGTCGCCGCTGCAGAAACGCCCGTACGTTGTTGGCCACGGGGAGCAGCGCGACCCCCTGACGATCGGCAAACGCACGTCGTGCGCGCACGTTGCGGCGCCAGCCGTCTTCGTCATCGGTGTCGAAACCCTGAACCAGCACGACGTGCGACAGCTGCTCGCGGCATTGCAGGAAGGTGTAACTGCTGTCCACCCCGCCGGAGAAGGTCGACAGGCTCCACCCCCGGTGGTCCGGCTCTGGGGCAGTCGACGCCTGCACCGGCACCCATCCGATGTCCTCGTCGTTCCACGACAACCAAACGGCCTGCACGCGCTCGAGGTTGCGCACCCAGGTTGGCGAGACCCGATGGGCAGGATCTAGCACCAGCGGCACCCGGCGCGCCATCGCCTCCTGCAGGGCCAGCGCCAAAAAGGGCTCGGCACGGGGGCCATGGAAGGCCCCTGACGGGGCATCGAACCACACCAGATCGCCATCGATCTCGGCCTCCAGCCGTTGCGTTTCGCCCTGCGGCGTCAGGCGGAGGTGGCGCACGTGCACAGCGTCGCTCATGCAACCCTCCGCTTTCGCACGGCGACCGGGGCCGCCTTGCCCCAACCGAGATGAGCCTGCCATGCCGGCACCTGGGGCTCGGCAGCCTGCAACTTGGCGTTGTGGGCCCATAGGCGGGCCACCACCACCAAGGTCATCGTGTAATAGGGCAGGTCAAAGTAGGCCAAGCTCAGGAATATGCCACCCACCAAATAGGTCAACACCGACACCTGTGCCATGGTTCCCAAGTCGCTCAGCCAGCGCTGCTCGGGGTTGCGCTCTCCCATCCGAATCAAATCGGCCGCGCATCGCCACGTGGACCACCAGATCCCCACGAACAACAGCACCCCCAAGTAGCCATGGTTTCCCAGCATCTGGAAGTAGATGCTGTGGGCGGCAAACACCTTTTCCGGGTATGGCGAATAGAGGGCAAACAGCTCGGGCCGAACGGTGTTCATCCCGATGCCGAGGGGATAGTCCTTGACCAAATTCCAGGCCATCCACCAAGCGTTGAGGCGGCCCAAAGCCGACTGGTCGGTCTGGTAGTCGTCGATGGTTTGCATGCGCTGCATCCACGACTCCGGCACGGCCAGCAACACCACCACGGCCATCAGGGCCAAAACCAGCCCAATCCGGACCTTGGCTTTGCTTTTCCACCAGAAAAAGGTCCCCATGGCCGCCATGGCCAACAGCCCGCCCCGCGACTGGCTGCCGATCACCGACGTCACGCACAACAGGATGAGTGCTGTGTAGACGTGGCGCCACCAACGGTGCTGAACCTGCAACTGCAGGAAGCGCAACAGCGGGATGGTCATGACCAGCGCGCAGGCGAAGTCGTTGTTGTCGGCGATGAACGATCCGGGCGGCCCCCAGACTCTGCCACCGCCACCCGTGGCCAAGGTGTACAGCCCACCCTTGAGACCCAACAAGCCCATGGAGCCCACGAGGACGGTGGCCAGCCCCATGATTTGCTGCTTGGTGTGCACCAGCACCACGGCCATGACCACCATGACGTTGATCTTCATAACCTTGGTCCACTGGTCCCAATCACCCTTTGGGTCCAAGCCCAGGGCCCAGGTGATCGTGATCCACAAGGTCAACACGATGAACCAAGTGGCTGGGCCGGCCACGAAGGGCGATCGCAACCGGTCGCGGGTGACCACCATGCCCAGCGCGATGGCGGCGACGGTGACCTGAGCCAGCGGCGCGGAGTACGCAAACCCGAAGGCGAAGCGGTGGGGGTTCATGATGGACAGCCAGACCCACAGCAGCAGCCCGACCCAAGGCCGGCGCAGGGCGATCAAGACGCCCAGAGCGACGATCGTGACGATGACGATGTCACGCATGGCAATGCCCCTCAACGCGCATGGCTGACGATGTAGCGGAACTTGCCCGAGCGCTCGGGCGGGATGCGCTCGACCAGCTCAACCTCGACCTTGACACCGGCGCCCAACCGAGCACGAACACCACGCTCGATGGTCTGCCGGTGAGCGGGCAACCAGCCATCGCCGGGCACCACCGTCACCTCGGTGTGATCTCGGGTGTGCTGCACGATCTTGAAGGCCGCCACGCCGGGGAGGTCGCGCAAGACGTAAATCAGCGCCAAGCCGTGCATGACGGTGCCGTCTTGGGCGATGACGAAGTCGGTGCTGCGGCCCTGCACCTCGTCCAACACGGGCAGGCCCCGGCCACAGGCGCAGGTCCTGCCGCTTTGCACGCCCATGTCGCCCGTGCGGTAGCGGATGAAGGGGAAGTCCGGCGTGGCCAGGTGCGTGACGACGATCTCCCCCGTCTGGCCGGGTGCCACGGGTTCACCCGCTTCGTCCAGCAGCTCGACAATCACGTCCTCTGCAGTCAGGTGCAAGCCGCCCGACGGGCATTCGTGGGCGATGAAGCCCGCGTCGCGCCCGCCGTAGCCGTTGGCCACCGGGCAGCCGAACACGGACGAGATCAAGGCCCGCTGCTCGTCGTACAGGCGCTCGGAGGTCACGAAGGCCACGCGGATGCCCAAGTCATCCATGCCTTGTCCCCGCTGGCGCGCATGCTGGGCGATGAGCGACAGGGCCGATGGGTAGCCGAACAGCATCCGAGGCCGTTGGCGGCGGATGGCGTCGATGAACCCGTCCAAGCGCGCCTCGCTCATCTCGAAGGCCGGCAGCAGGGCCGTTCGCATCAAACGGTCGCGCAGCGCCTTGATCCGATCCTGGCTGCCCACCTCGATGGGCGAGCCCCACACCACGGTTTCGGGGTCGCCGATGTCCACGCCCCACCAGCGGGTGGCCCGCCATTTGGCCGCCACGTCGTGGCTCACCCGCTCGTGGCCGATGTAGAAGATGAGCGGTTCGCCCGAACTGCCACCCGTGTTGAACCGGGCCAAGCCGCGAGCCTGCTCGCTGCGCCAGCGATCGCCAGCGGCGCGGATGTCGGCCTTGCTCGTCCGGGGCAGGCGGCGAAGGGCCTCGAGGCTGCGCACTTGCGTGGGGTCAAAGCCCAGGTCCCGAAACAGGTCGCGGTAGTGCGGCACGTGGGCCCCCGCCAGGGTCAGCAAGCGCCGCAGGCGGTCCACCTGCAAAGCCTGCAGCTCCGCCGGCGTCGACCATTGGCTGCGCTCCAACGCACGTCGCACCGCCACGGTGTCATGGTGCTTGAGTCGCTCCTGCAAAGGAAAAAGGCAACCCGAGACAAAGCGCGTGTACAGACCCATCACGCCCTCGACGCCAGCGCTTCGGCATACACCCTTGCCCATTGCGGGGCCACCGCCGACCAGGTGTAACGCCCCACCGCCACCAACCCGTTGCCACGCAAGCGGTCGCGCAGCGCAGCGTCTTGGGCCAAACGAACCAAGGCATGCGCCATCGCCTCGTCATCGCCCGGCGGCACCAAGCAGGCCGTTTCGTCGTGCTCGGCGATGTAGGGCACGCCCCCCACGTTGGTGCTCACCACGGCAACGCCGCTGGCCATGGCCTCCAGCAAGGAGTTGGGCATGTTGTCCACCAGGCTGGCGTTGAGCAACACATCGGCCTGACGGTACAAGTCCGCCATGGCCTCGCGGTCCAAGCGTCCGGCGAAGCGCACGGCGTGCGACAAGCCCAGCTGTTGCACCAAAGCCTGCAGGCGCTCGGCCTCTGGGCCGCTGCCGGCCACGGTCATGCGCGCATCGGGCACCTGCGTCACCACCCGCGCCATGGCCCGCAGGGCACTGGCGTTGTCGTAGATGGGCTCCAGGTTGCGTGCCACCAGCACATGAAAACCACCAGAGGCCGGGTTTGGCGCTGGGCGAAAGCGCGCCGTGTCCACGATGTTGGGCACGACCTGGGCCGGCAGCCCATGCTTGGCGAAGACCGCCTCCAAAAAGCCCGAGGGCACCACCAAGCGGGCACAACGACGCAGGCTGGGGCGAACCCAGCGCGCCGCGCGCTGCAAAAACGAGTCCGCCTCACCACCGCGGTAGTTCACCACCACCGGACGCCCCCGCCAGGCGGCCACCCAAATGGCCGGCGCGGCGAACAGATGCCAGCTCCACCCAGAATTGGCCATGACGTGCACCACATCGGCCTGCCCGCACGCACGCCACAAGCGGCCGACGTAGCCCACCAGCCGGGCCACGGCGCGAACGCCACGCCACGAGGCCAGCCACGCCGGGCGATAGGGGGGGTTCGTGGGCAGCAAGTCGACTTGCAGGCCCTCGCCGATCAAGAGTTCGCGCAGTTGCCGGGTCTGGTTGGCCATGCCACCGGACGGTGGCGGCACCGGCCCCACGAGCAACAAGCGACGCCCCGCCAAGGGGGCCCAAACCGACGCGTTCACCGACTGCCCGTGACGTGCTGCGCGAGCACGCGCTCGTAAGCGGCTGGGTAATTCGCGACCGACGCCCCCCAGTGCCGTTCGGTCTCGACAAAGCGGCGACCGGCGGCTTTCAAATCGGCCCAGCGCTCAGGCGAGGCCAGCAAGTCGAGAGCAGCTTGGGCCAATGCTTCGGCCGAGCCTGCCTGGAACAGATGCCCGGTGCGTCCATGCGCGATGAGTTCCCGGTGCCCGCCAACGTCCGAGGCCAGCAAGAGCCGGCCTTGGGCCATCGCCTCCAGCGGCTTCAAAGGCGTGACCAAATCCGTCAATCGCATCGAATGCCGAGGGTAGACGAGCAGATCCACGAGGTCGTAGTAGTGCTGCACCTCGCTGTGGGGCACTCGGCCCGTGAACAGCACCCGGTCCTGCACCCCCAAGGCCTGGGCTTGGGCCTTCAGAGCCGCATCCTGCGGTCCTCCGCCCACCAGCAGCACGCGAACGTCGGGGCGGCGTTGCAGGATGGCGGGCAGGGCTTGCAGGAGAAGGTCCAGCCCCTCGTAGGCGTAAAAGCTGCCGATGAAGCCCAGCACCACGCAGCCTTGCAGGCCCAGACGCGCCTGCAACTCGGGGTCGGGGTGACCGCTGGGTGTGAAGGCCCCGACGTCTACCGCGTTCGGAATCACCGTGACGCTCGCCTCGGGCAAGCCACGCGCCACGATGTCTTGCCGCAGGCCCTCGCAGATGGTGAACACATGCGCCGCGCGGCGCAGGGCTTGCGTCTCGAAGGCCCAGGTCAGGCGGTATCGCAAGCTGCCTTCCCGCGTGCTGCCGTGGTCCACCGCAGCGTCTTCCCAAAACGCCCGCACCTCGTACACGACCGGCAGGCCCAGCTCTCGGCCCACTTGCAAGGCGGGCCAGGCGTTGAGCACGGGCGAATGGGCATGGATGAGGTCGGGCTTCACCTGCCGGGCCACCTCGGTCAAGCGCGCCCGCAGGGCCTTCATCAACTGCCGCTCGCGCAGCACCGGCCACCGCGAGCCCGGCAAGTCAGGGGTGCGGTGGAAGTGCCAGCCGTCGACCGTTTCCTCGAGCGCGCCATCGGCGCGGTCTCCCAGCCCGGCGCTGTGCTTCGGGCTGCTCAGGTGGTGCGTCTCCCAACCCATGGCGCGTTGCCCGCGCAGCAGGGCCAAGCTGCGGAAGGTGTAGCCGCTGTGCAGGGGGATGGTGTGGTCGAACACATGCAAAACCTTCATGCTGCCCTCCCCTCCACCGTTGCGGCTGGCACGGGCAGCCCAATGGAATCGGGCGCGTCCACCACCTGACGCAAAAAGCTGTCGAACATCATCAAGGTCCAAATCGGGGCGCTGTAATCATGCTGGCCACTCTGGTGCGCATCCACCAAGTGCGCCAGGTATTCGCGCTGGAACCAGCCGGTGCTCAGCAAACGATCGCCCAGCAAGCTGTCGCGAACCCGCTGCTTCAACGGCCCCCGGAACCAACGGGCCAGCGGCACGGCAAAGCCCATCTTGGGGCGGTACAACACGTCGTGCGGCAGCAAGGGCTCCATCGCCTTCTTCAGCAGGAACTTGCCCTCTTGGCCGCGGATCTTCAAGCTGGACGGCAGCGTGGCCAGCCACTCGATCAGGTGGTGGTCCATCAAGGGCTCGCGCACCTCCAGGCTGTGGGCCATCGAGGCCCGATCGACCTTGGTGTTGATGTCCCCCACCAAGTAGGTCTTGTAATCCAGGTATTGGATGAGGGCCAGCGGGTCGCGCGTTTGGGCCTGAGCACCGTGGCGCTCGAACACCTCAAAGGCCTGGTAGCCACCCAATTCACGCTGGAATGCGGGCGAGAACAAAGCCTGCCGCATCGGTCCACGGAGGATGGAGACCGAGTGGAAGTAGGCCTGCACCGCATGCCGAGCCAAGCCCTCGAAGGTGGTCTTGGCACGCAAAAACCGGGGCGCCCAGTCCAGCTTCGGGTAGATGGCTCCCAGCGTGCCGAACAGCGGCTTGCGCAAGCCGTAGGGCAGTTTGGAGCGCAGGCCTTCTTCCATCAGGTGCAGCCGATAGCGGCGGTAGCCACCGAAGGTTTCGTCCCCGCCGTCGCCCGACAAGGCCACGGTGACGTGCTGCCGCGCCAGTTGGCTCACGCGGTAGGTCGGGATCGCGGAGCTGTCAGCAAACGGCTCGTCGTACAAACGCGCCAGGGTGTCGATGAGGGCGAAATCGTCGCTGGCCACCGTGTCGACGTGGTGATCGGTGCGGTAGCGGTCGGCCACCATTTGAGCGAACTCCACCTCGTTGAAACGAGGGTCGTCGAAGCCCATCGAGCAGGTGACCACCGGCTCGGGACGCGCGGCTGCCATGGTGGCCACCACCGCGCTGCTGTCCACGCCACCGCTCAAAAAGGCCCCCAAAGGCACCTCGGAAATCATGCGCAACCGAACCGACTCCATCAGCCGCTCGCGCAGCTCCGCTTCGGCGTCGGCCTGAGCGATGGGGTTGTCCAGCGTGAAGCGAACATCCCAGTAGGCGCGCGGCTGAGGTTCGCTGCCAGCGCCACGGGTCCACAAGAGGCAATGGCCCGGTGCCAGCTTCTTGGCGGCCTTGAACACCGTGCGTGGCTCGGCCGCATAGCCCAGCGCGAAGTACTCCTCCACCGCGCAGGGGTCCAGGTCGCGGGCCATGCCGCCGTGCGCCAGCAGGCTCTTGAGCTCGGACCCGAACAGCAACCAGCCGTCGGGCAACAAGGCGTAATGCATGGGCTTGACGCCCATCCGGTCGCGGGCCATGAAGAGGCATTGCCGGCGGCTGTCGTGGATGGCGAAGGCGAACATGCCGCGCAGGTGCTGCACGCAGTCCTCGCCCCACTGCTGCCATGCGTGGATGATGGTTTCCGAGTCGCTCTTGGTGCGGAACACATGCCCGGCCGCCTGCAACTCCGCCATCAGGGCTTGGTAGTTGTAGATCTCGCCGTTGAACACCAGGGCGACGCTGCGATCGGCGTTGAAGATGGGTTGCTGACCGGTCGCCAAGTCGATGATCGACAGCCTGCGATGGCCGAGCCCCAGACCGGGTTGCAGGTGCAAGTCACCCTCGTCCGGCCCGCGGTGGTGCTGGGACTCGTTCATGCGGTGCAGCCGGCCCCGGTCGGGGAGGCGTTGCTCGCGGGTGTCAAACAGACCGGTAATGCCGCACATCGAGGGCTCTCAATTCAACGAAGGGACACCGAGGACGCGGCGGTACACGGCATCGTAGGCGCTCACCATGGCATCGAGGCTGAATTGGGACTCCACCCGGGCCCGCCCCGCCTCGCCCAAGCGCCGCCTCAGCGGCTCGTCGGCGCACCAAGCCTCAAGGGTGGGGACCCAGGCTTCGGGCCGTCCCGCCTCCACCAACACGCCACTGAGCCCATCGGCCACCAATTCGGCGTTGCCGCCCACGCGGGTGGCCATCACCGGCAAGCCCGAGGCCATGGCCTCCAACACCGTGTTGGAAATGCCTTCGGCCAGGGACGGCAACACGAAGACATCCAGCGCCTGCATGACCGCAGGCACATCACGGCGTTCGCCAGCCAGCCAGGCCGCATGGGACAAGCCCGCAGCCTCCAACTGGGCGTGGCAGGCGCTGCGCAGGGGTCCATCCCCGACCAGGATCAGCCGCCCCCGGTCCGCGAAACCAGCGTCCCGTTGGCAGGCCTGGATGAAAGCCGCCACCAAATCGGTCTGGGCCTTCACGGCCGCCATGCGCCCGACCGTGCCGAACACCACCCAACGCGGGTCGTTGAAGGGCGACCCCTCCAGGGGCTGTCTCCGCGCCGCGGGCCGAAACCGCTCCGCATCCACACCGTTGCAAATGCGTTGGATGCGCTGGGTCGGCACGCCCACCGCGTCCTGCAGGTAGCCCGCCAGATCGCCCGACAACGCCACGTACTGCTGCACCCAAGGTCGAAAGGCCCGCCGCACCCAGCGGTGCTTGCGCGAGCGACCGTCGAGGTCATCGGCATCGCGACCGTGCTCGCCATGCACCCGCGCTCGCGCACCCGCCCACCAGGCAGGCAGTTGCATTTCCAGCGCCGCCAGGTTGCGGGTGTGCACCACATCCGGTCGCAGGGCGCGCACGGTGCGCGCAAAGGCCGGCGCCACCTTCAGGCTTTGCCCGCTGGGTTTGCGCAGGCTGACGAAGGTGGTGTCGTCGCGCTGAACCCGCTGACAAAAGCCGTCGACGCAATCGGTCAGGGCCACAACCGCATGCCGGTAGCCGGTCAAACGGTTGATGAGGTTCACCACCCCGTTCTCCAAACCGCCGGTGTCAAAGCGGTACACCACGTGCATGACCAAGGGTTGATCGGCCCTCACGGCCGCCCGCCTGGGTCTCAGAGACGCCAGACCCGGATGCCGGCCGCGCGCAGCGCAGCAGCATCAAAAGCGGCCTTGACGTCGATGAACACCCCCTCGGGGAGCAATTTGGCGGCCAGCGCGTCGGTGGGCATGGCAAGGAACTCGCGATGGGACACCGCGGCCACGATGCCATCGGCCCGCGGCAAGTCGTCCCAGGCGGTGAGTCGCACGCCGTACTCGTGCATGGCCTCTTCGGGGTCGGCCGTCGGGTCGCTCACGAACACAACCACGCCGTAGCTCTCCAACTCGCGGACGATGTCGATGACCTTGGAATTGCGCAGGTCGCCGCAGTTTTCCTTGAAGGTCAGGCCCAGCACGTTGACGCGTGCGCCCTTGACCGGACTGCCGGCAGCGATCATTTGTTTGATGGTCTGCTCGGCCACGAACTTGGCCATGCCGTCGTTGATGCGCCGGCCGGCCAGGATGACTTGGGGGTGGTAGCCCAGCATCTCGGCCTTGTGCGTCAGGTAGTAGGGGTCCACGCCGATGCAGTGCCCCCCCACCAAGCCCGGCTTGAACTTCAGGAAGTTCCACTTGGTGCCGGCAGCCTCCAGCACCTCGCTGGTGTCGATGCCGATCTTGTCGAAAATGAGGGCCAACTCGTTCATCAAGGCGATGTTGAGGTCGCGCTGGGTGTTCTCTATGACCTTGGCGGCTTCGGCGGCCTTGATGCTGCTGGCGCGGTGCACGCCGGGCTCGACGATGCGCTCGTAGAGCTTGGCCACGGCGTCCAGGGTCTCGGGCGTGTCGCCGCTGACGATCTTGAGGATCTTGGTCAGCGTGTGCTCTTTGTCGCCTGGATTGATGCGCTCGGGGCTGTAACCGACGAAGAAGTCTTGCTTCCACTTGAGGCCCGATTCGCGCTCGAGCACGGGGATGCACACCTCTTCGGTGGCGCCGGGGTAGACCGTGCTCTCGTACACCACGATGGCGCCTTTCTTCATGTGGCGGCCGGCGCTCGTGCTGGAGCCGATGAGCGGCTTGAAGTCGGGGATGTGGGCCTCGTCGACCGGGGTGGGCACGGCCACGATGATGATGTCGGCCTCACCCAGCATCGAGGGGTCGGAGGTGTAGACCGCGTGGGTGGCCTGGGCCATCTGCTCGTCGGTCAACTCCCGCGATGGGTCGGTGCCTTGCAGGCAGGCGTCCACCTTGTGCTGCGCGATGTCGAAGCCGATGGTTCGCATCTGCTTGCCGAACTCCACCACCAGGGGCAGGCCCACGTAGCCGAGGCCAATCACCGCCAAGGTCGTCATCAAAAACTCCGTCTTTCGTTCGAGGGTTGGGGGCTCAGCGAGCCAACCCGCCATTGTGCCCAGGGGCCGCTTGACGGCTGAGGGCCGACAACCGTTCATTCAAGGGGGCCTGCAGTTCGGCCCATCGGCTTTGAAGCGCGCGGTCTGCACCTTCTCCCTCCGGGACCATGAGCACCACCATCGCCGCAGCGTCGCCTTGCCCCCAAGCCCGCTGCCACATCAACTGCCACTTGGCCTGAACGGGGTTGGAACCCGCCCAACCATTCACCCAATACCAGCGCCAGACGCGCCACTCGCCTTCTTGGCCCTGCGTGCGGGCACGCAGCCGCCACTCGTCCACGCTCACCCCTTCCACCTGCCGCTTGCCACTGCCCAACACCTGCCAGCGCGCATCGCTGTGGGCCACGATGACGCTCGTGCTGGCCACGGCGCGAGCGCTGGGCCGCTGATGCGCCACGAACGCCAGGTACAGGTGCGCCTGAGGCTGACCATCCGCCGCAGCGAAGCGCCAACGCGCCTGGGCATCGGCGCCAGGCACGAGCCCCAAACCGGCCGGCGGCGCTGCATCCGACACCGCGCCAGCCACTGGAGCCCCCAGCGCGGCGGGCCAATCGAGCGCCGGGGCTGGATGGTGCCAACGGCTGGCCAGCGCTGCGGCCAAGGCCAGGCCCAGCCCCACGGGGAGGGCACCCTGCCAGGCGGCCCGTGGGGGGCTGCCCGAAGCGACAACTGCCTCGGGCAGGCTCGCAGTCGCCTGGGCCGGCAAAGGGTCGGCGAAGCGCGACCCGGCCCAGAACATCAGGGCCATCACCACCCCGAAAAACACCCAGCCGTAGATCAAGTGATCGGCGCCCGTGGCCAACTCATTGCCCGACAGGTGGCCCATCATGACGATGAGGTAGGCCCGAACCCAGTTCGCCACCAGGGGCATGAGGGTGGCGAACGCCACGAAGGCCAAGCGCTTGGGCCAGCGGTCGAAGTTCAAGTAAGCGAACAGGCTGCCCACCATGACCGACGCCATCAGGTAGCGCACCCCTGAACAGGCTTCCACCACCGACCAATGGCCCGTGGGGATGACGAACTGCAGGCCCTCTCGGTACACGGGCACGCCGGTCAACCGAAGCGCCGCCACGGTGAAATCGGCCGTGGCTTGCATCATGGGGGGCAACAAGAATTCACCGAAGGGCGGCGCGAACAGCAGGAACAGCAGCGGAAACGCCAAGCAACGAGCGACCTGGTTGCCCAACACCGCCCATACGGCACCTTGCAGCAAGAAGACCAAGCCAAAGTGCTGCAGCGCATTGACTTGCGCCAGATCCCCCACAGCCACAGCCAACACGCCGCCCCCCGCCCACGCAACGCCCCACCCACTGGCCTGGGGCACCAAGGCCCTCAGGGCACTGCGTTTGCGCCAAACCAGCCAGAGCACCATCGGAGGCACGAGCAGGGCGTGGGCAAAGGTATCGCTGCGAAGCCAAATGCTCACCATGCCCGCCCACAGGGATCCATGCAGGGCGCCCATGAGCATCAACAGCACACCCAATGTGATGAGCGCACGGGGCCAAGCCGCCTTGACGGAAGGATGAAGTGGGGTGTGGGTCATGGCATGTCAGGGCTGGGCCAAGGCTTCGTCGATGGGCGCCAGGCGCGCTGGCCACGCAAAACCAGCCAGCACGCGCTCTCGGGCGGCCCGGCCGACGGCGTCTGCCGCGGCCGGTTCGCGCAACCAGGCATCCAGGATGCGCACGTAGTCGTCGGCCGCGTCGGCGGCACACAGTTCATCAGGTCGGCTGCCGTCGATGGCCGCCACGCAGTGCGATGCCGCCACCACGGGCCGTCCCATGGCCATGGCCTCGAGCACCTTGTTTTGGATGCCGCGCGCCAAGCGCAGCGGTGCCACCACGGCGGCGGCATGTTGGAGGTAGGGCCGCACGTCATCGACGGTGCCGGTGACCGTGACGTTCGGCCCCGCCAGGGCGCGGACCGCCGCGGTGGGGCTGCGACCGACGATGCTGAAGTGCACGTTCGGGTGAAGGGTCCGCAGGCGCGGCAGCATGTCATGAACGAACCACGCCACGGCGTCGACATTGGGCCAGTAGTCCATGGCCCCCGTGAACACCACGGGCACCGTGCCCGGCTCGAAAGGGCTGCTTCGGTCGGCGGCGGGGGCGAAGAAGTCGGCGTCGACCCCGTTGCACAAGGCCTCCACCTTGGCGGCCGATTCGGGCGCCAGCCGCCGGAACATGTCGCACTCGGCTTCGGTGACGAAAAAGCTGCGTCGAGCCCAGCGCGCGACTTCCCGTTCGTAAGCCAACAAGGTGCGCCCCTCGCGGGCATAAATCCAGGACAGGGGCCAGCGGTGCTGCTGGCCATAGGCCGTCCATTTGGCACTGTCCAGGTCGACAAAGTCGACCCAAGTGGGCAGCCCCAGGGTCTCGGCATAAGGTGCCATGGTGGAAGAGAACACGACAACGCCCTCGATGCCATGGCGCTTCACGCTGTCGTTCACCCACGCCCTCAAGCCCGGGTCCTGGTAGTAGGGCAAGCCCAAGGGCTGTCCGCGCCCGAGTCCGCGCAGGCTCTTGATCCGCGCCCAACGCGGGGACAAGCGGGCGAAGTGCGCATCGGCACACCAGCCGCGCACGGTGTCCACGTGACGCTCGTCGTCGGGGTCGTCGATGAATGTGCCCAGGAACACCTCGTGCCGTGCCGCCAGATGCCGCAGCAGGTGGTACGAGGGCACCTTGTCGCCCTTGTTCGGCGGGTAGGGCATGCGATGGACCAAGTACAGCAGCTTCACCCCAGGTTCCTCACGATGAGCGGGCCGAGCCGGTTGACCACCGCCCTGGGCAAGCGACGCCAGGTTTCGATCACGCGCTGGTACTTGGGGTTGTTCGGGTTGTGCTGGGGCAAAGCCTGGCCTTCGTACAGCCTGAACTCGTAGGCCAACGGTGTGGGGCTGAAGCCCCAATTCTTCTTGAAGGCGTAGGGGCCCGTGCCCTGTTTGCTGCGGCCGTAATCGAACACGCGCGCGCCGCGACGCAGGGCCCGCTGCATCAGGGCCCAGTACTTGAAATCGTTGGCCGCCAGGTCTCGTGCCGCGGTGGCATCGCCCGCGTAGTAAGGCAGTACCTCGTCCCGAAAGTAGAAGCTGAGCACGGACGACACCGGCGTTCCATCCGGCGCAACCACGGTCAGCACCTCGGCTTGCGAACCGAACTCCTCCAGCAGTGCCTGGAACCAGCGCTGGGGCATGGCCGGCGTGCCATGGCGGTGCACGTTGTCGGCAAACAGATCAAAAAAACGACCCGCGTCGGCGTCCACGTCGGCGCGCAAACCGTGCCCGACACCCTTGCGCACCATGGCGCGCTGTTTGCGCGGAATGGCCAGCAGGTTGGCCTCGTCGTCGTCCAGCAAGGGCTTGCGGAAGGTGACGTAAAGGTCCTGCTGCGCCCAGTCGGGCCGTTGCATCCCGTGCAAGTGGCGCAACTCCAGGTGGCTGGCGCCTCGCGCTCGGGTCCAGGCTTCGGCCGCCGCCACCAGGGCATGGGCTGCATCATCGCCATCGGCGAGCACGCCCCCGTACACGGCAAACGGCAGCGACGTCACGGCGTGGCCGAACAGCAGGCTGTCGATCTCGCCCAGGGGCAGCACGCCCACCAGGCGGCCGCCTTGCCAAGCGGCCAGCAACTCGCACCGGTGGCCCCAAACCCGCGACACCGCGCGCGCCCACCCGGCTTGGTGGAAAAACGTTCCCTGGGGGTGGCGCACGACGTAGTCGTCCCACGCACGGGCCGTCGCCCCTGCGAGCGACGGCAGCGGCCGCACGGTCACGGGCGCGTTCATTCAGCGTGCCGCACCCATGGTCGCTCCGAGCGCCGAGCCGCTGGGCGGCAAAAAAATCTCATCCATGCGGCCCCAGGCGAAGTCGCCCAACAGCCGGCGAATGCGGCCTTCCGTGCGGCTGAGGTTCACGTAATGCCGAAAGCGCGACTTGGCATCGATGCCTGGCACACGCGGTTGCTCGTGATCGATTTCCCAGGGGTGGAAATAGAAGACCGCCGCTTGCGCATCGACGCGATTAACCCGCTCGATCAACCATCGCGAGACGGCGTAAGGCAGCAGGCGGAAGTACCCTCCCCCGCTGGAGGGCAGGTTGCGACCCGCAATGCGGTTCGTGGTGACCGGAACTTCAACCAGGCCCTCGCGCACCGCATGGGCAAAACGCGGCGCGTCCGGCATGCCGTAATGGTCGTGCACGATGGGGTACACGCTGCTGGAGTAGCGGTACCCGGCTTCTTGCAGCACGTCGAACGCCCACAGGTTGGCCTCGCCGATGGAGAAGCTCGGGGCTCGGTAGCCGATGACCGGCACGCCGCCCAAGTCCTCCAGCAAAGCCTTGGCGCGCTTCACGTCTTGCGCGAAGGCGGCGCGGTCGAGATCGCTGGCCCGCTCGTGACCGTAACCGTGGCTGGCCAGTTCGTGCCCACCGGCCACGATCTCTCTGACCAAATCTGGGTGTCGCTCCGCGATCCAGCCCAGCGTGAAGAACGTGGCCTTCACGCCCGCTTGGTCTAGCAGGGCCAAGATCCGGCGGACATTGGCAGGCGCCCGGCACTCGCGGCGATCCCAGTCGTCGCGAGGGATGTAGGGGGCCAGCGCCGAGACTTGGAAATAGTCTTCGACGTCGATGGACATTGCGTTGCGCACACGCCGGGGCGACCCCGCCAGTGCGCCCGTGGGTGAGCTACTCATGCTGACTCCCGGCATCGGGGTGCTGCAAGGCTTTGACCAAGCGCTGCAGCATCTTCAGGCTCTGCAAGTTGATGCGCTCCAGCCGCAACAGGCTGCGCTCCAGTCGCAGCAGTCGCTCCGCGTGCAAGTCGTGCAGTTGCCCATCCAACTGACGCTCGAACTGCTGCAAGGGCCCCGCCGCCAACGGCGGGGGACGGGTCAAATCCAGATCGAGGTCCAGCTGCGAGTCGGATTCCGGCTCCGCACCGATGGACACTGGCTTCGAGGGCGGCGGCAGCGCGCTTTCCTGCGACAGGTCCTTGAGCACCTCGTTGACATCGGCCAACTCCAGCTTGACCTTGCCGGCCATGAAGCCCAATAGCAGCAGCCGGTCGGCCAACGTGTTGATGCGACGAGGAATGCCGCCGGTGGCGCGGTGGATGACCAAGAACGCCTCGGGGTCGAACTCGGGCTTGTCGGTGGCGCCAGCACACTTGAGGCGGTGCTCGATGTAGCGCTGGGTTTCCTCTTCGTCCAGCGGACCGATGTGGCACGTGGCCGCCACCCGCTGGCGGAACTGCTCCATCTCGGGCCGCTGCAAGATGTAGCGAAACTCCGGCTGTCCCACCAAGAAGGTTTGCAGCAGCGACTGCGTCCCGAACTGGAAGTTCGACAGCATCCGCAGCTCTTCCACCGCTTTGGCGGTGAGGTTCTGCGCCTCGTCCACCACCAGCAAGCAACGCTTGCCTTGGCTCACCTGGGCCACGAAAAAGGCTTCGAGGGACATCAAGATGTCCGACTTGCTGGCATCTCTGGCGCGGACGCCAAAGGCCGCCGCCACCATGCGGAGGGTGTCCTCGGCGTCGAGCTGGGTGGTGACGATGTTGCCGATCACCACCTGTTGACCCGCATCGAGGCTCTCGAGCAAGCCCCGCAACAGGGTCGTCTTGCCCGCCCCGATCTCGCCGGTGATGACGATGAAACCCTCGTTGCGCAAGACCCCGTAATCCAAGTAAGCCTTGGCGCGCCGATGCTGCTTCGATCCGAAGTAGAAACTCGGGTCGGGATTGAGCTGAAAGGGCTTGGCCGACAGGCCGTAGAACGCCTCGTACATGGTCAGAATCGCTGCTCGACGTTGACCACCACAGCGTTCTCAACGAACGGACGGGTGGGAGATTCGAAGGCGGAGTGCCTCAAGCCCAAGGCGATCTGCACGCCCGGGGTCAGGCGTTCCGCCCACCCCAGAAGCACGGTGCGCAATTCGTTGCGCTGCAACGCCGCGTTCTCCCCCTCGCTGCGCTGCCAAGACGCCTGGGCCCGTAAGGCCTGGGAGGGCGTCAGCCGGTAGGTCCAGCTCATCTGAGCCGACTCCGTGTCCACGAAGGAGGAACTGGCCAAATCTTCGCTGCCCAAGCCACCCGCCAAGAGACGGGACGTTCGGGTTTTGGTCAGGTTCAGCGTCCACAGGGTGCGCGGCTGTTGATAGGTCACACCCAACAGGCGCGTGCGGGACACCGTGGGCTGGCTGCTGAGAAAGCCATTGGCCACCACCGCGTCACCCGACAAACCCAAGTCGGCCAAACGCTGGCGCACCAACAGATCCCGTTGAACCGGGTCGGGCTCCGTGGTCGCCAACTGGGCGAAAAACAAGTCGTAATTGGTTTGCCCCGAGGCCGCTCCCACGACACCTGCTTGGTTGATGGTGCGGGAATCGCTCCATCGAACCACGGCGCGGGCGAAGCGATGCTCCAGGTTGACGGTGTGGAAGTCACCCAGAACGCGATGGTCGCCATTGAGCTGAAGCCGCGTGCGCGGCGTGGGCTGCCACGTGGCATCCAGGCCGTATGTCGTCCCGGTCTGCGACGCCACCGACTGCAGGTTAGAGCGCTCCTGACCGCCTCGGGCAACCACGGTCCAGTCGACGTCGGGGCGCCAAGTCAGGTTCACCGTGCCCTGGGACGAAGCCGTGCGCCTCCCCTCCAGGGGGCGCGTGAATTGGTGCGTCACCGTGGCACCCAGCCCCATCCGACGCTGCGGCCCGGGCTCGATGCTGATTTGAGCCTGGCTGCCTTGGGCATCACCCACCGTGGTGCCACGAGCGCGTGTCAGGGTGCTGGTTTGTTGGGCCGTCAAGCGCCACCCCTCGCCCAAGCGCAGTCGTGCAACAGGACCCAGCGCCAAGGTACCGACTTCCGTGGACTCACCGACCCCGCTCTCCCCCAAGGTGCGCTGGGCCTCGAATGCCGAGCGCGTGCGCTGCGCGATGTTGGCTTGACCTTCAAGGGTGAAGGCCGGAGACCCCAGATCGATCTTGGCACTGCTGCGCAAACTGCTTTGAAACGGTTGACCCAATGCCGCCGTCTTGGCGTAGCGCTGCGCCTGCAGGCTGTAATCGAGCAGCCACTCGGCCCCGCCCCCTTGGTGCACCCATCGCACGCCGGGACCGACCCGGAGCATCGCACCAGCATCCCGTCCCTGCTGGCTGGGTAGGGCGCTGATGTTGTCCGACACGGTGAAGGCGGCATTCCAGCGCCATTCCAGGGGACGCGACCGTTGGCCGCTTGGCGCGCTGGCATCCGGTGCACCGCCCCCCAACCGCAGCCCTTCCGGCGCATCGCTCCCGCCGAAGGTCTCCACCGATTGGGCCCACCCTGCACCGTGCCCTGCGAACCAAACCGTACCCAGGGCACAAACACCGCGCGCCACCCCGCGCCAAGCCCAACGCTCAGGCCGTGCGCGTGGCGTCGTCGTCGTGTTCATAGCCGTACCCATAGCCGTAACCGTACCCATAGGCGCCCGATGTGTCGCCACGAACTTGGTTGAGCAACATCAGCTTCAACGGGCAGTTTTCCACCGCGGCCAAGGCCTGCTGGACTGCATTCTGAGGCGTGGCCTCGGCCGCGACCACGATCACGATCTGCCCCATCTGCGTGGCCAACACACGAGACTCGGTGGTCAACAACAGGGGGGGAGAGTCGAAGATGATGATGCGGTCGGGGTAGCGCTGGGCCATGTCGTTGAGCAACTCACGCATGGCTTCGCTGGCCAGCAATTCGGTGGCTCGCGGGTGCGGCGTTCCGCTGGGCAACAGCGTGAGCTTGTCCACGTTGGTGCGCAGCAGCACGTCGGTCATCTCAGCTTGCCCCTCCAGAACGTCCAACAGCCCCGGCCCAGGCGGCAAGCCCAACATCCGGAGCAAGGACGGACGGGCCACGTCGGCATCCACCAACATCACCGTGTGATCCAACTCGGCCGCCACGCTCATGGCCAAATTCAGCGACGTGAAGCTCTTGCCCTCGCCGGCCAACGCGCTGGTCACCATGATGAGGTTGGCATGGTTGAGCGTGGCCGCCCCTTGGCCGACGGCGTTCTTGATGAGTGGACGTTTGATGACCCGGTACTGGTCCGCCATCGGCGTGCGAGGGGACCCCGGTGTCAGGTAGCCCTTCACCGCCAAAGCATTGAGGTTCAATTCCACCGACTTGGAGCCACGCCCCGAGGGCTCGTCGTGAGACTGCGCCGCCAGCGGCAGAGGCGGAGCGGGCTCGGCGGGACGCGTCGCCGGCGCTGGCACCACCGCGGGCAGAGCATCGGGCGCCAACGCCCCCGCCTGCCGGAGCTGCTCCAGACGCTGCGCTGCTTGTTCAATCAAACTGGCCATGGATTCCTCAAGCAATCTGCCGCGCTTGCAGCACGTAGTAAACCGCCATCGCCGTGGCGTACAGCAACACCAAGGCCGCGGCCGCGCCCATCACCCGCACGCGGTCCATGCGGCGCTTGCGGAGCTCAGCGTCGCCCATGATGCGAGACACCACACCCAAGATGGGCAGTTCGGTTCGATCGCCCAGCTCGTTGGCATCGAAAAACACCGGTCGCAGCTGGCTGGCCGCGAAAGCACTGAACACCGCCACGCCCAGCGAGGTCACCAATCCGATGGCCAGCAACAGGTAGCGGTTCGGCGCCACCGGTTGCGGCGTGACGCGTGGCGGCTCGATCAAGCGAAAGTCAGCCACGCCCGCAGCCACATCCAGCTCCCCGGAGATGGCAGCCGACTCCCGGCGGGACACCAGTTCGTCGTAATTCTTCTTGTGAACGGCGTAGTCCCGGTTGAGCTGAGCGGCTTCCGCTTCGAGCTGGGGCGCTGTCTTCATCAGCTCCAAGCTCTGCGCGTACCGGGCCTGGTATTCGCTCACCCGGGCTCGAAGGCTGGCCACCTGAACTTCGGCACTCGCCAACACCCGGCCCATCTCCTGCTCGACCAAGCCTTGGTTCGGCCCCCCGGCAGGTGAGTTGAGCGCCAGCTTGCGCAACTGAGCCACTTCTCGCTTCTTTTGTTCTTCCAGTTCACGGATCAGACGCCGTGTGGTCACCACGTCGGGGTGCTGGTCGGTGAACCGCTGCAACAAGCCATCCAACCCGCGTCGCAAGCCCTCCAGACGACCGTCGATCTCGGGCGTGGGGACATTGGCGGCGGAATCGGGCGAGTTGACGGCATCGTTGGCGCGAGCACGCTCGGCCGTCATCTGGGCGCGAGCCGCATCGCGCGCCTGCTCGGCTTCTCGCAATTGCAGACGAGCTTGGTCCAGTTGGGCGCGCATCTCGGCCAAGCGGGCGGCCGAGTCCTTGCCACCTTCCATCAGGTCGATGTTGCGCAGCCGGAATTCTTTCAAGCGGGTTTCGGCTTCTTCCAGCTTGGCCTCGTAGCTCTTGATCTGCTCGTTGATGAAGGTCGTGGCGGTGGCCGTGTCTTTGCGCGAGGCGCCCAGAGACGACTCCACAAAGATGGACACCAGCGACTGCACGACCTTCTTGGCGGTTTCTGGTTTTTCGTCCTTGTAGGCCAGGGTGTAGAGGTTGTCCTTGCCCGTCGTGGCAATGGTCAACTGCTTCATCAAGCTGTCGATGAGCTCCTCCTGCTCGGCCTTGGTGTGCTTCTTCAAGTCCAAGTCGGCCATGCGGATGAGCTTCTCCACATTGGGGCGGCTGATCAGGGTCTTGCTCAGCATCTGCACCTGAAGGTCGACGTTCTGCGGCACGGTCATGCCCGACATGAGCGGCTTGAGCATGGACTGCGTGTCCACATAAATGCGCGCGGTGGCTTGGTACTGGTTGGGCACCACAAAGGCCACCACCAACCCCACCAAACCCACCGACCATCCGATGGCCAGCCCCATCCAGCGGTACTTCCACACCCGCTTGGCGAGGGCCTGCATCTGAATCAACAACAGTTCCATGAAAAGCCCTTGGCCCTAAGAAGCGCGGCGCGCGGGTAGCCCGCGCGCCGCCGTTCGGTTTGCACGACCGATCAGAAAATGCTTTGCGGAATGATCAGGATGTCCCCGGGTCGAACCTGCACGTTGGCCGAGACATCACCACGCTTGATCAAGTCTTTCAGGCGCACGGCGTACTGCTTGTTGCCCTCGGCTGAACGCAAGATGGTGGCGGCGTTGCCGTCGGCGAAATCGGTGAGCCCGCCCACGGCGATCATCACGTCCAGCAAAGTCATGTCTTGCTTGTAGGGCAGAAATTGGGGCTTCGCCGCCTCCCCCACCACCCGGATCTGTTGGCTGTAAGGCCCCACGAACGTGGTGACCACCACCGTGACCACGGGGTCGCGCACATACTTGCCCAGCACCTTTTCGATGTCTCGAGCCACTTCGATGGAGTTCTTGCCCGCCACCTTCAGTTCGTCCACCAGTGGTGCAGCGATCTTGCCGTCGGGGCGAACCGGCGTGGTGATGCTCAGCTCGGGGTTGCGCCAGACGACCACATTGAGCGTGTCACCCGGGCCGATGATGTAGCTGTAGTTGTCGACCGACGCCGCAGCCGGTGCGGGTGGCAAGTCGACCGTCGCGCATCCCGACAGCAAGATCGCCGACCCGCCCACCCAGGCGGCCAACCAGCGCCGCAACGATGCCAATCCAAGCTTTCCAACGCTCATGTGTTCCCCGTGTTGAGTCGTGCGGCACAGGGCAAACCTGTGCCCTTCCTACCTGGAAACGATGATGCCATAGCGAACCTTCGCTGCCATGTACCCTAGAGGGCTTGGACCCCATCCATCTCGGGGGTGTGCGGCCGAGCCCAACCGCGCGCGCAAGCACCCCAAGGCCCCATGAACCCCGCTTGGATCCCCACGTTCGAGTCGCTCCGGGCCCTGCTGGGGGCCGCTCAAGTGGACGAGCCCGAGGCGGCGCAGCGGCGCTACGGCCCCGACACCACGGGGGCCTCCCGCACCTTGGCTGGCGCGGTGCGCGTGCTCGACCGCGGCCAGGTCCCGGATGTTCTGCGCATGGCCACCGCATCTGGTTGGGGAGTGCACCCCATCTCCACAGGCCGCAACTGGGGCTATGGCAGCGCGCTGCCCGTGACCGAAGGCACCTTGCTCCTGGACTTGGGTGGACTGCGGCGCATCGTGGACTTCGATGAGGAATTGGGCGTCGTCACCTTGGAGCCTGGGGTCACCCAGGGCGACCTCGCGGCGTTTTTGAGCCAGCGCCATCTGGACTACCTCGTGCCGGTCACCGGCGCCGGGCCCCATTGCAGCCTGTTGGGCAATGCCTTGGAACGGGGCTACGGGATCACGCCGCAAACCGATCACTTCGGCGCCGTGACGGCCATGGAGGTGGTGCTGGCCAACGGCCAAGTCCACCGCGGCATGCTGGACGAAGCGGGTGGGCCTGAGTTGGCCAAGCTGTTCCGGTGGGGGCTGGGGCCCTACCTTCAAGGCCTGTTCAGCCAAAGCGGGATGGGTGTGGTCACCGAAATCAGCCTCGCGTTGGCACCTCGGCCCGAGCGCGTGGCGGTGGCGCTGTTCGGCCTGGCGGATGACACGCAATTGGAGGCGGCGGTGCTCGCCATCCGCCGAGCCATGCAGCGCCTGTCACCCACCTTGGGGGCCGTCAATCTGATGAACCGGCATCGGGTGATGTCGATGTCAGCGCCCTACCCCTGGTCCGAACTGGATGCCCAGGGCCTGATTCCACCCGATACCCTGGAGCGACTCGGCCGCCAGACCGCGGTGATGCCCTGGACGGGTTTGGCCACCCTGTACGGCACCGCCCCGATGGTGGCCGCGGCCCAGCACGAATTGAAACGGCTGCTGAGCGGCACCGCCGCTCGGCTGATGTTCGTCACACCCTCCAAGGCCAATGCCCTGGCTCGCATCGCCCGGTGGATACCCGGTGCCAGAGGCGCCAGCCTGCGGCGACTGACCGAATCGTTGCGGAGTTCCTTGGACTTGGTGAACGGCCGACCGAACGAAACCGCGCTGCCGCTGGCCTACTGGCGCCACCGCTCGACCGACCTCGGTGGCATGCCTCGCCATCCGGCCGCCGATGGCTGCGGGCTGATTTGGTACGCGCCCCTGGTTCCCATGCGGCCCGAACGGGCGCGCCGCTATGTGCAGTTGGTGAAGCGTGTGACCCGCGAGCACGGCTTGGAGCCCTTGATCACCTTCACCACGCTCGGCGATCGGGTGTTCGACAGCACCGTGCCTCTGCTGTTCGACCGCTCCGACGCCCAGGCCACGGCCCGTGCCAAGGCCTGCTGGTCCGATCTGCTGGCCCAGGGGCGCGAGCTTGGTTGCTTTCCATACCGATTCCCCATCGACGGGATGGAGGCCTTGCGCGCCTACGCCCCGCGGAGTTGCGAACTGGTGCGCCAACTCCACGAAGCCATCCACCCGCGCGACCCTTTGGCGCCAGGGCGCTACCGCTGAGACCCGCCCCGCGTCAGATCAGCGCAGCCAGCGGGTGCGCTGCAGGCACCCAAACGTCCGCGAAGAACGCCTCGACCGCGTCGGCATGGACCCCGGCCACATCGGCCGGTTGCCAACGCGGCGCGTGGTCTTTGTCGATGTTCAGCGCCCGGATGCCCTCCAGGGCCTCGCAGGGCTCGCCCCGCATGCCGGGCGTCCAGGCGTGCTGCATCACCGAGCGCTCGAGGCGCAGGGTGTCGGCCAGCGACAAACCTCGGCTGCGCCGCACCAAGGCCAAGCCCACCGCCATCATGAGCGGGCTGTTGCTGGCCAGTTGCGCACGCGTGGCAAGCGCCCAGGGGCTGTCGGGCTCCTCGGCCATGCTGCGCAGGATGTCGGCCAACGACGCTTGGCCGAAGTGACGGTCGATGGCGGCCCGATGGCCCAATTGCTGGGGCATCGGGGCCAGGGCAGCGCGCTCCATCACGGTCGCCACCACATGCTCGGCGTGAGGCTGGTGGCCGGTCAACAGCTCCCTCACCATGGCGTCCCAATCGGCCGCGGGGACGAACACATCGGCCAAGCCCAACTCGATGGCATCGCCGGCCGACAAGGCTTGCCCAGTCACGCTCAGCCACTCGCCGAGGCGCCCTGGCAACTGGCTCAACCACGCGTTCGACCCCACATCGGGCACCAGACCGATGCGCGTCTCCGGCATGGCCAGTTGGCTGCGCTCGTTGACCACACGCAACTTGGCCCCTTGAGCCAAGCCCAAACCGCCGCCCAAGGCCGGGCCATCCAAGAGAGCCAGCACCGGCTTCGCATAGTGGTGAACGAGGTGATTCAGGGCGTACTCCTCGTTGAAGAACGCCTCCAATTCGCTCGGGTTTTGTCTCGCCGCCTGGTGCAAAAAACGCACATCGCCGCCAGCGCTGAACACCGGACGTCCCCGGCAATCGGGGCGCCCCAGAATGACCACAGCCTGAACCTCGCTCGCCTGCGCCCATTGCCGAAGGGCATGTGTAAGGTCTCTCACCATCCCCAGGGTCAGGGCGTTCATCGCTTCGAGTCGCGTCAACTCCAACACACCCAGGGCCCCCTGGAGACGGGCAGAAACCTGGCCGCTCGGGGTCCAGGCATCAAGACAGACTTGGTTCATGCCGCATGCGACGTCCGCCGGGGACGCTTCAGTTCGTTGAACACCAGGGCCACCACCACCAGCGATGCCCCCGACAAGGTGTTGGGCCCGGGCACCTCACCCGCCAACCACCACACCCAGGCCACGCCAAAAACCAACTCCAGCAAGGCCACCAGCGCCACTTCGGTGGCGCTCAGCACCCGAGTGAGGTGAACGAGCAACACACAGGGAATGGCCAGTTGGGTCACCCCCAAAAAAGCCAACCAGGCGATGTCGTGCCCCGACGCCTGCAAGGGCCAGGCTGCTGGCAAGGTGAAGGCCGCCGACAAGGCGGCACCGAGGGCCACGGCGTGCGGCAGCGACACCTCGCGCTCTGCACCGATGGGTCGCCCAGCATGCGCCTGCATCAAAGTCCAATTGACCGAGGCGGCCAGCGGCACCGCCAAGGCCACCAGAGGGCCCCAACCCAGGTCTACCCCTTGGCCACCGAACATCCACGCCACGCCCCCGCCCGCCAGCAGCACCGCGACCACCGTCACCACAGGCAAAGGGCGACGCAGCACCATCCAAGCGAGCAAGGCCGTCATCAAGGGACCAAGCGCCATCACCACGAGCACATTGGCCACCGTCGTCAGGGTCAGCGCCAGCATGAAGGCGGTGAACATCACCGCCCAACACAAGGCGGACAACCACAAGCGGGACGAAGGCGACCCCAGCGGGGCCAAACCCGACAGGCCTTGTCTGACGCCCCACCAGAGCACCAAACTGGCGGCCGTGAAGGCGCTGCGCCAAAAGGTCAGCTCGAACGAGCGCACCGACTCCAGATGCCGCGTGACCACCCCCGCTGTGCTCCACAGCAGGGTCACCAGCACCATCAGGGCTAAGGCTCGGCGATGGCTCATGGCGGACGACGCTCAGGGCATCAGGTGACGCTCAACCGCCGGCCTCGCGCGCCATGCGCTTGCGTTCGTGCTCGATCAGGTAGCGCTTGCGCAAGCGGATGCTCTTGGGCGTGATCTCCACCAACTCGTCGTCTTCGATGAACTCGACGCCGTACTCCAGCGTCAACTCGATCGGGGGCGTGATCTTGATGGCGTCTTCCTTGCCGCTGACGCGGAAGTTCGTCAACTGCTTGGTGCGGGTGGCATTCACCACCAGGTCGTTGTCGCGGTTGTGCACGCCCACGATCATGCCCTCGTACACCGGGTCGCCCGCCTTCACGAACATGCGGCCGCGGTCGTCCAACTTGCCCAGGGCGTACGTGAAGATTTCGCCCGAGTCCATGCTGATGAGCACGCCGTTCTTGCGGCTGCCAATGTCGCCCTTGTGCGGCTCGTAGCCGTCGAAGATGTTGCTGATCAAGCCCGAGCCGCGCGTGAGGTTCAGGAACTCGTTGCTGAAACCGATCAGCCCGCGCGCCGGGATGCGGTACTCCAGGCGCACGCGGCCACGGCCATCGGGTTCCATGTTCACCAGCTCGCCCTTGCGTTCGCCCATGGCCTGCATGACGCCGCCCTGGTGCTGCTCTTCGACGTCGGCGGTCACCATCTCGATGGGCTCGCACTTCACGCCATCGATGTCGCGGAACACCACGCGCGGCTTGCTCACGGCCAGCTCGTAGCCCTCGCGGCGCATGTTTTCCAGCAGGATGGTGAGGTGCAGTTCGCCCCGGCCGCTGACCTCGAAGACGCCGTCTTCGTCGGTCTCACGCACGCGCAAAGCCACATTGCTTTGCAATTCTTTTTGCAGGCGGTCCCAGATCTGGCGGCTGGTGACGTACTTGCCCTCGCGACCGGCCAAAGGGCTGGTGTTGACGCAGAAGTTCATGGTCAGCGTCGGCTCGTCGATCTTGAGCATGGGCAGCGGCTGCGGGCTGGCCGGGTCGGTCACGGTCACGCCGATGCCGATGTCTTCGATGCCGTTGATCAGCACGATGTCTCCAGGACCGGCCTCGGTCACCTGCACGCGGTCCAGGCCTTGGAAGGTCAGGACCTGATTCACGCGACCCTTGAAGGTCTTGCCCTCGGGGCCTTCCATCACCAGAACGTCCATCGACGGCTTCAGGGTGCCGGCATTGACGCGGCCCACGCCGATGCGGCCGACGAAGGTGCTGTAGTCCAGCGCCGAGATCTGCAGTTGCAGCGGAGCGCTGGGGTCGCCTGCGTGCGCCGGGACATGCTTCAGGATGGTGTCGAACAGGGCGGACATGTCCGGCCCCCATTGGGCGCCGGGCTCGCCTTCTTCGAGACTTGTCCAGCCGTTGATACCCGAAGCGTAGACGACGGGGAAGTCGAGCTGTTCGTCGGTCGCCCCCAGCTTGTCGAACAGGTCGAAGGCGGCGTTGATGACGGCGTCGGGCTTGGCACCCGGCTTGTCCACCTTGTTCACCACCACGATGGGCTTCAGGCCCAGCGCAAGCGCTTTTTTCGTGACGAAGCGGGTCTGCGGCATCGGTCCTTCTTGGGCATCGATCAGCAGCACCACGCCGTCCACCATCGACAAGGCCCGCTCCACCTCACCGCCGAAGTCCGCGTGCCCCGGGGTGTCGACGATGTTGATGTGCGTGCCGTTCCAGCTGACCGCGCAGTTCTTGGCCAGGATGGTGATGCCCCGCTCGCGCTCGATGGCGTTGCTGTCCATCACCGTGTCCACCACCTTCTCGTGCTCGGCGAAGGTGCCGCTTTGGCGCAGCAGTTGGTCGACCATGGTGGTTTTGCCATGGTCAACGTGGGCAATGATGGCGATGTTGCGGATTTGCTTGCTCATGGGAACAGCTCTCAAGTCGTCAAGGAAGGGGGGCCTTCGAGCAGCGTGCGCAGCTCGATGGGGCTGAGCAATCGCTCAGGGATGAGTTCACCGGCGGTGATGCGGGCGCTGCCCAAAAAGGCGCGCGCTTCCGGGCCAAAAGCCCGCACCCGAGCCGCAGGCGGCAAGCCGATGCGGCGGCGGATGCCGGCCAGCAGCTTTCCGGCCTCTGTGGCGTCCAGACGCACCTCCGGGCAGTCGGCCAGCAGGGTGTCGGGCGGCAGCAGGTGGGCCAAGCGCTCGGGGTCGGACTCGGCTTCCAACTGGGCCAGCGTCACGGCATCGGCGAGACCCAGCGGACCGCTGGCCGTGCGGCGCAGCGCGGCCAGGTGGGCGCCACAGCCCAGGCGCTCGCCCAGGTCTTCGGCCAAGGTGCGGATGTACGTGCCTTTGGAGCAGCGCACGGCCAGGCGCAGGGTGTCGGCCTGCCAGTCCAACAGGGTCAGTTCGTGGATGGTCACACGCCTCGCGGCCCGCTCCACCACCTGCCCTTGTCGCGCCAATTGGTACAGCGCCTTGCCTTCGTGCTTGAGCGCCGAGTGCATCGGCGGCACTTGGTCGATCTCTCCGCGCAAAGCGGCCAGGGCCAACTGCAAGGCTTGCGCGTCAAATGCCACCGGACGCTCCTGCGTCACCTCCCCCTCGCGGTCGCCCGTGGCCGTGGTCTGGCCAAGACGCACGGTGGCCTCGTAGGCCTTGTCAGCCTCCAGGTTGAGCTGACTGAACTTGGTGGCCGCTCCAAAGCACAAGGGCAGCACCCCGGTGGCCAGCGGATCCAACGTGCCGGTGTGGCCCGCTTTTTCGGCGCGCCAGCGGCGCTTGACCTTTTGCTGGGCGTGGTTGCTCGACACGCCCAGGGGCTTGTCGAGCAACAGCACGCCGTGCAAAGCACGACGGGGCTGGCGAACGCGCGCAGAAGGGTTCATCAGTCGTTGGTGGTGGCGTCGTCGTCCAGCGCACGCTGGGCATTGGCTTTGGCGATGAGCGCGTTCATCTCGGCCGCACGTTCGGTGCTCTTGTCGAAGTGAAAGTGCAGCGTCGGCACAGTGTGGATCTGCAGGCGCTTGAACAGGCTGTTGCGCAAGAACCCCGCCGCCTCGTTCAGGGCGTCCTCCGTGTCCTGCGGTTGGCCCATCAACAAGGTGAAGCGCACCTTGGCATGGGCATAGTCGGGCGTCACGTCGACGCCCGAAATCGTCAGCATGCCCAGCCGAGGGTCCTTGAGTTCGCGCACCAACTCGGCCAAATCGCGCTGAATCTGGTCGGCCACTCGGAAGCTGCGGTTGGGGGTGCTTTTCTTGTGTCGCATGGGTTGACCCTTGATGGACAAAGCCCCGCTGGCGTTGGGCGCCGGCGGGGCTCGTGAGCCGGGACAGCGCTGGAATTACAGCGTGCGTGCCACTTCCTTGACCTCGAAGAACTCCAGTTGGTCGCCCTCGTGGATGTCGGTGTAGTTCTTGAGCTTGACGCCGCACTCGAAGCCCTCACGGACCTCCTTGACGTCGTCCTTGAAGCGCTTGAGCGAATCCAACTCGCCGGTGTAAATGACCACGTTCTCGCGCAACAAGCGGAAGCGAGCGTCGCGCTTGACGATGCCGCTGGTGACCATGCAGCCTGCGATGGTGCCGATCTTGGTCGCCACGATGACGTTGCGGATCTCTGCCGTGCCCAGCACCTCTTCGCGCTGCTCGGGCGCCAGCATGCCGCCCATCGCCGCCTTCACTTCGTCCACGGCGTCGTAGATGACGTTGTAGTAGCGCAGGTCCACGCCATTGCCCTCGGCCAGCTTGCGAGCATTCGCATCGGCGCGCGTGTTGAAGCCGATGACCACGGCCTTGGACGCGATGGCGAGGTTGATGTCGGTTTCCGTGATACCACCGACCGCCGCGTGCACGATTTGCACGCGCACCTCGTCGGTGCTGAGCTTGAGCAGCGAGGTGGCCAGGGCTTCCTGGGAGCCTTGAACGTCGGCCTTGACGATCAGCGGCAGGGTCTGCGCTTCGCCCTTGCCCATGTTCTCGAACATATTTTCGAGCTTGGCGGCCTGCTGCTTGGCCAACTTGACGTCGCGGTACTTGCCCGCACGGAAGGTGGCGATTTCACGGGCGCGACGCTCGTCGGCCAGCACCAAGAACTCGTCACCGGCCAACGGCACGTCGGACAGGCCTTGGATCTCCACGGGAATGGACGGACCAGCCGATTGCGCCGGCCGGCCATCTTCGTCCAGCATGGCACGCACGCGGCCAAAGGTCGAACCCGCCAGCACAACGTCGCCTCGCTTGAGCGTGCCGCTTTGCACCAACACCGTGGCCACCGGGCCGCGCCCTTTGTCCAGTTTGGCTTCGATGACCAAGCCCTTGGCCATGGATTCCACCGGGGCCGTGAGCTCCAAAACTTCGGCCTGCAACAGCACGTTCTCGAGCAAGGTGTCGATGCCCTGCCCCGTCTTGGCCGACACCGGCACGAACGGCGAGTCGCCGCCGTACTCTTCCGGCACCACCTGTTCGCCCACCAGCTCCTGACGCACGCGATCGGGGTTCGCATCGGGTTTGTCGATCTTGTTGATCGCCACCACGATGGGCACACCCGCCGCCTTGGCATGGTGGATGGCTTCCTTGGTCTGCGGCATCACGCCGTCGTCGGCGGCCACCACCAAGATCACCAGGTCGGTCGCCTTGGCGCCGCGAGCCCGCATGGCCGTGAAGGCCTCGTGACCCGGGGTGTCGAGGAAGGTGATCACACCGCGAGGGGTTTCGACGTGGTAGGCGCCGATGTGTTGTGTGATGCCACCGGCTTCGCCAGAGGCCACGCGAGCACTGCGAATCTTGTCCAACAGCGAGGTCTTGCCGTGGTCGACGTGGCCCATCACCGTGACCACGGGAGGACGGGGCACGGACTCATGCTCGACGTCGGTGGCCTCGTCTTCCAGGAAGGCGTCGGGGTCATCCAGCTTGGCCGCGAAGGCCTTGTGGCCCATTTCTTCGACCACGATCATGGCCGTTTCCTGGTCCAGCGGCTGGTTGATGGTGACCATCTGACCCAACTGCATCAGTTTCTTGATGACCTCAGCCGCCTTGACCGACATCTTGTGAGCCAAGTCGCCCACGGTGATGGTTTCAGGAATGTGGACCTCTTGCACCACCGGCTCGGTCGGCGCCACGAAGGTGCTGGGGGCGTCGCCACGGTCACCGCGCCGGCCCGCGCCGCGCGGCGCCTTCCAGCCCGCACCCGCGGCCGCTCCGCGACCTGCGCCCGCATCGCTTCGGCCCTTGGCCGGTGCGCCCCGCTTCTTGGCATCGTCGGCCCAGGAGCTGGACAGCTTCTCGCTCTTGATGGACTTTTTGTCGCCGGGCTTGGCGCCAGCCGGCGCTGCCGGGGCTCCGGGTGCGCCCGCCTTCTTGTGGATGGTGCCCTTGATCCCGGTGGGTTCGGCCGGCTTCGGCTCCTCCGGTTTCTTGGCCACCAAGACCTTCTTGGGCGCATTCATCATGGCGCGGATGGCGGCCGCCTCGGCCTCGGCCGCCTTGCGGCGGCGATCCAACTCGGCCTGCTTGGCCTTCTCTTCGGCACTGATGG
Organism: Inhella sp.; assembly: GCF_027532025.1. Taxonomy (GTDB): domain Bacteria; phylum Pseudomonadota; class Gammaproteobacteria; order Burkholderiales; family Burkholderiaceae_C; genus Inhella. Next base: position 15,213 of record NZ_JAPZSY010000016.1, on the reverse strand, counting down.
CCGCCGCCTTCACCACGCGGACGGCCGGCTTGGCTTCGGCAGGCGCCGGGGCTGGCACAGGCTCGGCCGCCTTGGCCTCCGCTTTGGCCTCCGCCTTGGTCTTGGGCTGCGCCGCTGCTGCCTCTTCGGCGGCCTTCGCGGCAGCCGCAGCCGCAGCGGCAGCCGCCGCGCGGGCTTCTGCCTCTTCCCGCGCCCGCCGCTCGGCCTCTTCACGTTCCCGCGCCACCCGCTCCAACTCGGCTTGCTCGCGAGCCAGCGCCTCTGCTTGGGCCCGCGCCTCTTCCTCGCGGCGCGCCAAATCGGCCGCCTCCGCCGCTTCGGCAGCGGCCACGTCTTCGCCTGGCACGTCCTCGCGCTTGATGAAGGTGCGCTTTTTCTTGACCTCCACCTGGATGGTGCGGGCCTTGCCGCTCGCGTCGGCCTGCTTGATCTCGCTGGTGGTCTTGCGCGTCAGCGTGATCTTCTTGCGCTCCGCCCCCGTGCCATGCGCCTGACGCAGGTGCTCCAGCAGGCGCTCTTTGTCGGATTCGGTCAGCGCGTCGCTGTCCGAAGCCTTGGGAACACCCGCCGCTTGCAGTTGTTCAAGCAGGGTACTGGCCGGCCGGTTCAACTCGGTGGCGAACTGGGCGACAGTGGTCACAGCCATTGTGGGAATCCTTGAATCTCTTCGGGCGTCTGGGGCAGTCGGCGCGTGGGGGGAGGAATGCTCGAACGAGGGCTCAAGCGAACCAGTGTTCGCGGGCTTTCAAAATCAGGGCCTTGGCGTCGTCTTCGGGCATGCCGGTGATGTCCACCAACTCGTCCACGGCCAGATCCGCCAAGTCGTCTCGGGTGTGAACGCCGCCGCCCGCCAGCTTGGCGACGAGGTCTGGCGTCACGCCGTCCAGGTCGCGCAAGTTTTGCGACACCTCTTCCACCGACTCCTCACGAGCGATTTCAAGGGTGAGCAACGCGTCCTTGGCACGGGCACGCAACTCGTTCACGGTGTCCTCGTCGAACGACTCGATCTCCAGCATTTCGGCCAGCGGCACGTAGGCCACCTCTTCCAAGCTGGTGAAGCCCTCGGCAATGAGGATGTCGGCCACTTCAGCGTCCACGTCCAGCTTGTCGATGAACAACTTGCGAACGCCTTCATCCTCTTCGGCCTTGCGTGCCGCCGACTCCTCGGCCGACATGATGTTGATGCGCCAGCCCGTCAGCTCAGAGGCCAAGCGGACGTTTTGCCCACCCTTGCCGATGGCGATGGCCAGGTTGTCTTCGTCCACCACCACGTCCATGGCATGGCGCTCTTCGTCCACCATGATGGACGACACATTGGCCGGGGCCAGCGCGCCGATGACGAACTGGGCCGGGTCGTCGCTCCACAACACGATGTCGACGCGCTCGCCGGCCAACTCGTTCGTCACGGCGGTCACGCGCGAACCGCGCACGCCCACGCAAGTCCCGATCGGGTCGACCCGGCGATCGTGTGACACCACCGCGATCTTGGCGCGGCTGCCGGCGTCGCGGGCACAGCTCTTGATTTCCAACAGGCCCTGCTCAATCTCGGGCACTTCCTGCAGGAACAGCTCTTTCATGAACTCGGGCGACGAGCGGCTCAACATGATTTGAGGCCCGCGCACGGTAGGGTCCACACCCAACAGCACCGCGCGAACACGATCGCCCGTGCGGAGGTTTTCCTTGGGGATCATTTCGGTGCGCTTGAGGCGCCCCTCCACGCGACCGCTCTCCACGATGATGTCGCCCTTGTCCAGGCGCTTGACCGTGCCGACGAAGATGCGCTCGCCGCGGGCCAGAAAATCGTTCAGCAACTGCTCCCGCTCGGCGTCGCGGATCTTTTGCAGGATCACTTGCTTGGCCGCCTGGGCGCCAATGCGGCCGATGGGCACGGACTCGATGCCTTCTTCGATGTAGTCGCCCACCTCGATGGCCCCCACGCGATCGGTAGCGTCGCTCAGCAACTCCTCGGCATCGGGGTTCTGCAGGCCAGCGCTGTCGGGCACGACCAACCAACGACGGAACGACTCGTAGTCGCCCGATTCGCGGTCGATGGCCACGCGGATGTCCACCTCACCGCCCACGAACTTCTTGGTGGCCTGGGCCAGGGCCGACTCCACGGCCGCGAACACCACCTCGCGTTCCACGCTCTTCTCGCGCGAAATGGCATCCACCAACAACAACAACTCGCGGTTCATGGGGTTTGGTCTCCGTCGGGCTTTTTTGGAATACGCGGGGTCGCCGGCTGGGCCTGGCGACCTTTGAAATTGATCACGGGCACGAGGCGGGCTTCGCGCACCTCGGCCAGCTGAAAGTCCAGGGCTTGTTCGTGGCCAGGCTCGCCGAACACCAAGCGCCACTGCTCGGCGCGGTCGCCGTGCTGCAAAAGACCGCGGTACTTCTTGCGACCTTGGAACGCCATGCGCAGGGTGATGTCGACATCCACGCCCACAAAGCGGGCGTAGTGAGCTGGCGTGTTCAGGGGACGATCCAAGCCGGGCGACGACACCTCGAGGCGCTGGTAGTCCACGCCTTCCACTTCCAGCACGTACTGGAGTTGCCGGGTCACGCGCTCGCAGTCATCGACCGTGACGAAGGTTTCGGGCTGACCCTCGGCAGGCGAAAGATGGTCGATCGTGACGCGCAGCAGGCCGCCGGCAGAGCGCTCGCACTCCACCATCTCCAGGCCCAAGCCCGTCACCGTCTTTTCCACCGTCGCTTGCCAACTCATCCGGAGCGAACACCCAATTTCGGATCGACCAAAAAAAATGGGCTGGATCGAACCGCCCACGCTAGACATTTCAGCGAAGCGACGATTCTAGCCCGAACTTGGCTCGGGTTCACCCGCACCATGGGTGGCGTGCCAGAATCTCGACCCGTTTTTGAGACTCCGGAACCACAACATGGGCTTTCTTGCCGGCAAGCGTTTTTTGATCAGCGGCGTGCTTTCCAACCGTTCCATCGCCTATGGCATTGCCAAGGCTTGCCACCGTGAAGGCGCCGAGCTGGCCTTCTCTTACGTGGGCGAGCGCTTCAAAGAACGCATCACCGAGTTCGCTGCGGAGTTCGGGTCCACACTGGTTTTCGATTGCGACGTGGGCAGCGACGAGCAAATCGACCGCACCTTTGCGCAACTCGGCGAAGTGTGGCCAGTGTTCGATGGGTTCGTGCACTCCATCGGATTTGCGCCGCGCGAAGCCATTGCCGGCAGCTTTCTCGAAGGCTTGAGTCGGGAGAACTTCCGCATCGCCCACGACATCAGCGCCTACAGCTTCCCCGCCATGGCCAAAGCCGCAGCGCCGCGCCTGCGATCGGGCGGCTCGCTGTTGACCTTGTCTTACCTGGGCGCCCTGCGCTTCGTGCCGAGCTACAACACCATGGGCTTGGCCAAAGCCAGCTTGGAAGCCAGCGTGCGCTACCTCGCCCAGGACTTGGGCGCCAGGGGTGTGCGGGTGAATGGCATCTCGGCCGGCCCGATCAAGACCTTGGCCGCGTCGGGCATCAAGGACTTCGGCAAGCTGCTCGGCCAGTTCGCGGCCAGCGCCCCCATCCGCCGCAACGTCACCATCGACGACGTGGGCAATGCCGCGGCCTTCCTGCTGTCGGATTTGGCCGCCGGCATCAGCGCCGAGATCCTTTACGTGGATGGCGGCTTCAGCCAAGTGGCACTGGGCGGCGAGTGAGCGCCTGAGCCTGCGCTCACAGCATCAGGGGCCCCGCGGGGCCCCTGATTCGTTTCACGGCTTCACGCAATCCACGTAGTAGCGGCTGCGCCCCGTTTCTTCGTCCACCTCATGCACCAGGCCGTGCACGTCGGTGGCAAACCCGGGGAACTTGGCGTTGAAGGTGCGGGTGAACTTCAGGTAGTCGACGATCTTCTTGTTGAAGCGCTCGCCGGGGATCAGCAACGGGATGCCCGGCGGGTAGGGCGTCAGCAGGCTGGTGGTGATCCGCCCTTCCAACTCGTCGATGGCCACCCGCTCGGTCTTGCGCTGGGCGATGTGAGCGTAAGCGTCGGTCGGCGTCATGGCCGGCTGGAGGTTGGAGAGGTACATCTCCGTCGTCAAACGGGCGATGTCGCCTTCGGCATACGCTTGGTGGATGCTCTGACACAGGTCGCGCAAACCCATCCGCTCGTACTTGGGGTGCGCGGCGCAGAACTCCGGCAAGATGCGCCACAGCGGCGCGTTCTTGTCGTAGTCGTCCTTGAATTGCTGCAGGGCGGTCACCAGGGTGTTCCAGCGGCCCTTGGTGATGCCGATGGTGAACATGATGAAGAAGGAGTAGAGCCCCGTCTTCTCAACCACCACGCCGTGCTCGACCAAGAACTTGGTCACCACCGAGGCCGGGATACCCGTGGCAGCGAAGCGGCCCTCCATGTCCAAGCCCGGGGTGATGATGGTGGACTTGATCGGGTCCAGCATGTTGAAGCCTTCGGCGATGGCGCCGAAACCATGCCAGTCTTCGTCAGCATGCAGCATCCAGTCGTCGGAGACCGGCTCGCTGCCTTCTTCGGCCCGCAGGTAGTCCGGCCCCCACACCTTGAACCACCAATCGCTGCCGTAGTCCTCGTCCACCTTGCGCATGGCGCGGCGGAAGTCGAGGGATTCCTTGATGCTCTCCTCCACCAGCGCCGTGCCACCCGGCGGCTCCATCATGGCAGCTGCCACGTCGCAGCTGGCGATGATGCTGTACTGAGGACTCGTGCTGGTGTGCATCAGGTAGGCCTCGTTGAACAAGTGTTTGTCCAACTTGACCTGCTGCGAGTCCTGCACCAAAACCTGCGAAGCCTGAGAGATGCCCGCCAGCAGTTTGTGCGTGCTTTGCGTCGCGTACACCATGGCCTCCTTGGGGCGCGGGCGGTTCTTGCCCATGGCGTGGAACTGCCCGTAGAAGTCGTGGAACGCCGCGTGCGGCAACCAAGCCTCGTCAAAGTGCAAGGTCGGGATGTAGCCGTCCAGGTTCTTCTTGATGACCTCGGTGTTGTAGAGCACGCCGTCGTAAGTGCTCTGCGTCAAGGTGAGGATGGACGGCTTGACGCTGTCCGGGTCCACGTGCGCCAACAAGGGGTTGGCGGCGATCTTGGCGCGGATGGTCTCCGGACTGAATTCACTCTCGGGGATGGGGCCGATGATCCCGTAGTGGTTGCGCGTGGGTGTCAGAAACACCGGAATGGCGCCGCACATGATGATGGCGTGCAGGTTGCTCTTGTGGCAGTTGCGGTCGATGACCACCACGTCGCCGGGGGCCACGGTGTGGTGCCACACCATCTTGTTGCTGGTGCTGGTGCCGTTGGTGACGAAGAAGCAGTGATCGGCGTTGAAGATGCGAGCCGCATTCTTTTCGCTGGCCGCCACCGGGCCGGTGTGATCCAGCAACTGACCGAGTTCTTCCACGGCGTTGCAGACGTCGGCCCGCAGCATGTTTTCGCCGAAGAATTGATGAAACATCTGGCCCACCGGGCTCTTCAAGAAGGCCACGCCGCCGGAGTGCCCTGGGCAGTGCCAGCTGTACGACCCGTCCTGGGCGTAATCCATCAAGGCCTTGAAGAACGGGGGGGCCAAGCCATCGAGGTAGCTCTTGGCTTCCCGGATGATGTGGCGGGCCACGAACTCCGGCGTGTCCTCGAACATGTGGATGAAGCCGTGCAATTCACGCAGCACATCGTTGGGCAGGTGCTGGCTGGTGCGCGTCTCGCCGTAGATGTAGATCGGAATGTCGGGGTTGCGAAAGCGAATCTCGCCGATGAACTTGCGCAGGTTCAACACGGCGGGGTCCAACTCCGGCCCCGGGGTGAACTCTTCGTCATCGATGGACAAAATGAACGCGCTGGCGCGGCTTTGCTGCTGCGCAAACTGGCTCAGGTCCCCGTAGCTGGTGACCCCCAGCACGTCCATGCCCTCTTTTTTGATGGCATCGGCCAGCGCCCGGATGCCCAGTCCCGAGGCGTTCTCGGAGCGGTAGTCCTCGTCGATGATGACGATGGGAAAGTGAAAACGCAGCATCTCGGTGGCTCCTCGAACGGGCCGGACTCAAAAGGGGCGCGCAGTTTAGGGCTGCCGGCCCCGCGTAAGGGCAAGCATCGCACCCTAAACTGAACTCGACAGGAACCGTGGGGTTCCGTCCGCACACGAAGGGAAGCGACGATGCAGGCGTCAACCGCATGGTGGATCTTGGCAGGCCTCCTGGTAGCGGCCGAGATGACCACCGGCACCATCTACCTTTTGATGCTCGCCTTCGCCGCCGCGGTCGGCGCGCTGGCGGCCCACTTTGGGATGCCCGCCAGCACACAAATCGCCTTGGCCGCGTTGACGGGCGCCCTGAGCACGGCCGGTTGGTACGTTTACCGACGGCGCCATCGCCAGGAGCCCACCACGGTCCAAGCCGACCGCAACCTCAATTTGGACATTGGCGAAACCGTCACCGTGACCGCCTGGGACGCTCACGGCCGCACGCAGGTGATGCACCGAGGCGCAGCCTGGGCCGCACGCCTGGCCACCGGCCATGAGGCCCGCAGCGGATGGCACCGCATCAAGGCGCTGGACGGCAACACGCTGGAACTCGAACCCGTCGACGACTGACCCCTCAACCTCCGCACCGCAGGTCCATCATGGAAATCGCACTCGTCCTGGCCATCGTGGCCATCATCTTCATCAGCCGCGCCATCCGCATCGTGCCGCAGCAAAACGCCTTCGTCGTGGAACGCTTGGGCAAGTTCGACCGGACGATGACGCCCGGCCTGCACCTGCTGGTGCCCTTCATCGACCGCTTGGCCTACAAGCATTCGCTGAAGGAGATTCCGTTGGATGTCCCCAGCCAGGTTTGCATCACCAAGGACAACACGCAGCTCACCGTCGACGGCATCCTGTACTTCCAGGTGACCGATCCCATGCGCGCAAGCTATGGGTCCAGCAACTACATCGTCGCCATCACGCAGTTGGCCCAAACCACGCTGCGCTCGGTCATCGGTCGCATGGAGTTGGACAAGACCTTCGAAGAGCGTGACGCCATCAACGCCGCTGTGGTGCAAGCGTTGGACGAAGCCGCATCCAACTGGGGCGTGAAGGTCCTCCGATACGAGATCAAGGACCTGACGCCGCCCGCCGAGATCCTGCGCGCCATGCAGGCCCAGATCACGGCCGAGCGGGAAAAGCGCGCGTTGATCGCCGCCTCTGAAGGTCGTCGGCAGGAGCAGATCAACATCGCCACGGGCGAGCGCGAGGCCGCCATTGCCCGCTCTGAAGGCGAGAAGCAAGCCGAAATCAACAAGGCCCTGGGCGAAGCCGCCGCCATCACGGCCGTGGCCGATGCGACCGCCGACGCCATCCAGAAGATTGCCCACGCCATTCAGCAGCCCGGCGGCGACCAAGCCGTTCAGCTCAAGGTGGCCGAAAAGGCGGTGGACGCCTATGCCCAGCTGGCTCAGAAGAACAACACGATGATCGTGCCGGGCAACATGACAGAGGTCAGCGGCCTGATCGGCACCGCCATGGCGCTGATGAAGGGCCACAAAGCGTGAGCCTGAAGATGTCAGTCGTTCGAAACGTGCTGGGCGGCCCGCTGCAGCCCTGCTCCTTCGACCCCCTCACCGGCTGGCGCCGCGACGGCTGCTGCCACACCGACACCCACGATTTGGGCAGTCACACGGTGTGCGCCCGCATGACCCCGGCCTTCTTGAACCACCAGTTGGAGCGCGGCAACGACCTCATCACCCCTCGCCCGGCACTGCGTTTTCCCGGTCTCAAGCCAGGCGATCGTTGGTGCGTCTGCGTGCGCCGCTGGCGTGAAGCGTACGAGAACGGCTACGCGCCGCCGGTGGTGCTGGAATGCACGCACGAGCGAACCCTGGATGTCGTGCCGCTCGAGTGGCTCCGTGAGCACGCGTGGCCGCATCCCGAGGCCAGCGACGCCTGACGGGTTAGAATCGCGGGCTTCGGAGAGATGGATGAGTGGTTTAAGTCGCACGCCTGGAAAGCGTGTGTGGGTTAACAGCCCACCGCGGGTTCGAATCCCGCTCTCTCCGCCAAGACCAACGCAAAAACGGGCCTCACGGCCCGTTTGCCGTTTCCAGCCCCTGTCGCGCCCCTCAATCCTTGCCGGCCGGCAAAGCGACGCGGAAGGTGGTGCCGACCCCAACAGCGCTCTCCAGCCAGATGCGGCCCCGGTGCTTCTCGACGATCTTTTTGACGATGTCGAGCCCCAGGCCACTGCCCTCGCCCACCGGCTTGGTCGTGAAGAAGGGTTCGAAGATGCGGCTTTGGATGTCGGCCGGGATGCCGCAGCCGGTGTCGGCGATGGACACGATCTCATGGCTCGCCGTCTCGCCCTCGCCCGCGGCGATCGACACGGTCAGGGTGCCGCTGAACTTCATGGCCTGAAGCGCGTTTTGGATGAGGTTGGTCCACACTTGGCTGAGTTCGTCGGGGTAGCCATCAATCCGACCCTCGCTGTCGAACTGACAGACCAACTCGGTGCCGTGCTTGATCTTGCTGTTGTAGAGGGTGAGTACCGTCGCAAGGCTCTCGCGCAGGCTCATCGGGACGGCTTCTTCCGCGCGACCTTGACGGGCGTAGGTCTTCAAGGCAAAGACGATGCGACTGACGGTGGCCACAGCGGTGTTGATGTTGGCCGCATTGCTGACCGCCAGGGCCAAGTTGTAGACCACGCGCAGGATGTCGTTCAGCCGGGGGCTGGACAGCAGAGGGACCAGGGCGGGCACATCGGCGGTCGTGACGCGGCACTCCACCAAAGTGGCCGCGTGGGCGCGGGCGTCGGGCATGCCCTGGGCTTCGAGCGCGTTGGCCACATCGCGCACCAGGGCTCGCTCTTCACGGCTGCTGAGCATGGTGACTGGGCGCTGCAGCAGGTGCAGCAGCGCCAAGACGGCGGGCGTTTCATCCGGGGTGAGGCTGCGCATCAACTCGGGCAACTCGTACAGGGCTTGAACCAGTGACTCGGCAATGCTCTGCCCGCTGCTCTTGATGGCCCCGATCGGGGTGTTGATCTCGTGGGCCACATTGGCCACGAGTTGACCCAGAGATGCCATTTTTTCCTGCAGCACCATGGTGACCTGGGCCTGCTGCAGCGCTTGATAGGCTTCAGCGTTGGCCAAGGCAATGGCGCCGTAGGCGCACAGGCTCTTGAAGATGGCCACCTCACGATCGCCATAGGCGTGCGAGCGCTGGGACTGGATCGACATGATGCCCAGCAGGCGCCCCGCGACGGTGAGCGGGGCGTACAGGATGCTGAGGGTGGGCTGCGTGCCCGGCAGACTGCTCACCTCGTCGGGCTTCGGGTTTTGGACCACGACTTGGTTTTCGACGATGCAGCGGTGGCTGGCGTGCCCCGGCCGCAGCGGCGTGGTCATGGTGGGGATTCGTTGTCCATCTTCGATCCCGAACACCAAGGTGCGGGTGGTGAGGCTGTCATCGACGAAGAACACCGCGTAGCTGAACGCGTCCATCAGCCCCTGCACATGGCGGTGCAGGGTGGTGAAGACCGCCTCGGTGTCCAGGTTGCGGGTGATTTCCCGCCCGATGGAGCCCATGTTCTCCAGCGTGATCAGAGCCTCTGACAGGGTCTTGCTGCGCTGCACTTCCGTTTCGCGCTGCAATCTGAGCTGCTGGGCCTGAGCATGCAAGGCATCGGTTTCCTCGCGCAATCGCAAGGCGGCTGCGCGGTCGCTGGCGCCTTGGGCGTGGATGCGTTCAGCCGCTTGAGCCGCCTGGACGATGAGTTCGTAGGCCTTCTGGTGATGCCCGATTTCGGCATAGGCGTCTGCGGCGAACTCCAAAAAGGCTTGCGGCAAGTTGACGTCCGGGAGGACCTGGGCCATGGCCAAGGCCGCCTCGATGCAATGCAAGCGGCCGAGAAATGGCTCGCTGGGGTCGCTGACCTGCCACCCCTCGTCGGGCAGTTCGGCCAACGCACAAAACATCTGCAACTGCCACTCGGGGTTGCCGGTGCTCACGGCCACCGACAGCCCAGCCTGGAGCTTGGCATGGGCCAGCGCCCACCGACCCGCCTGCAAGTGGGCGCGAGCCAAGCCTTTGTGGCATTCCATGACGTACTGCGCCAGTTGATGCGCCTGAATCCGCCCTTCAACCCCTTCAAAGTAGGCGATCGCTTCCTCGGTGCGGCCCTGGCGCAAGGCCAACTGCCCGGAGGTCACCAGCGCGGTGCAGTAGTGGATGGAGTCCTTGAGGGGCTCTATCAACGCCAGGCTCTCGCGCTGCTTGGCCCAGGCTTCGTCCAGCCGCCCCAGGTCGGTCAGGGCCAACGACATTTCGTTCAAGACCAAGGCCTGTTCGTAGGCCGCTTGCCGCTTCTTGGCCCAGCCTGCGGCGTTCTCGGTCAGCTCCAGGGCCGACGTCAAGTCGCCCATCGCCCGGAAACACTCCGCGGTGTTCCAGGCGCACCGGCAGGCCAACAGCAGGTGGCCGCATGCCAGTGCCGCCTCGATGCTGAGAGCGCCGTCGCGCGCTGCGCGTTTGGTCTGGCCCCGCAAGATGTTCAGGGTGCAAGACGCCTGCCGGATGTATGCCTCCGCCAACTTGGACTTGGGCTGCACATGGCCGAAGAGTTGCTCCCACCGCTGGCGAGCCATGCTTGCGTCTTGGAAGGAGAGCTCCAGCACCAGATGCGCCTGGGCGGCCTGAATGCGCGCCTCATCGCCACCTCGCTCGTAGGCGATCAGGGCCGACTCCAGGCTTTGCACGAGCCGCTCCGGGTCGCCGGAGTCGCGCCAGAGGTTGACCATGGCCCAGTGCGCATCGCCCACACCCAGCGGGTCTTGCAAGGCATGGAACTGGGCCAAGGCTCCTTGGATGAGCCCCGTCGCGTCTGCGTTGCTTGCCCGCATGCTGGCCAACTCGCCCCGCAGCAAGCGCAATCGAGCATCGGCGCTCGCCCGTTGCTGGGGGTCATCCCAGCCCGCCAAGCGCCCCCCAAGTGCCTCGGCCATTCGCAGGGCTCGGTCGGGATCGCGCTGGCGCATGTGCCAAGCCAGTTGGAGCAAGTCGGGCAGAGCCGCCTGAGTGCCCGCTTGCTGAACGCGCACCTCCAGCTCGGTCACCTCGGCATTGGGGGCGAAAAGTTGCATGGCTGACTCAACCGGTTTGACCGCCCAAGGCGGGCAGCACCACCCTGAAGGTGGATCCCTCACCCACAACGCTTTCCAACCCGATTCGACCCTGGTGCTTTTCGACGATCTTCTTGACGATGTCGAGCCCCAGGCCGCTGCCCTCGCCCGCCGGTTTGGTGGTGAAAAAGGGCTCGAAGATTCGGCTTTGAATCTCGGACGGAATGCCACAGCCGGTGTCGCAGATCGACACCACGTGGTGCCCCCCGAGTTCGCCCTCGCCCCGGGCAATGGTCACGCTCAGGGTTCCGCTGAAGTTCATGGCTTGCAGGGCGTTCTGGATCAGGTTGGTCCAGACTTGGCTGAGTTCGTCAGGGAAGCCCTGAATCCGACCCTCGCAGTCGAACTGGCAGACCAGCTCGGTGCCGTGCTTGATCTTGCTGCTGTACAGCGTCAACACGGTTTCCAGACTCTCGCGCAGATTCATCGGCACGGCTTCTTCAGAATGGCCTTGACGAGCGTAGGTCTTGAGGGCAAACACGATGCGGCTGACGGTGGCCACGGCGGTGTTGATGTTGGCTGCGTTGTTGAAGGCCAGGGCCAGGTTGTGGCTGACCCGCAGGATGGTGTCCAAGCGGGGGTTGGCCAGCAGCGGCACGAGCACCGGCAAATCGGCCGTGGTGAAGCGGCAATCGACCAAGGTGGCGGCGCGGGCGCGGGCATCGGGCACGCCGTGCGCCTCGAGCACGCTGGTCACATCGCGCACCAAGGCGCGCTCCTCGCGGCTGCTGAGCATGGGGGCCGGGCGCCGCAGCAGATGGCGCAACTCCAACACCGCTGGCATTTCGTCGGGGCTCAGGCTCAGCAACAGTGCCGGCATTTCGTCCAGCGCCTGGACCAGGGACTCGGCGATGCTCTGCCCGCTGCTCTTGATGGCGCCAATGGGGGTGTTGATCTCGTGCGCCACGTTGGCCACCAATTGACCCAACGAGGCCATCTTTTCCTGCTGCACCATCGAGGCTTGCGCTTGCTGCAGGGCTTGGTAGGTTTCAGCATTGGCCAGGGCGATGGCGCCGTACGCGCACAGGCTCTTGAAGATCGCCACCTCCCGCTTGCCGTACGCATGCGCCCTGGGTGACTGGATGGACATGATGCCCAGCAGCCGATCACCGGCCGTCATGGGCCCGTACAGCACGCTCAGGCTGTCGGCGGTGCCGGGGATGTTGCCGCCGGAATTGGGCTCGAACTCTTCCAGCACGGCTTGGTTTTCGACGATGCAGCGGTGGCCTGGGTGTCCGGGATCGAGGCTGAGCGTGATGACCGGATAGCGCTCGCCCCCTTCCATGCCGAACACCAGGGTTCGCGTGGTTCGAGCGTCGTTGACGAAATAGACGTCAAAGCTGTAGGCGTCCATCAAGCCATGGACGTGCTCGTACAGGGTCGTGAATACGGCCTCGAAGTCCAGGTGCCGCGTGATTTCACGGCCAATGGCCCCCATGTCCTCCAGGGTGCTCAAGGCCTGCGCCAAGGTGCTGCTCCGCGCCGCCTCAACCTCGTGCTGCCGACGCAGGGCCTCGGCCTCACGCTGGAGGCTCTCCACCTCTTGACGCACGCGCAGCGCCGCGGCCTGTTTGGCGCTTTCTTCCGAGCGTTGGTGGCCGCGCGACTGAATGGCCCAACGCATCAAGCGATGGGCTTGCTCAAAACGGCCCTCTTGGGCCTGCAACCCGGCCGCCCACTGCAAGAACGGCGGAGGCAAGCCCTGCGCGGTTTCGTTCGCATAGGCGTGCGCCCGATCGAAGCCTTGCAGCGCTTGGGCTCGGGCCAAAGGGTCGGACGAACCGCCAGCCACCGGCAACTCAGCCAAGGTGCACATGGCCGTCAGCGCCCAGCGGGGGTTGCCCTGATCTTGAGCCAAGCTCAGGGCCTCTTCGGCCCACCCGAGCGCTTGGTCTTTGTCCCCCAGCCGGCCGTGCACGCACGCCAAGCCGTTGCAGCTGCGGAAGACGTTCTCCAAGAGCCGCACGCGCTCTGGCATTTGCACGGCTTGGCTGAACCAGGTCAGGGCTTGGTCATGGTCGCCTTCGAGCTCGGCTTGGCTGGCGGCGTCGTTGAGCAACTCGCACGCCATGGTGGAGTGCGGCAAGGCCGCGAGCAACTTCAAGGCCCGGCCGCGCCAGTCCTTGGCCTCGACCCGCTGGCCCAGTTGCAGCAGGCTGTTGGCAATCTCGCCCATGGCCATGGCCTGGGCCAGCACCGATTGAGAGGTCTCGGCCCAATGCAAGGCCTTCTGAGCCCAGTCGAGTGAGAGGTGGGTGTCACCGATCCCGCGAAAGAACTCGGCCAAGGCAGTGGCGTGGGTGGCCGCCGTCTCCAAAGCGCCGCAGCCCAAGGCGTCATCCACGCTTTGTTGCCCCAGCCGCAGGCACTCCGCACTGCTGCCGCCCAGCATGGTGGCGACCAAATGCCGGCACTGCGCCACCAAGGCTTGTGCGTAGATCCCGGGCCGAGGCCCCTCCTGCCGCAGCAGTGCATCCAGTTCGGTCTGCCCTTGCTTGGGGTAGGCGAACAGCAGGTCGATGATTTCCACCGCCCGTGCCGCCCATTGCCGGGTGACATCGCCGCTCTTGAGGTAGGCCGAAAGGGCGAGCGAGGGGGCTTGGTCGGACAGCGCGGCGTTGCCCAGGTTGCGCCAAAGGCCAATGGCCACGAAATGTGCGTCTCCGATCCCGATCGGGTCTTGCAGCGCCTCGAATGCAGCCAGCGCCTCCTGCCACAGCGGCAGCGCCGCTTCGCATGAGGCGCGGCGTGCCATGACGTCCACCCGCACCAGCGCCAAACGCGCACTTGCGCGCTGGCTTTCTGGGCCATCCCCTTGGAGGTTCAGCCGCTCTTGCAGCGCTTCGGTCATCTGGCAGGCGCGGTCGGGGTCGCGCTGCCGGCGCTGCCACGCCAGATCGACCAGATCGCTCAGTGCCGCATGGTCGCCGGCGTTGTGGATTCGGGCTTCCAGGGCCGCCACCACCTCGTTGGATGCGAAAAGCGGCACCGGCAAGGCTGCGTCTGTTGACGTTTCCACCTTCCGTCCAGCAACCATGGTGGCCGTCATTGCGTTGGCTCAGGCACCCGCGGTTGGCCCGTGCGACGACCCCATCTCTTGCCCCGATGCCTGGCCAAACGCTTGCTGCATGACCTGCACCTTGCGCTCCAGCTCGGCCACCCGAGCCAACAAGGCCACCTCTCGAACGCGGGCTTGAACGGCCGAGCGAGCGGTGAGGGCCAAGTCGGCGTTGTTGAACGGCTTTTCCAGAAACCGATAGAGGTTGGCTTCGTTGATGACACGCTTCACGCCATCGAAGTCAGCCTGGCCCGTGAGCATGATCTTGATCATTTGCGGGCTCTTCTCGTGGAGCCGCACCAGCAGCTCGTCGCCGCGCATGCTGGGCATGATGAAGTCCGAGATGACCACATGCACATCGCGCCCTTCGGCACGGAACTCGTCCAGGATTTCCAGCGCCTCTTGGCCGCTTTCCGCAATCTCGACCTGACAGGGCACGCCCAGCGTTTTCGTGAGCAGGGTGCGCAAAGACTGAAGAACGGTCTTGTCGTCGTCGACGCAAAGGATCACGGGCATCATGAAACAGGGCTCCGGTCAGGATCGATTTGGGTGGTGCATCAGGAAGGGCGAGAACGGGGTCGCTCAGCGCTGGGCCGTTCACGTCGCCGCCTCGGGTGGCAGGTTCGCCGCAATGCGCTCGCAGGGCAAGAGCACAACTGCACGAAAACCCTTGGGCGCTGGGCCCGATTGAGCGCCATCGGGCCGGTTTTGCCGCCAAATCCGGGCTCCGGACGCACCCGGGCGCGGGGATCCACCGGTCTTTCTTCCCCCTGGCGGACGCCAACAACATCGTCGTTCGCCGTGGACACCCTCCGATCCACCTCGCTCGCCGGCTCGACTTCACCAAGCCCGCGCGCTTCGAGCACACCGACGAAGCGCACACCAAAACCCTGCGGGCCCTGATTGCCAAGCACACCAAGCAAGCGCTGCTGCCGCTCGGCGACCCCATCATGGGCAGCCAAGCCGAGGTGCGCAACAACACGCCGCCCGGGGAGCACCCAGGAGTCTGCGCGGCAGA
>NZ_JAPZSY010000143.1 GCF_027532025.1 Inhella sp. | reverse complement strand
GCTTCGCTGGGGCCTTGTTGGCTGAGGATGAACACGTTGCGGCCCATGCCACCCAAGTTGCTGTCGCGCTCGATGAAGAACACCTTGCTGCCGTCGCGCGAGGCCTGGAACTGGCCCGGCGCCACCCGGGACAAATCGCTGCGTTTTTCATAACGCTCCCGCAGTTGCTGCGATTGCGCATTGCCCCACGGCCAAGCCAACATCACCAGGGTCGCCACCACCAACACCACCGGTAGGCCCACTTGCGCGATGGGGCTCAACCAACGTCTGACCGGCACACCGCAGGCCAACCACACGGCCATTTCGGAGTCTCGGTACATGCGCGACAGCGTGGCGACCACGGCCATGAACAGAGACAAGGTCAGGATCAAAGGCAGTTGCGCGAGGGTGGCAAAGCCCAAAAGCAGCAGCACATCCGCCGCCGCCACGCGGCCGCCTGCCGCTTGGCCCAGCGTCTTGATGAGCATGATCGTCACCACGATCGTCACCAAGACCACCAGGGTCACGCCGAAAGACCGGGAGAGGTCTTTCCTGAAAGTGATATCCAATAACATGTTGGGCTTTATTCGGCCCAGGAATTATGGACGCTCGTATTCAATCCCTTTCTGTGGACAAGCTCGCCTCGGCTTCCGCTGATGCCTTGGTCTTGGTGATCGCAGGCGACCACTTGCCGGCCCAGCTGGACCCCGCTGTGGCGGGTGCGGTTCAGTCGGCCATCAAGCTCGGTGATTTCGCCCACAAGGCGGGCAAGGCCGTGCTGATGCATGCCGTGCCGGGCTTGAAATCGCCGCGTTTGGTCATGGCGGCTGCTGCAAACACCTCGGTCAAAGCCGCTAAGGCGGCTTTGGAGGCTGGTTTGGGTCAAGTCAAGGGCCGCGAGGTGGCTCATGTGGCCGTCGCCTTCGTGGGCTTTGGCGACTTGGGCAGCGCCATCTGGGTTCAAGCCATGCAGGCCCTGGCCGACGCCAGTTATCTTTACCAGCACACCAAGCCGAGCGTTTCGAAAGACACCCGCGTCACCAAGGCGACGTTTTTGGTCGACAAGGCAGACCTCAAAGCCGCCCGCACGGGATTGGCACAAGGGAGCGCCGTGGCGTCGGGGGTGCGCTTGGCCAAGGAACTGGCCAACCGCCCCGGCAACCATTGCACGCCGACGCACTTGGCCGAGCAGGCGAAGCAATTGGCCCGTCGGACCGGGATGAAGGTGGAGGTCCTCGATCGCAAGGCGGTCGAGCGTCTGGGCATGGGTTCCTTCCTCGCTGTGGCCCAGGGTTCTGACGAGGCCTTGCGCTTCATCGTTTTGCGCTACGACGGTGCGCCGCGCACACAGGCGCCCGTGGTGCTGGTGGGCAAGGGCATCACGTTCGACACCGGCGGCATTTCGCTGAAACCGGGTGCCGAGATGGACGAGATGAAGTTCGACATGGGCGGGGCGGCCAGCGTGTTGGGCACGATGCAGGCGGTGGGCGAACTCAAGCCCAAGCTGAACGTGGTCGCTTTGATTCCAGCCTGCGAGAACATGCCCAGCGGTCGCGCGGTCAAGCCCGGTGACGTGGTCACGTCCATGTCTGGTCAAACCATCGAGATCCTCAACACGGATGCCGAAGGCCGTCTGATTCTGTGCGATGCCCTGACGTACGCCGAGCGCATCAAACCCGCGGTGGTGGTCGACGTGGCCACCCTGACGGGCGCCTGCGTCATCGCCTTGGGTGGCGTTCGCAGCGGCATGTACGCGTCTGACGATGATCTGGCTCAGGCGCTGCTGCAGGCGGGCGATGTCGCGCTGGATCCCTGCTGGCGCATGCCTTTGGACGACGAATACGAAGAAGGGCTGAAGTCCAACTTTGCCGATGTGGCGAACATCGCCGGGCGCGCGGGTGGCTCCATCACGGCAGCCAAGTTCCTGCAGCGCTTCGCCAGCAAGTACCGCTGGGCGCACTTGGACATCGCCGGCACGGCCTGGAAGGGCGGCGCAGCCAAGGGAGGTACCGGTCGTCCAGTGGGTCTGCTGACCCAGTTCCTGTTGGCGCAGGTGCGCTGAGCTGCGCGTGACCGTCCACCTCTTCACGGGCTTGGACGATCCCTGGGCCTGGGCCTTGCGCGTGGTGCGCAAGGCCCAGCGCGAGGGCCGATTGTTGTGGGTGCTTGTGCCTGGCGCCGACGTGAACCGCGTGTTGAGTCGGTGGTGTGCCGCGGACCCGCAAGGGTTCTTGAGCCTGGCGCCCCCGCGGGCCGCCATGCCGGTTCGACGGCACAGCCGCATCCATGTTTTCGACGCCGACGAGGCGCCGAACGAGGTGCCGTCCGACGCCCACCTGCTGCACTTGGCGCCCCTGGTGCATCCCCTGGCGGCCTCGTTCGACACCGTGCTCGATGCGGTGGGCTTGGACGACACCGAGGTCCAAGCGGGCCGCCGCCGCTTCCGCGCCTACCAAGCCATGGGGCTTGAGGTGCGCCACCGACCGACCACGCCATGAACGATGTCCACCCCATCGCCACTGTGCCGCCCGTGCTGACCGACGTGTTGGCGGCTGGCGGCCTCACTGCAGCCCAGCAAGCGGCTTTGCTGTCGGCCTTGCCGGAGCTGGTGCAAGACACCGTCCGCGCGTTGCAGCCGCAGTTCGAGCAGCAGCTCTTGGATGCGCTCCTGCCTCGGGTCAGCGCGTGGCTCGCTGAGGTTCGCGACCCGGGCTAGCCCCAATCGGCGTCGGTGCCACATGCGCTATGGTCGGCGTCGCTTGGAACAGCCGCGTTGACTGTTCCTACCAAACCCTCAACTTTGGAGCGAGTGCATGCAAGTCAAACTGAATCGTCTGCTGGTGGCTGGTCTGGTGGCCTTTGGCGCATCGGCCATGGCGCAAGAGACCGTGGAAGTGCGCATCGGTCATGTGGGCCCCACCAGTGGCGGCATCGCCCACCTGGGCAAAGACAACGAAAACGGCGCTCGCCTGGCGATCGAAGACCTGAATGCCAAGAAGGTCAAGATCGGCGGCAAGGTGGCTGTGTTCAAGTTGCTGGCGGAAGACGACGCTGGCGACCCCAAGCAGGGCACGGCAGCGGCCCAAAAGCTGGTCGACTCGAAGGTTCAAGGCGTCATCGGCCACCTGAACTCGGGCACCACCATCCCGGCCTCCAAGGTCTACTTTGACGCTGGCATCCCGCAAATCAGCCCGTCGGCGACGAACCCCAAGTACACGCGTCAAAAGTTCAAGACGGCCTTCCGCGTCGTGGCCGACGACGTGCACCTGGGTGGCACTCTGGGCAAGTACTCGGTCCAGAAGCTCAAGGGCAAGTCGATTGCCGTCATCGACGACCGCACCGCCTACGGGCAAGGGGTGGCGGATGAGTTCGAGAAGGGCGTCAAGGCAGCAGGCGGCGGCATCGTCGGTCGCGAGTTCACCAGCGACAAAGCCACCGACTTCACCGCCATCCTGACCAGCCTCAAGGCCAAGAACCCCGACGTGATCTTCTTTGGCGGCATGGATGCCGTGGCCGGCCCGATGCTGCGCCAAATGAAGGCACTGGGCATCAAAGCCAAGTTGGTCGGCGGTGACGGCATTTGCACTTCGGGGCTGAAGGACTTGGCGGCGGGCGCCATGGCCGATGATCAGGTCTACTGCGCGGAAGCCGGTGGTGTTGAAGGGGCCGCCAAGAAGGGCATGGATGACTTCCGGGCCCGGTTCAAGCAAAAGTTCAACGCCGACGTGCAGGTGTACGCCCCTTATGTGTACGACGCCACCATGGTGATGGCCGCGGCGATGGAAAAGGCAGGCTCTGCCGATCCGGCCAAGTACCTCCCTGTGTTGGCTGCCACGAGCGGCTACAAGGGCGTCACGGGCGTCATCAGCTTCGATGAGAAGGGTGACATCAAGAACGGCGCTTTGACGCTGTACACCTACCGCGACGGCCAGCGCACGGAACTGGCGGTCATCCGCTGATCCTGGCGGTTCGATCCGTCCCACATGGGCCCGCCTCGGCGGGCCTTTTTCATGCAGTAAGCGTCAACCCTTATTCGTTGGTGTGATAACGGTCACGCAATATGTCCACGTTCGGATCTGAATGGCTGTTGAACCCTCAAACGGGGGGCTTCCAAGGGGGATGTGCGAAGGCATCATTCGCCCACTGAAAAACCCACGCAGAAACCGATGCGGCGTGGAGTTCCCCAAGGATTTCCATGGTGCGTGTGTTCAATCACTACCTGCAGCGGCGTTCGCTGATGCAGGTCATTTTCGACGTGGGTCTGATCGTCGCCGTGCTGCTGTTCACGGTGCTGGCCCTCGGCGGGGGTGAGACCCTTCCGGTGGCGGCGGCGCAAAGCCTGTCCCTGGCGGGTGTCCTGTTTGTCGTCAACAGCGCCACCGGCCTCTACCAGCCGGCGCCCAAGCGAACCCTGACCCAAGTCTGCATGCGCGGGATCGTGGCGTTGATGTTCGCCCTTCCCATCACCTTCTTGGTGCTGCAGTGGCTGCCCGTGGGGGGCGAAGACGCGTTCTGGGTCTCGGCCACGGCCATGGCCGCGGTGGCTGCGGTGGTGATGCATCGCGCTTTGGCCAGCCGGGCGCTCCAATCGAGCGTCAGCCGCAACCGGGTGTTGGTGTTGGGCGCTGGGCCGGCCGCATGGGATGTGGCGCAGAGTTTGCGCGAAGCCGATCCTCTGACCGAAATCATCGGCTTCTACCCCGGGGCCTCGGAGACCGAGGTGAGCGTCGACGCCCGAGAACTGGTGTCCACTGAACTGCCCCTGAGTGACACCGCCTTGCGCTTGGGGGCCGACGAGATCGTTGTGGCGCTCTCCGAGCGGCGTGGGGGCAACACGCCGCTGCGCGAGTTGCTGGACTGCAAGGTGGTTGGGATTCGCGTGGTCGATTTGGCCACGCACTTTGAAAAGAATCTTCACCAAATCAGCTTGAAGCACGTGAACGCCGGGTGGTTGGTGTTTGGCGATGGCTTCAACCAAACGGCTTTCAGGTCGGGTGTGAAGCGGGCCTTCGACCTCGTGTGCTCGGCGGTGTTGTTGGTCGTGTCGGCGCCGGCGATGCTGGTGGCGGCGATGGCCGTGAAACTGGAGTCACCGGGGCCGGTCTTCTACCGCCAAGAGCGTGTGGGCTTGAACGGCGTGCCCTTCATGGTCACCAAGTTCCGCAGCATGCGCAACGACGCCGAGAAGGATGGTCGTCCAGTGTGGGCCACCAAGAACGATGCACGGGTGACTCGGGTGGGCAAATTCATCCGCAAGACGCGCATCGACGAGTTGCCTCAGTTGTTCAACGTGTTGCGGGGCGACATGAGCCTCGTGGGTCCCCGACCGGAACGCGCGTTTTTTGTCGAACAGCTGATCCAAAAGATCCCTTACTTCGCCGTTCGCCACAGCGTGAAGCCGGGCGTGACCGGCTGGGCGCAGGTGAAGTACGACTACGGTGCCACGGAGGAGGATGCTGCCGCCAAGCTGCAGTACGACCTCTACTACGTGAAGAACCACAGCCTGTTCTTGGACATCCTGGTCCTCATCGAGACCGTGGCGGTCGTGTTGACGGGGCGGGGCGCTCGCTGAGTGAGGCCCACAACGGCTGAGGTTCAGCCCGGGCTCGGCCCGGGTTTTTGTTGGCCCCAGTGCG
This sequence comes from Inhella sp., assembly GCF_027532025.1. Classification (GTDB taxonomy): domain Bacteria; phylum Pseudomonadota; class Gammaproteobacteria; order Burkholderiales; family Burkholderiaceae_C; genus Inhella. Next base: position 9,310 of record NZ_JAPZSY010000143.1, on the reverse strand, counting down.
CGCCATGAACCTGAGTTTGGCGTTGACGGTGATGGGCACCGTGGCACTCGCGGCCTTGACCGCTTGGGCCGGTGTGCGCCGCACCTTGAGCTCGCCCGGTGGCGATGCGAGCCTGCCGTTCTCGTTGCTGATGTTGGCGCTGGTCTTGTCCACGGCGTGGGCGGGTCTGACGACGGCCATGGCCTACCAGCCGCTGTGGCGTTTGGATGGGCTGGCCCTGTGGCTCGACGGATTGCGCAGCTTGGCGTGGATGGCTTGGCTGCTCGTCCTCTTGGGGGCGCAGCCGCGCCGGGAGGCGTGGCCCAGCTTTGCCACGCCCTTGGCCCTGGCCGGGGGCTTGGGTTTGGCAGGCTTGGGCAGTGTGGCCTTGGGGGCTTGGTCGCGCCACCAGCTCGGCATGGTGCACGCGATGTCAGGCTTGATCCTGGCCATCGGCGGCCTGATCTTGGTGGAGCAGCTGTACCGCAACGCGAGCGACGATCGGCGCTGGAACGCCAAGCCCCTATGCCTGGGCCTGGCTGTGGGGTGGGGCTTCGACGTCTACGTCTTCGCGGAGGCCATGTTGTTGCGCCGCCCCGATTGGCAAACCCTGCAGCTGCGTCCCTTGGTGGCGGCTTTGGGGGTGCCCTTGCTGCTGCTGGGCCTGGGGCGCGGCGGGGCGCTCATGGCGTCTTTGCAGGTGTCGCGGCAGGTGGTTTTCCACTCGGCCACGCTGCTGCTGTGCGGGGGCTATTTGGTCCTCGTGTCGGGCTTGGGCTATTGGGTTCGGTACTCCGGCGGCGATTGGGGGCCAGTGCTCCAGCTCTTGCTGCTGGTGGTGGGTGTGCTGGCCTTGGCGGTGGTGGCGTTTTCGGGGGCCGTGCGTGCTCGGTTGCGCGTTTGGGTGGCGAAGAGTTTTTTCCGCTACCGGTACGACTATCGCGACGAGTGGTTGCGGTTCACCGCTGCCCTGAGCTCGACGGCAGCGCCCGGGCGCATGGGCGAGACGGTGATTCGGGCGCTGGCCGATCTGGTGGAAAGCCCTGCGGGCGGGCTTTGGCTGCGGCGCGGTGAGGAGCCGATGATGGCGCAGGCGGCGTCGTGGAACTTCGCCCGTGGGGAGCAAAGCTTGCCGGTCGACGCCTGCATGGCCGACCTGGCTCAACGGCTTTGGATCGCTGACCTTGACGAAGCTCGGCGGGGTGATGGGGCCGAGAGCCTGCCCCTCCCCGACTGGTTGCGCCAGGACCGGCAGGCCTGGCTGCTCATCCCGCTGGTGGTGGCGGGCCGGTTGTACGGTGCCGTGGTGTTGGCCCACCCGCGAACGCCGCTGGCTTTGGACTGGGAGGTGCGCGACCTGTTGAAAACGGCGGCGTCGCAGGCGGCCGGTGCGCTGGCGATGTTGCAGGCCTCAGAGCGGTTGTTGGAGGCCCAGAAGTTCGAAGCGTTCAACCGGATGTCGGCCTTCGTGGTTCATGACCTGAAGAACATCGTCACTCAGTTGTCGCTCATGATGAAAAACGCCGAACGACACGGCGACAACCCTGAATTCCGGCGCGACATGAACGACACCGTGAACCACGCGGTCGACAAGATGCGCCAGCTCATGCTGCAGTTGCGCGAAGGTGCGCGTCCCACGGGCACCACCAGCGGTGTGAGCCTGTCGGCCATTGCAGAGCGCTTGCGCACCAGCGCCCGGCAGCGGGGGCGCGTGCTCGAGGTCCGTTGCGCCGGGGCGGTCGAAACACGCGGGGTGGAAGAACGGATCGAGCGCGTCATTGGGCACGCGGTTCAAAACGCCTTCGATGCCAGCCGCGACGAGCAGCCGGTTCGTTTGCAGGTGGATGCCGTGGGGTCCTACGCCCGCGTTCGCGTCGTCGATGAAGGCGTCGGCATGAGCCCCGAGTTCGTCCGTGATCGCCTGTTCAAGCCGTTTCAGAGCACCAAGGAGCACGGCATGGGCATCGGGGCCTTCGAAAGCCGGCAGACCGTTCACGAGTTGGGCGGCAAGATGGAGGTGGTCAGCGAGCCGGGCCGTGGCACCACGCTCACGTTCTTGCTGCCCTTGTTCCATTCCCATTCCGATTCACTTTCTGGATGAGCCGCATGGCGGACCCTCGCACCCTCAGCCTCCTCATCGTCGAAGACGACTTGGCCTTGCAGCGGCAGCTGAAGTGGTCGCTCGATCGCTTCGAATCCCAGACCGCCGCCGATGCCAACGCGGCACTGCAAGCCTTCCGGCGTCACCCAACCCCGGTCGTCACCATGGACCTGGGCTTGCCGCCCGATCAAGATGGCACCACGGAGGGCTTTCGTCTGCTCGAGCAGTTGCTCGAGATGGACCCCTACGTCAAGGTGATCGTTCTCACCGGGCAAAACGACCAGAGCAATGCGCTGCGTGCCATCCGACTGGGCGCCTACGATTTTTTGGCCAAGCCGGTGGACCCGGACGTGCTGGCGCTGTGCGTGGAGCGGGCTCTGCGCTTGCGTGAGTTGCAAGAGGAAAACCGTCGTCTGGCCATGCAAGGCGAGGGCGCTTTGGGTCAGCTCATCACCCGCGATCCGGGCATGCAGCGCATCTGCCGCACCATCGAAAAGGTGGCTCGCGCCGATGCCACCGTTCTGCTGCTGGGAGAAAGCGGGACGGGCAAAGAGGTGCTGGCGCAAGGCCTGCATGAGGCCGCAGGCCGTGCGGGGCGATTCGTGGCCATCAACTGCGCCGCCATTCCCGAGAACCTGCTCGAAAGCGAGCTCTTCGGGCACGAAAAGGGCGCTTTCACCGGGGCGGTCAAGTCCACGCCGGGGAAGATCGAGGTCGCCAACGGCGGCACTTTGATGCTCGATGAGATTGGCGACCTCCCGATGTCGCTGCAGGCCAAGCTGCTTCGCTTCTTGCAAGAGCGGTCCATCGAGCGCCTGGGTGGCCGCCAAGAAATTCCCGTGGATGTTCGCGTGGTGGGCGCCACGCACCAGAACATCAAGCAGCTGATTGCCGAAGGCCGCTTTCGAGAAGACCTGTACTACCGCCTGGCCGAGATCGTGGTGGAGATCCCGCCCCTGCGTGATCGGCAAGGCGATGCGGTGCTCTTGGGCCACGCCTTCGTGCGCCGATTTGCGGCCGACCAGCGCCGCAAAGGCCTGACCCTGAGCGAGGACGCCATCCGTGCGCTCGAGCGCCACCGCTGGCCGGGCAACGTGCGCGAGCTGCAAAACGTGCTCAAGCGCGCCACCATCATGGCCGACGGCGATCGCATCACGGCCGACGACTTGGGTTTGCCCTTGGAAGGCCCCGACGAGCCCGCCAGCCTGGACCTGCGCGAGGCGCGCGAGCGGGCCGAACGATCGACCGTGATCACCGCAATGGCGAGGGTGGACGGCAACATCGTGCGGGCCGCCGAGTTGCTCGGCGTGAGCCGACCCACCCTCTATGATTTGTTGAGCAAGTTGCAGATCAAGCCGTGAGCCGGTCTTGATTCAGAAGCCCCCCAGGGAGAACCGATGAAACAGCGTGAATGGTCGCGTGGGCTGCTGGTGCTGGCCTTGTGCGCAGGCCTGGCTGGCTGCGGCCAGAAGAAGCCCGAAGAACTGGTCAAGCAAGCCCAGGAAGCACTGGCCCAGGACGACTGGAAAACGGCGCAGATCCACCTCAAGAACGCCCTGACTCAGCGGCCGGACGACGCCCAAATCCGATTCCTGCTGGGCGAGACCTTGCTCAACGCGGGCGATCCGACCAACGCCCTGGTCGAGTTCAGCAAGGCCGAGCAAGGCCAGTTCGATGCCAACCGGCTGGTGCCTTTGCAAGCCAAGGCCTTGCTGCAGACGCGCAAGGCCCGGGAGGTGCTGCAACAGTTCGGCTCGCGCCAACTGTCCGACCCCCAGGCTCAAGCGGCCTTGCTGGTGGTGGTCGCTCAGGCGCACGCCACGGGCGGCCAGATGGCCGAGGCCCGCACGGCCATCGAGCAAGCGCTGCGCGCGGTGCCCGACCAGCCCAAAGCGCTTTTGATGCAAGCGCGCATGGCCGGCGGCGAGCGTCGCTTGGACGAGGCCTTGGCCTTGGTCGAGCGCGTCATCGCCAACTCGCCGCGCGACAGCGAGGCATGGCGGCTCAAGGGCGACTTGCTGGTGGGCGGCAAGAACGATGCGGCCGGCGGACGCAGCGCCTTCGAGAAGGCGGTGGAAGTCTCGCCGCGCGACCTGGCGGCCCACCAATCCCTGATCGGCTTCTTGGTCAGCCAAAAGGAAACGCAAGCCGCCAAGGATCGCTTGGAAGCCGCGCGCAAGGTGTTCGGTGACAACACCACCGTGCGCTTCTACGCCGCCCAGCTGGCTGTGGGCGATGGCAAGCTGGACGAGGCCAAGACCCACATCGAGCAGTTGCTCAAGTTCTCCGGCGACGACCCGCGGGTGCTGTTCTTGGCCGGTCAGATCGCGTTCCAGCGCGGGGAGGACTTGGTTGCCGAATCGCACTTGAGCAAGCTGCTGAGCCTGCCCGGGGACAACGGCAGGGTGCGCCTGTTGTTGGCCGCCACCCAACTGCGCATGGCCGACCCCACCAAGGCCCTGCGCACGCTCGAGCCGCTGCTCGAAGACTCGGCGCAGCGCGTGGCGCAGGTGTTCGCCTTGGCGGGCGACGCGCACGCGCAGCTGGGGCAATCGGCCAAAGCCCAGGCGATGTACGCCCGCGCCGCCCAGCTCGACCCCCAAGACGCGCGCAGTCGCACCATGGTTGCACTGGGGCGGGTGGCGGGAGGCGAAGAGGCACAAGGGCTCGACCAACTGCGCGACCTCGCGGCCCAAACCGACAGCCCCATTGCCGATGTGGCCTTGGTGGGCAGTCTCATCCGTAAGGGTGACCACGCGGGCGCCATGTCGGCGCTCGACGGGCTGGAAAAGAAGCAGCCCGGACGCGCCGAAACCATGAACCTGCGCGCCCAGGTCCACGACGCCAAGGGCGACAAAGAGCAAGCCCGCGCCGCATGGCAAGAGGCCCTCAAGCGCGACCCCAAGAACATGGCCGCGGCCGTTTCGCTGGCCAAGTTGGATTTCGCGGCCCAGCGCGGCAGCGACGCCGTGGCGCGCTTCCATGCCGTGGCCAAGGCCGACCCCTCGAACCCGATCCCTGCGCTTGCGGCGTTGCAGGCACGCCAGCTGGCAGGGGACAAGCCGGAAGAGCTCGTGAAGGTCGCACAGCAGCTGGTGCAGCAGTTTCCCAAGGCGCCGCGGGTGCGTGTGGCCTTGGTGCGGCTGTGGCAGGCTGCGGGGGACAACGATCGCGCGCTGTCGGCCTCCCAAGAGGCGGTTGCGGCCATGCCCAACGAGGCGGAGCTGCTGGAGATGCTGGGCGCCCTGCAACTGGCCCGCGGTGATCACGGCCAAGCCCACAAGGTGTTGAGCGATCTGGTGGCCTTGCGTCCTCGTTCGGCCGAAGCCTTGGTGCGTTTGGCCGAGGTGGACATCGCGCGCAAGGCCTACCGGCAGGCGCTGAGCACGGCCCGCAAAGCGCTGGAGTTGCAAGCCAACCACGTGCCCGCCTTGCGTCAAGTGGTGGGGCTGGAGTTGGAGCTGGGCAACGTGAACGCGGCCCGCAAGCTGATCAAAGACATGGAGTCCATGACCTTGCCAGCAGGCTTGGCGCTGGTGTTTGAGGGCGATTTGGAGGGGCGTCAGCAGAACTGGCCCGCCGCCGCGGCGGCCTACCAGAAAGCACTGGCTGCGAAATCGAACTGGCCGGGCCTGGCCAGCAAACTGCACCGGGCCCTGATCACCGCGGGCAAAGGGGCCGAGGCACAGGCCTTTGCGCAGAAGTGGCTCAAAGACAAGCCCGATGACGGTCTGTTCGTCGCCTACCTCGCCGACAGTGCGCTGGCCCGCAGCGACTGGGTCGAGGCCCGCACGCGCTACGAGGCCCTCCTGGCCAAAGCCCCCAACGACCCGGTGGTGATGAACAACCTGGCCTGGGTGATGCTCCGCTCGGGGCAACTTCAAGGCGCGGAAAGCTGGGCCCGCAAGGCCGTGGCGGCCCGCCCCAACTCAGGGGCGATGGCCGACACCTTGTCCGAGATCCTTTCGGCCGAAGGCAAGCACCAGGAGGCCATCGAGTGGCAACGCAAGGCAGTCGCGCTGGAAGGCAGCAACGCCGAGCGGCGCGTCGGGCTGGCCAAGCGATTCATCGCGGCCAAGCAGCGTGATCAAGCCAAGGCCGAGCTCGAGGCCGTGGCCCAGCTCGGAGACCGTTACCCCAACCAAGCTGAGATTCAGGCGCTGCTCAAGCAGCTCTGAGCCCTGCCGACTGGCCAAGCCATGAGCCAGTTGCGCCGCTCCAGCCTTCGCAAACGCGGGCGCCTGCTGGTGCGTCAGGGCTTGGCCTGGCTGCCCCGTGCGCTGCGTTTGCCTTGGTGCGGCGCATGGTGGATTGCGATCCGAGCCCCGACCCACGGCTGCTGCTCAAGGTGGCCGAAACCCAAGACGAGCTCGAAGCCTGCTTTCAGATCCTGCACGACGCTTACGTGGCCGCGGGGTTCATGCAGCCGCATCCCTCGGGCTTGCGCGCCACCATCTATCACGCCCTCCCCACCACCACCACGCTGTGCGCCAAGTGGGAGGGCAGGGTGGTGGGCACGCTTTCCATGATCCGGGACGGTGTGTTCGGCTTCCCGATGCAGCAGGCCTTCGACCTCTCCGCGGTCCGGGCCCTGCCGGGTCAGATCGCCGAGATTTCCGCCCTGGCCGTTCACCCCGAATTCCGCCAAACCGGCGGCGCCGTGTTGTTTCCGTTGATGAAGTTCATGCACGAGTACTGCGTGCGCTACTTCGACACGCGGCACCTCGTCATCGCAGTCAACCCCAACCGCTTCCCGATGTACGAGGCCTTGCTCATGTTCAAGCGCTTGGCATCGCAAGAGGTGGACGCGTACGACTTCGCCAACGGCGCCCCGGCCGTGGGCGCGACCTTGGATTTGCGCACTGCCAAGGAGCAGATGCGGCGCGCCTACGGCACCCAGCCCGGACGTCGCAACCTGTACGACTACTTCGTTGTTCGCGACTTGCCCAACATCCAATGGCCGAAGCGGCGTTACCGCACCACCAACGACGCGGTGATGAGCCCAGCGCTGCTGGACCATTTTTTCAATCAGCGAACCCAGGCCTTCCAGGGCTTGGACGAGCGCCAGAAGGCCCTGCTGTGGTCCATCTACGAGCAGGCCGAGTACCGGCAGGTTCTGCCCATGTTGGCCGGTGGAGAGGTTCCCACCATGCAGGGCTTGCGTCGCCATGCGCGGCACTCGGTGCTGTGTCCGGCAAGCCTGCACGTCGCGGACGCAGGCGTTGAGCCCCAGTTGGCGGCGCATGTGGTCGAGCTCTCGCTCAACGGCTGCCAGCTGCGGGTCGCGCATCCTTTGCCCTCGGGCACCGAGGCCGATGCCACCGTCAACCTCGGCGAGCAAGACACCTCACGGCTTCGTTTGTCGGTGGTTCGGCACGTCAGCTTCGATGGCGAATGCCATGTGCTGGGCTGCCGGTTTCGGGCCGTCGACGACGCTTGGCGCCGTTGTGTGGCCGCCCTGGAGAGCGGCCTGACGGCTGCCGATGTTCATGCCTCCTGATTTCTACCTTGCCCGTCGCGCTGTCCTTGCTGGGTTGGCAACTGCAGTGCTGCTCGCCTCAGCCCATGCCCAAGGTCCAACGCTGCCCGACTTGGTCGAACGGGCCAAACCCTCCGTGGTGCTGGTGGGCACCTACCGCGAGACCGATTCGCCGCGTTTCACCTTCGCCGGCACGGGTTTCGTCGTGGGCGATGGGCACACCATCGTCACCAACGCCCATGTGCTGCCCGACCCCAGCCAGCCCGCCGAGGGTCGCGTGGTTCAGGTGCAAGCGTGGCAAGGGGGACGGGATTGGCAGCCCCGGTCGGTGCGTGTCATGGTGGTGGCCCGTGAGCGCGATTTGGCGGTGCTGCGCTTGGAAGGGGGGCCGGCCTTGCCCGCTTTGCCGCTGGCCGAGGGCCCCCCGCCGCGCGAGGGCAGCGAGCTGGTGTTCATGGGCTTCCCCATCGGTGGGGCGCTGGGGTTTGCCCATGTCACCCACCGGGCGTTGCTGGCGTCCATCACGGGCTTGGTGCTGCCGCAAGTGCGCGGTCAGGCCCTGTCGCCGCGCGCCATCCGCTCGCTGCGCGACGGGCCGACGGACATCTTCCAGCTCGACGCTGTGGCTTACCCCGGCAACAGCGGTGGGCCGGTGTTCGACGTGCGCACGGGCGAGGTGGTGGGCATCATCAACATGGTACTGGCGCGCGGGACGCGCGAGTCGGTGCTCAGCCAGCCGACCGGCATCACCTATGCCTTGCCCGTGGCCCTGCTGCACCCGCTGCTGAAGGACCTCCCTCGATAATCTGCGGCCCATGCCTGCTGATTTCTCGCCTTGGCGCCTGTCCGTCGCGCCGATGATGGATTGGACCGACCGGCACTGTCGCGTCTTCCACCGCCTGCTCACCCGTCGCACCTTGCTGTACACCGAGATGGTGACCACGGGCGCGCTGATCCATGGCGACCAGCCCCGGCACCTGGACTTCGACGCCGTCGAGCACCCCGTGGCCCTGCAATTGGGCGGCAGCGAGCCGGCCGACCTGGCCGCCTGCGCCCGGCTGGCCGAGCGCTGGGGCTACGACGAGGTCAACCTCAACTGCGGCTGCCCCAGCCCCCGCGTGCAGCGCGGCGCCTTCGGTGCCTGCCTGATGGGCGAGGCCGCGCTGGTGGCCGACTGCGTCAAGGCCATGCGCGACGCCACCTCGCTGCCCGTCACCGTCAAGCACCGCATCGGCATCGACCGCATCGAGAGCTACGACTTCGTGCGCGACTTCGTTGCCACCGTGGCCGAGGCCGGCTGCCGCGTCTTCATCGTTCACGCCCGCAACGCCTGGCTGGACGGCCTGAGCCCCAAAGACAACCGCGAGATCCCGCCGCTGCGTTACGAGATCGTGCACCGGCTCAAGCGGGAGTTCCCGCAGCTCACCATCGCCATCAACGGCGGCATCAAAGACGAAGCCACCATCGCCGAACAGCTCGCGCAGGTGGATGGCGTCATGGTCGGCCGCCACGCGTACCACGAGCCCTGGTCCATGGCCGACTGGGACGAGCGCTTCTTCGGCGAGGCCCCGAACGGCCTGACGCGCGAGGGCGTGGAAGACGCCTGGATCGCGCACCTGGAGGCCCTGTGGGCCCGCGGCACGCCCTGGGCCGTGGCCATGCGCCACGCGCTGGGCCTGTGGAACGGCACGCCGGGGGCGCGCCGCTGGCGCCAGGTGTGGAGCGACCACAAGCTCAAGGGCTTGCCGCCG
>NZ_JAPZSY010000092.1 GCF_027532025.1 Inhella sp. | reverse complement strand
CTGAAGGCTTGACCTCACCGACGCTTCGCGCAAGTGCTCGGCTGCACAGACGCCATGCAAAACGCGGTGACCAACGGTGTGCGCCGGTCACCGCGTCAGCGGTTTAGTTCAACGTGTTTTAGGGAGACTGCATAAAACCGGGCGCTGCTGCATAAAAACGCTGACGCGCGCAAGCGCAAGTGCTTGATCTGTCATGCCTTTACGTCCGGTTGACTGCTGTTTTATCCAGTATCAAACTGCGCCATAAATCGGCCAGTGCTGCAGGTGCGCTGCGGGCCATGCGCCGATGCCAAGAGGCCATCATGCTGCAAGCCCCTCACGGCCGCGAGACCGAGTTTGCCCCAGGACCTCGTGGTGTCGCCGGGCCGAATTGATGGGTGCCCAAGTTGAGCGAGCCGCTACGAGGCCCTTTTCGAAGAGGAAAGATGGCTCACAGGGGGGCGGGCCGCTTTCGGGGGGAGTTCCGCCTATTGCCGGCCCGAGCGCGAACGGCTGCAAGCAGCTTGGTCCGGCCATAGGCCACTCAAGTCCGAATACCCGCTCCTGGCCGGAAGCAGACCTTGCCAGTCGGTCGACCGATCGGCGGCCATCCCTGCAAAGCTTGTACCGAGTGAGACAAGGCGGTGTGAGTCAGCCAGCCTCGGAGGCCGATGGAGTTGCGTCCGGGTTCTCGAGCGACCACTGAGCGCCGAACGCGCCTTCGGCGGTCCTTACAGGCCCCAGGCGCTAAACCTGACCCTGGACGAGCGGATGGCGCAACGGCCGATCCAGCCCGTTCAACGCAAGAGCGCCGTCACGCCCCGCCCCATCGAGCCCATCACGGCCACGGCCTGTTGGGCGTCGTACAGGGCGTTGATCTGTGCCACGCGCAGACCGTAGTAGTCAGCCTCGGCGCCCATCACGTCGAACAAGGAGCGGCGGCCGAGTTGCTGCCACTGTTGCAGCGTGGCCGAGCGCACCTGTTGGCTGGAGCGAAGCATCTCGGCGATGCGGCGTGCGCGGTCCAGGCTGTTGCCTGCAGCGTCGTGGATCTCGGTCAGGCGCCAGGACTTGGCTTCCAAGGTTTCATCGCGTTGCACGCTGGCCGCTTCGGCTCGCCGCCGGGCGGCGCTGAGTTGGGGCTCGTCGGTGGCCCGCCACAGCGGCACGCTGACTTGGACGCCGCCGATGAAATCGGCCCGGTGCCCATTGCCGCGGCTGGCGTTGACCCCGCCCAGCCAACTCACCTGAGGCTTTTGGCCAGCGGCCGTGGCCTCGGCCAAGCGTTGCGCGGCCAGGGCCTGGGCGGACGCCGCCGTCACATCGGGGGCTGACAACAAGTCCTTTTGGAGCAGGGCGAGGTCGGGCAGTTGGACGAGAACAGCCGACAAACTGGCTGGGGGGGGCAAGGGATCGCCCAACAGCCGGCGCAAGCGGGTTTCGTTGCTCTTGAGCAGGTCTTTCGTGCTGGCCAGGGCCAAATCGGCTTGCTGTTGGCTCTTTTGCGCCTGCACCAGTTCGCTGGCGCGCCCGGGGTCCAGCCGGGTGATCGTTTGCAAGGCCTCCACCAGGCAGGCCATGCGTTTGACGTACTGTCCGTACACCTGGGCCTGCAGGGTGTAGCGGCTGCGGTCCAGGCTGAGGCTCACGGCCTGCAAGGCCACTTGCTCGGCCACGCTGGCACGCCCCATGGCGGCGGCTTCGCCCAACTGGCGTCGCCACTCCACCAATTGCTTTTGGCGCCCCCAGTCCCACAGCGGCCCGCCCGCTTGAAGAGACGCTCGCGCTTCGAGGCCATTGGAAAGCTTCAGTCCATTGAGCTCGCTACCGACCTGGGCCCCCGTCAGGTTCAACTGCATCTGCGGCAGGCTGGCAGCCTGTGCGTCGCGCAGGTCATCACGGGCGGCTGCCTCGAGCAGCTGAGCGACGTTGACCCCACGGCTGCGCTGAACGGCGGTATCGGCCACCTGCAAAAGGTAGGACCGAGGATCGGTTTGGGCCCAAGCAACCCAAGGGCCCCCAGGAGACCCTGCAGCCAACGCGGCGGGCGACTCTTCATCCGCACCGCAACGCTCTGGGGACGAAGCTGGCGCAGACGACGGCGCGACGACCGCCTGGGCGGCTGGCCGCGCCGGTGGCTTCTTCTTGGGGGCGCGTTGGGCGGACGCGGAGCCCACGGCGATCAGCAGGCTGAGCAACAGCAACAAGGGGCGCATGGCGTGCTTCCGGCCGGGGCCGGTGGGCGGATGGACTCAGGCGTTACTGCACCACGTCGCGGCCTCAGGCAAAGCCTGGAATTGCACGGCCCCCACCACCTATCTCTCGCGCAGCGCTTCCTGGCTCTTGAGCATGGGGCGCAGCAACACGCCCAACACAGAGCGCTGCCCCGTCTTGATCTCGACCGTGGCCGCCATGCCCGGCAAAAGGAGCGCGGGCTCGCCGCGAACCGGGCGCAAGTTGTTGTCTTTGGCCACCACGAGCACGCGGTAGTAGGTGGCTTCGGCGCCCTTGTCGCTGTCGCCGAAGGCATCGGGGCTGATGTAGTCGACCGTGGCGTGCAGCACGCCATACAGGTTGGGGTCGTAGCCCGAGAGCTTGACCTCCGCCGACTGACCCAGGGAGACGAAGCCCACGTCGCGCGGTTTGACCCGCGCCTCGACCAAGACGCGCCCCCCAACGGGTGCGATTTCCAGGATGGGTGCGCCGGTGACCACCACCCCGCCCACGGTGTTCATCTTGATGCTTTTGACGACTCCCGCCACGGGGCTGGTCAGCGTGGTGCGCTTGAGCTGGTCCTGACGCACCACCATCTGCTCTTCGATGACCGCGAGCTCGTTGTTCACGCGCACGAGCTCGCTGGCGGCCTCTTGCCGAAAGCGGCTGATTTGCTGGCTGCGCGCCGTTTGCAGTTCGCTGACCTGGCGGGTCAGTCGCATGACCTCGACATTGCTCATGAGCCCCTGCTGCGCCATCTGGCGCGCCATGGCCAGCTCGCGTTCCACCAAGCCGATAGAGCGACTCATGCCGGCCACGCCGTCGTCCAACGCCCGACGCCGCGCCTCGTGACTTTCGCGCTCGGCCTGCTGCAGCCGAGGGCTGTCCTTGAGCTCCGGCGGAAAGACGAGGGGCGTGCCGTTGGCTTCGGACTTGAGCCGAGCCGCGGTGGCCGTGAGCGCCAGCCGGCGCAAGGCGCCCTCGTTTTCGGCCGCCTCCACGCGGGTGGGATCCAAGCGCACAAGCTCCTGGCCTTCGGTCACCTGCTGCCCCTCGCGCACCATCATTTCGGCCAACAGCCCGGGCTCCAAGCTGGCGATGACCTGCTCCTTGCCATCGGGCACCACGCGGCCCTCGGCACGTGCGACCTCGTCGATCTCGGCCCAGGCCGCCCAGCCGATGAAGCAAACCACGAAGGCCAGCATCATGTACAGCGCCCAGGTGGACTTGGGCAAGGCCTCGTCGGCCTGGGCTGCCTGCAGGGCGCTCAGGTAGCGGCGCTCGTCGCTCATACCGAGGGGGTGCGCTGGACCGGTTGGGCAGCGGGGTGGATGCGCACCTTGGCGTCCTCGGCGGTCTCGCCCGGCGCGGTTTGGCTGGGCCGCGCACCGCTCAACGCTGCCAGCACCGCATCTCGGGCGCCGTCCATGACGATCTTGCCGTTGTCCACCACCACGATGCGGCCCACCAACTCCAACACCGCCGGGCGGTGGGTCACGACCACCAGGGTGCAGCCGCCGTTCTGGTTCAGCGCCTCGCGCAGTTGTCGCAAGAAGACGATTTCGCTTTGAGCGTCCATGCTGCTGGTGGGCTCGTCCATGAGCAGCACCTGCGGTTGGTGGACCAAGGCCCGCGCCAGCGCCACCAACTGACGCTGGCCGCCGCTGAGCAAACCGCCCATTTCGCCGACTTGCATGTCCCAGCCTTGCGGGTGGCTGGCCACCAGGCGTTCGAGGCCCGTCAGGCGGGCCACCTCGACCAAACGCGAGGCGTCGATGTCGCCACGCCCCATGGTGACGTTGTCCCGCAGGCTGCCGTTGAACAGCCGTGGCTCTTGACTGACGAAGCCCATGCGCGAACGGAACTCGGCCGGGTCGACTTGGCGCAAGTCGATGCCATCGAAGTCCACCTGACCCTCGCTGGGCTGGTAAAGCCCTGCCAACAGGCGCAGGACCGTGCTCTTGCCCGAGCCGATACGACCCAACACCGCCACACGCTCACCGGGCTCGATGCGCAGGTTCACCCCCTTGAGCACCTTGGGCGGATTGCCCTGCACGCCGGGCGGCAAGGGGTAGCAGAAGCCCACCTCGTTCAGGCTCAAGCGCCCTTGCGCTTGTTGGATGGAGACATAGGCCTGGGTGCCGTCCCGCTCCTGGGGGCGCTTCATCAGGCGGTCGATGTTGATCATGGATGCCCGGGCCGCTTGGTAGCGTGCAGCAAGCCCCACCAAACTGGACAGAGGCGCCAGCGCGCGACCCGCAAACATCACCGCGCCCACCAGGGCGCCGCTCGTCAGCACGCCGTCTTGGGTGAGGTACACGCCCCAAACCAGCATCACGATGGTGATGCCCTGCTGCATGGTCATGGAGAGGTTGTTCGACAGCGCAGACACCGCCCGCATGCGCAAGCTGTGCTCGGCCGCGAGGGCAGCGCTGGACTCGTAACGCCGCACAAAGCGCCCTTGAGCGCCTGTGGTCTTGACGTCTTCCAGCCCCTCCACCGCCTCGACCAAGGTGCCCTGCAAGTCGGCCTGCTCGGCCAAATGGGTGTTGACGCTGCGCCGCACCCGGGCCTGCAGGTAGAACGTGATGCCGAGCACCAAAGGCACGGCCAACACCAACACCCAACCCAGCGGGCCCGCGATGACAAAGGTCATCGCGATGAACAGCACGACGAAGGGCAAATCCGTCAACACCGACAACGAGGCCGAGGCACAAAAGTCCCGCACCGTCTCCACCTGGGCCAGGTAGTGCGCGTAGGAGCCGGCGCTTTCAGGCCGGTGCTCCATGCGCACGCCCAGCGTGCGACGGAAGAGCTCGGCGCTGATGATGAGGTCGGCCTTGCGCCCCGCCAAGTCGATCAGGTGGCTGCGCAACTGGCGCGCGAACAAATCAAAACTCAGCGCGATGACTGCGCCCACGGCCAAGGTCCACAAGGTGGTGGTGGCGTTGTGAGGAATCACTTTGTCGAAGATGACGGCCGTGATCAAGCCGGTGGCCAAGAGCAACACGTTGGACAACAGCGCCGCCACCATCGAGGCTCGGTAGTAGGGCACGAAGCGCCGCAAGGTGCCCCAAAGCCAATGCCGCGTCGGGTCAGTGCCACTGGCAGCCTCCTGGCGGCTGTGCGCGCTTTCCTCTTTGGGCGTGGCCACCAACACGAAGCCGCTGTACGCCGCCTCCAACTCGGCAGCGGTGGCCGCCGCGGGCTGCCCCATGGCGCCCTCGGAGTCGGGGAACAGGACCTGAAAACGCTCGCCATCCCCATCGCGAGCCACCAGCACGCAGGCGTCTCCCTCCCCCAGCAGCAAGATGGCCGGCAGCAGCAGGGGGTTGATGTCAGCAATGCGCTTGGGCAACAGCCCCGCGTTGTAGCCGGCCTCCCGCAGCAGACGCAGGGCTTGGTCGGGCATCAAGGCCCCATCCACCGGCTGGCCCGCTCGCAGGCTTTCCGGTGTGCGGGCGCGCCCGTGGTGCACGGTCAGCCAGGCGATGCACTGCAACAAGGGATCGCCCGTCGCGCTCGATCGCGGCGCGGCACCCCGTGGGGTCGGCGCCGTGCCATCGTTGACGGCCGCCACCTGCAACGGCGAACGGCTGCGCTTGGCAGCCGGTTCGTCGAAGAAGCTCGGGCGGTCGGGCATGGCGCTTGTGATTTCAGGCGTCGGGGTTCATGGGCAGGCCTGCGCGCGCCTGCGTGGCGAGCCGCTCGAACACGCGTTCGATCTCGCGCACGATGGCGGGCACGTCGAACAGCTTGCTGCTGCGGCCGTGCTCGGCCAAGTAGCGCTTGTACGACGCGGCGCGCGCCGGGTTACGGCCGATCTGCACCGCCAGCCGTTCGTAGTCGGCCAGCGAGGTGGTGATCAAGTCTGGCAAGCCCACGGCCGTGAGCAGGCTGCCGCACATGCGGCTGATGTAACTCTGGCCGCTCAAAGTCAGGATGGGTGCGCCGGCCCACAGGCAGTCGCTGGCGGTGGTGCCGGCGTTGTACGGGAAGGTATCCAGCACCAGGTCGGCCAACGCAAACCGGGCCAAATAGTCGGCGGGCAGCACGCGCGGCGCAAAGATCAAGCGCTCGGGCGCGACGCCGTGGGCCTGCGCGGCGGCACGCAGGTTGGCCTCGGCCCAGCGGTTGTCGGCCAGCAGCCAGAGCACCGAGCCCGGCACCTGGTGCAGCACGCGCATCCAGCAGGCGACCATCTCCTCGCTGTACTTGTGGTTGTTGTTGAAGCTGGCGAAGACGAAGGCGCCCTCGGGCAACTGGTACTGGGCACGGGTGGGCGGGGCGCCCATCTCGCGCTGGCGGTCGCTCACCTGGTAGCAGGTGTTCAGGTACAGCGGGCGCTCGGTGCAGTAGCGCAGGTACTCGGGCTGCATCACGTAGCGGTCGGCCAGCATCCAGTCCACGCCGGGCACGGCCGAGGTGGCCGGCAGGCCCAGGTAGCTGACCTGCACCGGCGCGGGCCGGTTGACCAGGATGTTGGGGCGGGCGCCGTTGGTCAGGCCCTGCAAGTCCACCAGCACGTCGATGCCCGCCTGCGCGATGCGCTTGGCGGCCTCGTCGTCGGGCACGCCGTGCAGGCTGTGCCAGTGCTCGAAGTTGCGCTTGAGGCGCGCGCGCAGCGGCGTGCCGTCTTCGCGTCCCCAGTCGAAAGCGAAGAGCTCGAAGCGGGACTTGTCGTGCAGCTCGTACAGCTCGGCCGTGAGCAGGCCCACGGCGTGCATGCACAGGTCGCCGGAGGCGTAGCCGATGCGGATGCGGCCCTCGCGCCGCGCCGGACCATGCAGGCGGTGGAAGGGCTTGCCGGCAGGCTTTTGCACCTTTTCGTGCACGAAACGCTGCGCGGTGAGCAGCTGCATGGCGGGGTTGTCGCTGGCCGAGAGCATGGCCAGCAGCGAGGTGTGCACCCACAAGGCGTTTTCGGTGACCTCGCCAAAGGGCTGGTGCACCGGCCATTCGCACTGCTTTTGGCGGATGTGGACCCAGTGCTGGATGACGTCGCCCTGCGTGGGCTTGAGCAGCAGGCTGCGGTGCATCAAGGCTTCGGCCTCGTCGTAGCGCTTGAGTTGCTCCAACAGGCGGGCCGAGTTGTTCAGCGCGTGCAGTTGCAGGTCCAGCGGGTCGGCGCCGACGCAGTCGAGCTGGGCCACGCCCTCGAACACGGCCCGCCACTGGGCCAGGGCCTCGTCGCTTTTGCCTTGGTGCTCCAGCTGGTGGGCCAGGTTGAGCTGGGCCTGCGCGAAGTCGGGCTTCAGGCCGATGGCGCGGCGGTACACCGCTTCGGCGCGGGCGTGCTGGTTCAGCGTGCCCAGCAGCGTGCCCCAGTTGAACAAGGCCAGCGCCTGGTGCGGCGTCTCGGTCTTGTCGATCCAGGTCTCGTACAGCAGGGCCGCCAAGTCGGCGCGCCCGGCGGCTTGCCAGGTGCCGGCCTTGCTCATCAGTTCGCCCAGGGGCCACTGGCCCGACGCCGCCAAGGCCAAAGAGGCCTGCGGCTCGGGCAACTCGGCGCCCGCGGCGGTGGTCACATGGAGCGGCAAGACGTTGCTGGTTGGCATGGGCGGTCCTGGGTGTTTTCCCCGGTCGCTCGATGTTAGGCGCCCCCCTGGCCCATGGCGAGCGGAAATGGGCGGTGGGGCGAGCCCAATTACCGGCATCGGAGCTGCGCATCGCACCCGGTCGCGCAACGGCGGCCGGGCAAGCGCTGCACAATGCCCGCCGCCATGAACGTCATCATCCTCGACGACTACCAGGACGCGGTGCGAAAGCTGCGCTGCTCGTCGCTGCTCGATGTCGAGGGCATCCAGGCCAAGGTGTACACCAACACCGTCAAAGGTGTGGGCCAGTTGTCGGTGCGACTGCGGGACGCTGAAGCCCTGGTGCTGATCCGTGAACGAACAGCCTTCCCTCGGACGCTGCTCGAGAAGCTGCCCCGGCTCAAGCTCATCGTTCAGACCGGACGCATCGGGGCTCACGTGGACGTGGAGGCCTGCACGCGGCTGGGCATTGCCGTGGCCGAGGGCGGCGGCTCGCCCACGGCGCCGGCCGAGCTGACCTGGGCGCTGATCATGGCCGCCATGAGGCGCCTTCCGCAGTACATCGGCAACCTCAAACATGGCGCCTGGCAGCAGTCGGGCCTCAAGTCCGCCTCCATGCCCACGAACTTCGGCCTGGGCATGGTGCTGGCCGGCAAGACCTTGGGCATCTGGGGCTACGGGCGCATCGGGCAACTGGTGGCCGGTTACGGGCGCGCCTTTGGCATGACCGTGCAGGTGTGGGGCAGCGAAGCCTCACGCCTGCAGGCGATGGCCGACGGCTACGCCGTGCCCAATAGCCGCGAAGACTTCTTTGCCAGCAGCGATGTGCTGAGCCTGCACCTTCGCCTGACCAATGCCACGCGAGGCCTGGTCACCGGCGACGACCTGGCGCGCATGAAGCCGACCGCCCTTTTTGTGAACACGTCGCGCGCCGAGTTGCTGGTCGACAACGTCTTGGTGGCCGCCCTGAACCGTGGGCGCCCGGGGATGGCCGCCATCGACGTGTTCGAAAGCGAGCCCATCCTCCAGGGCCACCCCCTGCTGCGCCTGGAAAACGCCGTCTGCACGCCGCACATCGGCTACGTGGAGCAAGACAGCTACGAGCAGTACTTCCAGGCCGCCTTCGGGCACGTGATCCAGTTCGTTCGGGGCACGCCCACGGGCTTGGTCAACCCCGAAGCGCTGCGCCGGGCGCGGTGACGCCTGGCCGGGTCAGCGCAACGCCGTCCACGGTCATTCGCCACACGCCCTCGATGAGAACGGGCGGCTGGGTAACGACGAAGCGGGTCGAGATCGGGCCCACGCCGACATCGAAGTGGTCGCCGTCGAACCGCTGCAACGGGGCCTCGAGGGTGGTGCTGCCATCGTCGCGCTGCCGCCAGTACCGCACCGAGCCCTCCGCGGTGATCGACAGTTGCATGCCCGCCCCGCGCCAATCGCCCACGTAAGCCCGCTTGTCGGCGGGAATCGGCTGTGAGCAGGCCGCCAGCGCCGCCAGCAACCCGACCCCAACGAGCCGACGCACGCGGCCCAACCCGAGCATCACTCTTTGGTCCCGAAGATCTTGTCGCCAGCATCGCCCAAGCCCGGGATGATGTAGCCCTGCTCGTTGAGGTGGCTGTCGATGGCCGCCGTCCAGCAGCGCACGTCGGGGTGGGTCGTCTCCAGGGCCTTCACGCCCTCGGGCGCCGCCACCAGCACCAGGGCGCGGATGTCCTTGCAGCCACGGGCCTTGAGCAGCTCCACGGTGGCGATCATGCTGCCGGCGGTCGCCAGCATGGGGTCGATGATGAGCGCGGTGCGCTCGTCCAGCTGCCCCACAAACCGATCGAAGTAGTTCACCGGCTTGAGGGTTTCGTGATCTCGGGCCAGGCCGACGACGCTGACCTTGGCGTTGGGCAGGATGTCCAGCACGCCATCCAGCATGCCCAAGCCCGCCCGCAAGATGGGCACCACGGTGACCTTCTTACCAGCAATCTGGTCCACGGTGGTCGGGCCACTCCAGCAGTCGATGGTGACCTTTTCGGTCGGGAAGTCGGCCGTGGCCTCGTAGGCCAGCAGGCGGGCCACCTCTTGCGTCAGTTCGCGGAACTTCTTGGTGGAGATGTCGGCCTCGCGCATGAGGCCGACCTTGTGCTTGACCAGAGGGTGCTGGACGTCGATGACGGGCATGGACCTTCTCCTTCAGCCGCCGCGCTGGCGCAGCGATTCGTACAAACAAACGCCGGCGGCCACCGAGACGTTGAGGCTTTCCACCGCACCGCGCATGGGAATGCTCACCAGGCGATCGCACGTCTTGGCCGTGAGTTGCCGCAGGCCGTGACCCTCGGCGCCCAGCACCCAGGCCACCGGCCCTGCCAGCTCACCGGCGGGCAGCTGGTAAAGCGAGCCCTCGGCTTGGTCGGAGGTGCCGACGCACACGATGTCGCGCTCCTTCAGCTCCCCCAGGGTGCGGGCCAGGTTGGTCACCATCAAGTAGGGCACGCTCTCGGCGGCACCGCTGGCCACCTTGGCCACGGTGGCGTTCAAGCCCACGGCATGGTCGCGCGGCGCCAGCACGGCATGGGCACCAGCCCCGTCGGCCACTCGCAAGCAGGCGCCCAGGTTGTGCGGGTCGGTCACGCCATCCAGCACCAACACCAGGGGCTTGTCGCCGCGGGCCTGCACGCCGTCGAGCAGATCATCGAGGGAATGCTGGGCCTTGAGCGCTTGCACCCGCGCCACCACGCCTTGGTGGCGATCGGTGCGGGCCAGGCGATCGAGCTGCAAGGCTTCGGTTTCCACCACCTTGACACCGGCCTCGGCGGCGCGGGCCAAGAGGCCCTTCATGCGGGCATCGCGGCGGCTGGCGTCAAACAGCACCAAGTCGATGCTGGCGGGGGCGATCTTGAGTCGGGTGCTGATGGCATGAAAGCCAAACAGCACGGTTCGGGGTTGGTCGGTCATGCCGGCATGCTACGTCCCGACCGCCCATGGCCCTTGGCGCTGCGCCTTGCCGCCCCCTTGGATTCCGTGCCGATCAACGCGCCAAGGCCATCCAGGCCATCAGCCCGGCGATCAACACCGGCTGGTGCAGCAGGTAGAAGGTCAGCGGCCAGCGCCCCAAACCCGCCCATGCTCGGCCCGCCCCAGGCACGGGGCCGGCCAGCCAGCGCCTCAGCCCGGGCTGGCGTGCCGCCACCCAGCCCAGCAGCAGGGGCGCCAGCCAAGGCAGCAGGGGCACGAAATCTTCGGTGATGGGCTTGTGGGTGACCAGACCCACCCAGTTGGTCCAGCGGGTGTCAAACACCGGGTGCTGCACCCATCCAGGCAAGACCCAGGCCAAAGCGGCCAAGGCCACCAAACACCCCGTTGGCCATCGCCCGAGCCCCCAGCGCAGCAAGGGCAGCATCAGGGCGAAGGCGTGCAAGACGCCAAAGCTGATCCAGCTGTTGGGGAACATCAGGGCCGAACCCAGGCTGACCAACGCGGCCGCGCCCGCCACCTGGGCCCAGCGACGCCAGAAGCGGGGCGCCGATTGCCCGGCTTCGTGGGCCAGGGCCTGCGACAAGCCGGCCCAAAACAGGAACCCGCTCAGGATCAAGGTGCGCTGGGTCGTCCACAGCGGATCGACGTAGAAGTTCGCCTCGATCAGCCGGAAGTGCGCCAAATTGAAGGCGAAATGGAAGGCCGCCATCCACACCATCCAAACCGCCCGCAAGGCATCGAGGCGTGGCAGGCGGGAATCGTGAGGCATTCGGAGGGGTTCTGGCGACATGGGCCGGAGATTGTGGCGGCTCCATTACCCTAGGGGACTTCTGCGCTCGAACCTCTGCCCCGTGATGCTTCAGACCGTGTCGCTGCCGGCGCTTCGCCGCTGGACCCCATGGATGGCCCTGACCCTGGCCGCCGCGCTCTTGGTGGCCTGCTGGCCCCACGATGCCTCGGGCCGGGGCGATGCCCCAGCCCAGCCCCGTGCCGTGACGCCGCGTGGCCCGCTCGACGCCGACGAACTCAACCACATTGGCGTCTTCAAGCGGGTCTCGCCATCGGTGGTGCACATCACCACCTTGCAGGCCCAGCGCGACTTGTTCTCGCGTCGCGTGACCGAAGTGCCCACCGGCACGGGCTCCGGCTTCGTGTGGGACGAGCGCGGCCACATCGTCACCAACTTTCATGTCATCCAAAACGCCAACCGCGCCAAGGTGACGCTGGCCGACCAGAGCGAGTTCGAGGCCACCTTGGTGGGCGCCTTTGCCGATCGCGACCTGGCCGTGCTGCGCATCGACGCACCGACCGGCAAGCTGCCCCCGATCGCCATGGGCAGCAGCAGAGACCTGCAGGTGGGCCAAAAGGTTTACGCCATCGGCAACCCCTTCGGCCTGGACTTCACGCTGACCCAGGGCATCGTCTCGGCGCTGAATCGCGAAATCGAGTCCCTCACCCGCCGCAGCATCCGCGGCGCGATCCAAACCGACGCCGCGATCAACCCCGGCAACAGCGGAGGCCCGCTGCTGGATTCGGCTGGACGCCTCATCGGCGTCAACACCAGCATCTACAGCCCCAGCGGCGCCAGCGCCGGCATCGGCTTCGCCATCCCAGTGGACGAAGTCAACCGGATCGTGCCGCGCCTCATCCGCGACGGCCGCTTCATCCGCCCGGCGCTGGGCATCGATGGCACGGCCCTGGGTGCCAACGCTCCACACCAACTGCCACGCGGCATCGCCATCACGGGGCTGGTTCGTGGCGGGCCGGCCGAGCAAGCCGGCCTCAAGCCCTTCCGTCGTCTGCGCAATGGCACCCTGGAGTTGGGCGATGTCATCACCGCCCTGAACGACGCCAAAGTCCACGACCTGGACGACCTGCTGACCGAGCTGGAAAAGCGCGCGCCCGGCGACACCGTGCGCCTGAGTGTGTGGCGAGATGGCCGCAACCGTACCGTGTCGGTGGCGGTGGTGGCCTCCGATTGAGGCCCATCGTGTCCTCGCGTCGCGCTTGGCCCTGGCCCCTGATCCCGCTGCTCGTCGCAGCGCTGGGTGCGGTGGCAGTGGCCGTGACGGCCTGGCAGGTTCAAGCGAACGAGCAGCAACGCGCGCGGGAGGTGGTGCTGACCCAACTGCAAACCATCAAGGCGCAGTTGGACCAAGCCGTGCTGCAGAGCTTCGGCCCGACCCTCACGCTGGCCGCGCTCATCCAGGACGATGGCCGGATGGACGCCGAGCGCTTCGAGCGGGTCGCGCGCGAAGTTCCCTGGGAAGCGCTGCAACTGCGCAGCCTCGCCGCGGCACCCAACGACGTGGTGCGCTTCGTCAGCCCGCTGGCGGGCAACGAGGCGGTGCAAAACCTGGATTACCAAAGCATTCCAGCCCAGTACGCCCAAGTGCAGCGCGCCCGCCACTGGGGGGGGCCCTTGATCGCCGCGCCAGTGCCCTTGGTTCAAGGGGGCTTGGGCATCGTGCAGCGACGACCTGTGTTCGTTCGTGACCCGCAGGGCGAGCCTCGCTACTGGGGTGTGGTGTCTGCCGTCGCCGACCGCGATGCCTTCCTGCGTCGGGTCGGTTGGCCCCACGCGCAGCTGTCGCTGGCGGTGTTTGAGGTTCAAGCCAATGGCGCCTTGGGCGGCATGATCGGCGGCGACGCGGGCTTGCACACGCCGGGCGCGGTCAGCCTCGATGCCCAACTGCCTGGCGCACGTTGGCAGCTGAGGGCGCGGCCCCAAGGCGGATGGCCAGCCGGCTGGCCCTGGCGGTCGCCCTTGGTGGCCCTTCTGGCCCTGGCCAGCTTGGCCATCACGGGGCTGACCACCGTGTGGTCCCGCCAGCGTCACCGGCTGGCGCTGAGCCACCGCGACCTGCTCGCCGAAGCCGAGTTGCGCGCCCAAGCGCAGGCCCAGAGCGAGGCGTTGCAGGCGCGATTCCAGGCGCTGGCGCGACTGGGCTCCGACTGGTTTTGGGAGTTGGACACCGACTTGCGGCTGACGCGTTTGGACATGGGCGACGAGCACCACGCCCTGCCCCTGCGGCACGTGATCGGGCACCGGCGCTGGGAGGCGCCCGGTGTGTTGCCGGACGCAGCTTGGGAACGTCATCGCGAGCAACTCGAGCGGCGGGAAGCGTTTCGTGACTTCGAGTACAGACTGCGGGCGCCCAGTGGCCAGGTGTTGACCATCAGCGTCTCCGGCGAGCCTGTTTTCGATGCCGAAGGACAGTTTCAGGGCTACCGCGGCGTGGGCCGAGACTTGACGCCCATTCGGCGTGCCGAGCACGAACTGGCAGAGGCCCGCGACGCCCTGGCGCGCACCCGCGATCACTTGCAGTCCCTGCTGGACTCGGCCACCGACATCGCCATCATCGCCACCGATCCGCAGGGCCGCATCACCGACTTCAGCCGCGGCGCCGAACTGCTGCTCGGCTACCGCGCCCACGAGGTGATCGGCTCTTCGCCCCATCGCTTCCACGACCCGCAGGAAATGGCCGACCGCGCCGAAGCGCTGGCAGCCCGCCTGGGGCATCCTGTGGCGCCAGCGGAGGTCTTCGTCCAAGGCCGAGCCTTGGAAGAACGAAGCACCTGGACCTACGTGCGCGCCGACGGTCGTCGGGTGCCAGTCAGCCTCACCGTGAGTGAGTTGAAAGACCGACGCGGGCAAGCCATCGGCCACCTCGGCGTGGCGGTGGACATCTCGACCTTGATCAGCACACAGGACGCGCTGACGCGCACGGCCGAACGCCTTCAGTCGGTGTTGGACAGCGCCGAGGACGTGGCCATCGTGGCCCTGGACCGAAACGGGCGAGTCCAGTTGTTCAACCGAGGGGCGGAGCGCCTGCTGGGCTGCGCGGCCAGTGCCGCACTGGGACGCTCGCCACGCCGCTTCCACCTGGCGGTCGAAATCGAGGCGGAATCCCAGCGACTGGCGTCGATGCTCGGGCGCCCCGTGCCCTGGCACGAGGTGTTCGAGCGGCAGGCTGAGGGCTTGGATGCGGGTCACACCCGCATATGGACCTATGTACGGCTGGATGACGGAACCCAAATCCGTGTCTCGCACAGTTTCCACGCTGTGCGCAACTCCGCCGGCGAAGTGACTGGGTACATCTCGGTCGCACACGACGTGACGGAGCGCGTCGACGCCGAAGACCGCCTGCGCGCCACCAACGCTCGGCTGGAAGCGGTGCTCAACGCTGCCGATGAAATCGCGGTCGTGGCCATGGATCCGCAGGGCCGCGTCATGCTCTTCAACCGCGGGGCCGAGCGCCTGCTGGGGTACAGCGCGGCAGAGATGCTGGGCGCGCGGCCGGAGCGCTTGTACGACCCCGAGGCCGTGCAGCAGCGCTTGCGCCAATGGAGCGACCGCCTGGGCCGACCCGTGGCCGCCGGCGAGTTGGTGTCGCTCCAGGCTGCCGCAGCCGAAGGCAGTCGCACCCAGGTCTTCACGTTCGTGGCTCGTTCAGGCACGCGCTTGAAGGTCTCGGTCACCTTGGCTGAGATGCGGGACGATCAAGGCACGTTCTTGGGTCACGTGGCCATCGCACGTGACGTGACCACGGCCTTGGGCCACGAATCGGCCTTGCGAGACACGCGCGATCGCCTGCAAGCGGTTCTCGACTCGGCCCTGGATGTCGCCATCCTGGTGGTCTCTCTCCGAGGCAAGGTGGAGCTCTTCAGCCGCGGTGCCGAGCGCATGTTCGGTTACGGGCAGCACGAGGTCATCGGTCGGTCCACGCTGATGTTCCACGACCCCGCCGAGTTGCAGGCTCGCGCCGACGCCCGCACGGCCGAGTTGGGGCGGCCGGTGGGCAAGTCTGAAATGATGATGCTGCTGCTCGACGCGGGCGGCCAGAGCTCACTCAGCCACTGGACCTTCGTCCGCAAGAGCGGTGAACGCTTGAATGCGGCCCTCCGTTTCAGCCGCATGACCGATCCCGATGGGCGCGTGCTCGGCTTCCTGGCCGTGGTGCTGGACGTCTCCGCCCAAGTGCAAGCGCAACAGGCGCTGCAAACGCTCAACACCGAGTTGGAACGGCGGGTGACCGAGCGGACGCAAGAGTTGGCTCAAGCGCACGAAGAGCTGGTGCGCAGCGACAAGCTGGCCGCGCTGGGGTCCATGGTGGCAGGCGTTTCGCACGAATTGAACACCCCCATCGGCACCAGCCTCACAGTGGCCAGCACGCTGAGCGACCGATGCCAAGAACTCCGCAACGCCCTGAGCAGCAACACCGTTCGTCGCTCCACCTTGGAAGCCTTCCTGCAGGACACCCAGGCCCTCGGGGACCTGCTGCAGCGCAGCTTGCTCAACGCCGCCGATCTGGTGCAGCACTTCAAGCAGTTGTCGGCCGACCAGACCAGTGAGCAGCGTCGATCGTTCCGGTTGGACCAGGTGGTGGAGGACGTTGTCACCGTGACGCGTCCCCAACTCAAACAGGGCGGCCTGCGGCTGCACACCGACATCGAACCCGACCTGTGGATGGACAGCTACCCGGGCGCCCTCGGTCGCGTGCTGACCAACCTGCTCATCAACGCCCAGCTGCACGCATTCGAGGGTCGCGAGGGTGGACAGGTGCACATCCGGGCCAAGCGCCTTCCGGATCAGGCGGCGGTCCAACTCCTGGTCGCGGATGACGGTCAAGGCATGTCAGCCGAGGTGGCGCGGCGCGCCTTCGATCCTTTTTTCACCACCAAACTGGGTCGGGGTGGCACGGGCTTGGGACTGAACATCGTGCACAACGTGGCCACGGTGATCCTGGGCGGCAGCCTGCACCTGGACACCGCGCCCGGCCAGGGCACCTGCTTCGTGTTCGAGCTGCCGCTGTCGGCCCCCAACGACACGAGCCCCGGCGACAACCTCACCGGGTACCGGGCGTCGGGCTGGGACCCGCTCAAGCGCACCAACGGCGCGCGTTGACGAACATCTGCAACCAGGGCGAAGCCTCGCCCAGCGACTCGCTGCCCGACCAGCTCATCTGCGCGTTGCGGAATACGCGCTCCGGGTGCGGCATCAGCGCCGTGAAGCGGCCGTCGGGCGTGGTCACCGAGGTCAGGCCCGCCGGGCTGCCGTTGGGGTTGGCCGGGTAGGCCTGCGTGGGCTGGCCGTGGCCGTCCACGAAGCGCATGGCGCGCAGCACGCCCGCTTCGCTGCCCTGAACCGAGAAGTCGGTCCGGCCCTCGCCGTGCGCCACGGCGATGGGCGCGCGGGTGCCCGCCATGCCGGTGAAGAAGATGGAGGGCGAGTCCAGCACCTCAACCATCGACAGGCGCGCCTCGAACTGCTCGCTCTCGTTGCGCACGAAACGCGGCCACGCGTTGGCGCCGGGGATCATCTCGGCCAGCGCCGCCAGCATCTGGCAGCCGTTGCACACGCCCAGCGCGAAGGTGTCGGGGCGGGCGAAGAAAGCCTCGAACTGGGCCTTCAGCACCGGGTTGAACAGGATGGATCGGGCCCAGCCCTCGCCGGCGCCCAGGGTGTCGCCGTAAGAGAAACCGCCGCAGGCCACGAAACCGCGGAAGTCGTTCAGTTGCTGGCGCCCCGACTGCAGGTCGCTCATGTGCACGTCCACGGCCTCGAAGCCGGCCAGGGCCATGGCGTAGGCCATTTCCACGTGGCTGTTGACACCCTGCTCGCGCAGGATGGCCACGCGCGGACCGCGGCCGGTGGGCAAGGTCGTCGGCAGCTGGCGCGTGTCGAACGGAACGTGGCGGTGCAGGCCCGGCGCGGCGGGGTCGATGGCGGCGGCGTGCTCGGCGTCGGCGCAAGCCGGGTTGTCGCGCAGGCGGGCGATCTGGTGGCTGACGGCATCCCAGCTGGCCAGGGCCTCGCCCAGGGCGATCTTGAAGGCGCACTTGGCGTCGGCCCACACGCTCAGGGCGGCGTCGGCGGTCGTCTTGCCCACCAAGTGGGCGTGGGTCGACAGGCCGTGGGCGCGTAGCACGCCGATCGCGGCGTCGCGGTCGGCGGTGCGCACCTGCAGCACCACGCCGAGCTCTTCGTTGAACAGCGCACGCAGCAGCTGCTCGTGGCGGCGGCCGCTCACCTGCTGGGCCCAGTTCTTGGCGTCGCCGTGGTCGCTCAGGCTGTCGCTCACCGCCGTGCTCGGCGTCATCGCGGCGTCGAGGTTCAGCGCCACGCCCACGCGGCCGGCAAAGGCCATCTCGGCCACCGCGGCCCACAGGCCGCCGTCGCTGCGGTCGTGGTAGGCCAGCAGCTTGCCCTCAACCCGCAGCGCGTTCACGGCGGTGAACAGGGCCTTGATCTGAGCGGGTTCGTCCAGGTCGGGCACCGGGCCGCCGAACTGCTGGCTGACCTGCGCCAAGATGGAGCCGCCCATGCGGCCCCGGCCTTGGCCCAAGTCGACCAGGATCAGGCTGGTGTCGCCCGCATGCAGCTGCGGGGTGAGCGTGCCGCGCACGTCGTCCAGGCTGGCGAAGGCGCTGACGATCAGCGACACGGGGGCGGTGACCTGGTGGCCGTCCCCACCTTCGTTCCATTTGGTTCGCATCGACAGCGAATCCTTGCCCACCGGGATGCCGATGCCCAGCGCCGGGCACAGGTCCATGCCCACCGCCTTGACGGTGTCGTACAGCGCGGCGTCTTCGCCGGCCTCGCCGCAGGCCGCCATCCAGTTGGCACTGAGCTTGACGCGGTCCAGCGCCACCGGCGCGGCCAGCAGGTTGGTCAGGCACTCGCCCACGGCCATGCGGCCCGACGCCGGCGCGTCCACGGCGGCGAGGGGCGACTTCTCGCCCATGCTCATGGCCTCGCCCGCCAGGCCGCGGAAGTCGGCCAGGGTCACGGCCACGTCGGCCACGGGCACCTGCCAGGGGCCGACCATCTGGTCGCGGTGCGTCAGGCCGCCCACGGTGCGGTCGCCGATGCTGATCAGGAAGCGCTTGCTGGCCACCGTGGGGTGGCGCAGCACGGCGTGGGCGATGGCAGCCAGGTCGGTGATGGCCTCGGCGTCAAAACGGCCGGCGTCGCGGGCCACGCGCGTCACGTCGCGGGTCATCTTGGGCGGCTTGCCGAGCAGCACGTCCATCGGCATGTCGATGGGCGTGTCTTGGCCCTCATCCACCAACTGCAGCTGCGGCTCGGCGGTGGTCACGCCCACCACGGCGAAGGGGCTGCGCTCGCGCTCGCACAGGGCGCGGAAGGCGTCGAGGCTTTCGGGCGCGATGGCCAGCACGTAGCGCTCTTGGCTCTCGTTGCACCAAATCTCTTTGGGGGCCAGGCCCGACTCTTCCAGCGGAACGGCGCGCAGATCGAAGCGCGCGCCGCGGCCGGCGTCGTTCACCAGCTCGGGGAAGGCGTTGGAGATGCCGCCCGCGCCCACGTCGTGAATGGCCAGGATGGGGTTGTCGGCCCCCATCGCCCAGCAGGCCGTGATGACCTCTTGCGCGCGGCGCTGGATTTCGGGGTTGCCGCGCTGCACCGAGTCAAAGTCCAGCTCGGCGCTGTTCAC
Organism: Inhella sp.; assembly: GCF_027532025.1. GTDB lineage: Bacteria > Pseudomonadota > Gammaproteobacteria > Burkholderiales > Burkholderiaceae_C > Inhella. Next base: position 6,846 of record NZ_JAPZSY010000092.1, on the reverse strand, counting down.
GCCAGCGGCCATGGAACTGGCCGCGCCACCGCCCATGCCGATGCGCATGCCGGGGCCCCCCAGCTGCACCAGCAGGGTGCCGGGCGGGAACGGGATCTTCTTGGTGAGGTCGGCGCGGATGGTGCCCAGACCGCCGGCGATCATGATGGGCTTGTGAAAGCCGCGCTGCACGCCGGCCACGGCCTGCTCGTAGGCGCGGAAGTAGCCCAGCAGGTTGGGCCGGCCGAACTCGTTGTTGAAGGCGGCGCCACCGATGGGGCCGTCGATCATGATCTGCAGCGGGCTGGCGATGTGCGCCGGCTTGCTTTCGGGCGTCTCCCAGGACTCGGCCAGGCCGGGCAGGCGCAGGTGGCTGACGGTGAAGCCCGTCAGGCCCGCCTTGGGCTTGGCACCGCGGCCGGTGGCGCCTTCGTCGCGGATCTCACCGCCGGCGCCCGTGGCCGCGCCGCTGAAAGGCGAGATGGCCGTGGGGTGGTTGTGCGTTTCCACCTTCATCAGCACCTGGGCCTGCTCGTCGGCGGCCCCGTACACCTGGCCGGCGCGCGGCAGCCAGCGCTCGATGGCGTGGCCGGTCATCACCGCGGCGTTGTCGGCGTAGGCAATGACGGTGTGCTGGGGGCTGAGCTTCTCGGTGTTGCGGATCATCCCGAACATCGACAGCGGCTGCGCCTCGCCGTCGATGACGAACTGGGCGTTGAAGATCTTGTGGCGGCAGTGCTCGCTGTTGGCCTGCGCGAACATCATCAGCTCGACGTCGCTGGGGTTGCGCTTCAGCTTGGTGCCGAAGGCGTCCAGCAGGTAGTCGATCTCGTCGCCGCTCAGGGCCAGGCCCCAGTCGGCGTTGGCGCGCTCCAGCGCCGCGCGGCCTTGACTCAGCACGTCCACGCGCTCCAGGGGCTGCGCTTGCTTCTCGTCGAACAGGTGGCGGGCGTCGTCGCGCTGGCGCAGCACGCTTTCGGTCATGCGGTCGTGCAGCACGCCGGCGCAGGCCTGCCACTCGGCCTCGCTCAAGGGCTTGGCGCTGCCCAGCAAGGGCTTGTCCAGCACCAAGGTGTACTCGGTGACGCGCTCCACGTGCTGGATGGCAAAGCCGCAGTTGTGCGCGATGTCGCTGGCCTTCGACGCCCAGGGGCTGAGCGTGCCCAGGCGCGGGGTGACGACCACCAAGGCGCCCTCGGCCTGGGGCGCGGCAGCGGGTCCGTAGGTCAGCAAGGCGGCGAGGCGTTCGTTCTGCGCCGCGTCCAGCGCCTGGGCGCTGCTCACCCAGTGCACGAAGCGGCCTTGCACGGCCTTGACGCGCGGCACCGCCGCCTGCAAGCGATTCAGCAGCGCCTGCGCGCGGAAGGCGGACAAGGCGTTGCCGCCCTCGAAACACTGCAGATGCTGGGAGCTGGCCATGGCGTGGAGCGCTAGAAATAGCACCGGCCACGCAAAGGCGGTGGCCGGCGGGGGTGGAGATGCGGGATTCTACTGAGCCGACTGGGGCGGACGCCTCAGGCGCCCTGCCCGGCCTTCATCTTGGCCACGGTCTCTTCCACTTCGGCCAGCACCTGCGACAGGTTGAAGCGGGTCAGTTGGCGCTGCTTCAGCACGCGCTCGCCCTGCACCCAGACGTCGCTGACGTGCTCGCGCGCCGCCACGTAGACCAATTGGGCGTCGGGGTGGTAGACCGGGCGGCACTCGGGGGCCGAGAGGTCGACGGCGATCACGTCGGCCAGCTTGCCCACCTCGATGGAGCCCAGGTCGGCCTCGCGGCCCAGGGCCTTGGCGCCGCCGATCGTGGCCATCTCCAGCGCGCGGCGGGCGTTGAGCACCGTGGGCTGGCCGCTGCTGCCCTTGGCCAGCAGCGCGGCCTGGCGGATCTCTTCGAACATGTCTTGCCGGTTGTTGCTGGCCGCGCCGTCGGTGCCCAGGGCCACGTTGACGCCCCCGGCGTCCAGGTCGGCCACGCGGGCGATGCCGCTTGCCAGCTTCAGGTTGCTGCTGGCGTTGTGGGCGATGTGCACCTTGTTCTTGGCCAGCATGGCGATCTCGTCGTCGGTCAGATGGACCATGTGCACGGCGATCATGCGTTCGTTCATCAGGCCCAGCTTTTCCAGGCGGGCCAGCGGGCGCACGCCGTGCTGCTGCACGCCGCCGTTGACCTCGTCCATCGTTTCGTGGATGTGGCAGTGCATGACCATGTCGTGCCGCTCGGAGAGCTGGCGCAGCTTGACGAAGGTCTCGTCGCTGACCGTGTAGGGCGCGTGCGGGCTGCTGGTGAACTGCAGCAACCTTTCGCCCTTGTACTTCTCGTAGGCAGCCACGCCCTTGGCGATGTAGTCGTCCGGCCCTGATGCGTAGCCCGTGGGGAAGTCGATCACGTTGATCGACACCGCGGCGCGGATGCCGGCCTGCAACGCGGCCTCGGCCATGGCTTCGGGGAAGAAGTACATGTCGTTCAGCGTGGTCACACCGCCGCGCAGGGCCTCGGCGGCGCTGAACAAGCTGCCCAGTCGCGTCCACTCATGGCTGACCCACTGCTTCTCCAGCGGCCAGATGTGGTTGTTCAACCAGTCCATCAGGCCCAGGTCGTCGGCCACGCCGCGCAGCAGGCTCATGGCGCTGTGGGTGTGGCTGTTGATCAGGCCGGGCATCAGTACGTGCTCGGGCAGCTCCACGCGGGTGGCGTTGGGGTGCTGCGCCATCAGGTCGGCGGCGGCGCCCACGGCGGCGATGCGCTCGCCCTCCAGCAGCACGGCCTGGCCGGTTTGCACGGGCTCGCCGGCTTTCAGGGTCAGCAGCCAGCGGGGCAGCAGCAAGGTCGCGGTCATCGGGATCTCCTCAAAGAATCAGCAGGACTGCCATGCCTCAAGGCACAACAGGGTCAGGGTTTCGGCGTCGGTGTCGGTGGCCACCGCGTGATGGGGCAGCTCGCGCCAGTCGGCGCCGCCCAAGTGCTGCCAGTCTTGCACGGTCTGGCCGTGGGCCAAACCGCCTTCGACCACGCGCATGGGCCCGCTGCGCCAGGTGAACGCTTCCGGCGCCAGCAGCGCGGCCACGGCGGTGGCGTCATGCGCCACCAGGGCGTTCTCGCCATCGCGCGTGGCGTAGTAGCCGGCGTAGGGCTGGCTGGCGGCCCAGAGCAAACGCTGGGCGGCGCTGCCCTCGGCCAAGGGCGACAGGCGGCGGATGGGAATGCGCGTGCGCTGGGTGGCATCCAGGCCAATCACCCGACATTGCTGCCAGGTCGCGGCGAACACCTCGGCGGCCGCGCGGGGGTCGTTGTGGACGTTGGCCTCGGCGCAGGGCGTAACGTTGCCCGTGTAGCCATGGCCGCCAAAGGCCGCGCCCATCAGCGTGAGGCTGGCCACGCGCTCTGGCAAGCTGGGGTCTTGCCGCAGCGCCAGGGCGAGGTTGGTGAACGGGCCCACGGCCACGAGGTGCAACGCGCCGGCGTGGACGTGGCTGGCGGCCAACAAGGCCTCGACCGCCGGCACGCGATGGGCCGCACCGGCGGGCTCGGGCAGCTGCGCGGTGCAGCCGCTCATGCCATCGTTGCCGTGCACGGCCGCCGCAAAGCGAGGCTCGCCCACCAAGGGCCGCGCCGCGCCCGCATGCACGGGCAGTTCAGGGTGGCCGAACAGGGTCAGCAAGCGCAGCGCATTGGCCGTGGTTTGCTCGACGCTGGCATTGCCAAACACGGTCGACACGCCGAGCAGCTCGAACTCCGGCCGCACCAGGATCAGCGCCAGCGCCAGCGCGTCGTCCACGCCCGGGTCGGTGTCGAGCCAGAGCTTCATGCGCATGCCAGAGCGGCCTCCACCTCGGCGCGGCGCGGCATGGCGTCTTGCACGCCGGTGCGCGACACCGCCAAGCCCGCGGCCGCCTGCGCGAAGCGCAGCGCCTGCGCGACGGGTTGCCCTTCGGCCAGGGCGGTCACCAAGGCGCCCACCAAGGTGTCGCCCGCGCCCACCGTGTCCACCGCCACCACGCGGGCGGCCGCGGCGCGCTGCACGCCGTCGGCGTCGGCCCAGACCAAGCCCTCGGCCCCCAAGGACACGAGCACCGCGCGCGGCCCCAGGGCCAGCAAGCCATGGGCGGCGTCCTCGGCACCGGCCACGGGCCCCGGCAACAGCGACCGGGCTTCGCCCTGGTTCACCACGAGGAGGTCGCACAGCGGCAAGAGGCCCAGCGACTCCGGCCGGTACGGGGCTGCGTTCAGCAAGGTCTTCACGCCCAGGGCTCGGGCGCGCTCGAAGGCCCGGGCGATGGAGGCCAGCGGCAGTTCTTGCTGCGCCACGAGCCAGCGCAAGCCCGCCAGGGGCAGGCTCTCGACTTGATCGAGCGGCAGCGTTCCGTTCGAGCCGGCGACGGTGACGATCTGGTTCTCCCCGTCGGCCGCGCCCACCACGATCAAGGCCACGCCCGGCGCCTCGTCCGCGGGCTGCTGCACCGCGCGCACGTCCACGCCCTCGCCCGCCAGCTGGGCCACCAAGGCCGTGCCCTGCTCCAACTGCCCCACGCGGGCGGCCAGGGCCACGCGGGCGCCCAGGCGCGCGGCGGCCACCGCCTGGTTCGCCCCCTTGCCCCCCAAGCTGCTGGCAAAGCGCTGGCCACGCAGGGTCTCGCCGGGCACGGGCAGCCGCGGCGCGTGCACGATCAGGTCGCGGTTGACGCTGCCCAGCACGAGGACGTCGGTCGGCATGGAAACCTCCAATGAAAACGCCCCCGCGGGCGGGGGCGTCGGTCGGGCCGGTGGCCGATCAGCGTTGGCCGATGGGCTTGACGTCGCGCGAAACGGCGCCGACGAAGAGCTGACGCGGGCGGCCGATCTTGTACTCGGGGTCGCCGATCATCTCGTTCAGCTGGGCGATCCAGCCGACCGTGCGGGCCAGCGCGAAGATGGCGGTGAACAGCGGCACCGGGATGCCGATGGCGCGCTGCACGATGCCCGAGTAGAAGTCCACGTTCGGGTACAGCTTGCGGGCGACGAAGTACTCGTCTTCCAGCGCGATCTTCTCCAGCTCCATGGCCAGCTTGAACATCGGGTCGTTCTGCAGACCCAGCTCGCCCAGCACCTCGTGGCAGGTTTCGCGCATCAGCTTGGCGCGCGGGTCGTAATTCTTGTAGACCCGGTGGCCGAAGCCCATCAGCTTGACGCCGCTGTTCTTGTCCTTGACCTGCTTGATGAACTCGCCGATCTTGGCCACGCCGCCTTGGTTCTGGATGTCGGCCAGCATGTTCAGGCAGGCCTCGTTGGCGCCGCCGTGTGCCGGGCCCCACAAGCAGGCCACGCCGGCCGCGATGGCCGCGAACGGGTTGGTGCCCGACGAACCGCACAGGCGAACGGTCGAGGTCGACGCGTTTTGCTCGTGGTCGGCGTGCAGCGTGAAGATGCGATCCATCGCGCGCACCAGCACCTCGTTGGGGTGGTAGTCCTCGCACGGCGTGGCAAACATCATCCGCATGAAATTCCCGGCGTAGCTCAGGTCGTTCTTCGGGTAGATGTAGGGCTGGCCGATGGTGTACTTGTAGGCCATGGCCACCAACGTGGGCATCTTGGCGATCAAGCGGATGGCCGCGATCTCACGGTGCTCCGGGTTGTTGATGTCGGTGCTGTCGTGATAGAAGGCCGACATGGCCCCCACCAGGCCCGTCATGACGGCCATCGGGTGAGCGTCGCGGCGGAACCCGCGCAAGAAGTGCTGCATCTGTTCGTGCACCATGGTGTGGTGCATGACGCGGTGCTCAAAATCGGCCTTCTGGCTGGCGTTTGGCAGTTCGCCGTGCAGCAGCAAGTAGCAGGTCTCGAGGTAGTCGCAGCTGACCGCCAATTGCTCGATGGGATAGCCGCGGTACAGCAGTTCGCCTTTGTCGCCGTCGATGTAGGTGATGGTGCTGTTGCACGAGGCCGTGCTCAAGAAGCCCGGGTCGTAGGTGAACTTGCCGGTCTGGGCGTACAGCTTGCGGATGTCGATCACATCCGGGCCGATCGAGCCCTTGTAGATCGGCAGTTCCATCGTCGGGCTGCCATCGCTGAAGGCCAATGTGGCCTTGACTTCGGAGGGGGTCATCGTGGGGCTCCTTGGGTTTGCGAAGAATGAGGGCGCGGCTGGCGCATCAACGACAGCAGAGCGTGGATGTCAGGGTGATCGAGGTCGCCTTCGGGCTCCGTGCGAGCCAACAACAAGTCCAACAGGTCGTTGTCGCTCAGCTCCATGAGCCTCGTCAAGGCCTCACCCTGCTCGACCGTGATTTGCTCCGCTTGCCGCCGAAAAAATCGTTCGATGAACAAGTCGTTTTCCAACAAGCCGCGCCGGCAACGCCAGTGCAGCTTGCTGAGTTCGCGCTCGTTCAAACACGCGGTCATCAGACGGCCCGACGCACCATCAGCTCTTTGATCTTGCCAATGGCCTTGGTGGGGTTGAGGCCCTTCGGGCACACGTCCACGCAGTTCATGATGCTGTGGCAGCGGAACAGGCGGTACGGGTCTTCCAGGTTGTCCAAGCGGCCGGCGGTGTCTTGGTCGCGGCTGTCGGCGATGAAGCGGTAGGCCTGCAGCAGGCCGGCTGGGCCGACGAACTTGTCCGGGTTCCACCAGAAGCTGGGGCAGCTGGTCGAGCAGCTGGCGCACAAGATGCACTCGTACAGGCCGTTGAGCTCATCGCGCTCTTCGGGCGACTGCAAGCGCTCCTTCTCGGGCGGGATGCCGTCGTTGACGAGGTAGGGCTTGATGGAGTGGTACTGCTTGAAGAACTGCGTCATGTCCACGATCAGGTCGCGAACCACGGGCAGGCCCGGCAGCGGCTTGAGCACGACCACGTCCGGCAAGGAGCGCATGTTGGTCAAGCAGGCCAGGCCGTT
>NZ_JAPZSY010000023.1 GCF_027532025.1 Inhella sp. | reverse complement strand
ATCGGCGCCACGGCGCCGGCACCGTTGCGCGCCAGCTTCCTGGCGGCTGGTGCCCAAATCGCGAAGAACCTGGGTTGGGATGGCACGCTGTTGTACGGTGGTGTGCACTACCAGATCAACGACGCCAACAAGCTGGTTGCCAGCTACGCGCAGTACGACGACACCAACAACGCCCGCGACATGTCGGTGGCTGGCTTGGCCCTGGAACACATGGTGAGCAAGCGCACGCAGATCTGGTTGTCGGGCTCGCGCATCGACAACAAGACCGGCAGCCAGGTGTTGCCGTTCGGCCAAGGCCTGTATTACGGCATCACCGACAAACCGGGCCGCGATTCCAGCGCTTTCTCGGTGAACTTGGTGCACCGCTTCTGACGCCACGCGGCGCCCGCGAAAACCCGGCTTCGGCCGGGTTTTTTCATGGGCCATCGCGACCCTGGCTGCAGAGGGATTGGCTCGCCGGACCGGCGCTTGGGGCCGGTGTGCGCCGCCTTCGCTCGGGTGCTTGGGGGCCTGTCGGACTTGGAGTTCGTCGTCGGCTGCCCGTCGACGGCAGCGGTCCCCCTTGTTCCGCCTCTTGCCCCGAAGCCTTGGGGCTGCCCATTCGACAAAAACCTTCGGGCCGAGGTTCGTGGGCGACAAGCGTCGTTACCGGCGCCTGACGTGGCCCGCCACGCGGCGTTGCCGGCGCCTCGCCTGTTGACCCCGAGACCTCGGCGACAGCCAGGGCCTCTGCCGGGCAGACTCCTAAACCAAGTCTCGCGGCGGGCCATTGGCCAGCCAAGATTCGATCTGGCCCTGGCGATCGTTGCCCCAGAAGGGTTCGCCGTCCACCACGATGAAGGGCGCACCAAACACACCCACTGCGATGGCGGCGTCGGTGGCGGCCTTCAGGCGCGCTTTCCACACCGGGTCGTTCCAAGCGGCTTCGGCGGCATCGGCCTCCAAGCCTGCCTCGGCGGCCAGGGCCTTGAGTGCCGTGGGGTCGGCCAGGTTCACATGGCGCGTGAAGTAGGCGCGCAAGCCTGCGCGGGCCCAGGCGATGGCGCGTTGCGGGTCGGCGTCGTGCAGCCACCAAAACACGCGGGCCGCGTTTTGCGTGGCGATGGGGAAGGGGTCGGGCATGCGGATGGGCACGCCGGCAAACGCGGCCGAGCGCATCACGTCGCGCACCAAGTAGTCGCGCTTGAGCGGCACTTGGATGGGCGGCACCAGGCCGGTGACTTGGTTGGCTGCGCCCAACAGGATGGCGTGCCAACGCACGGTGCGGCCGTGGCGAGCGGCCACGGCGCCGATCCACTCGGAGCTGATGTACGAGTAGGGGCTGGAGAAGTCGAAGTAGAAATCGATGGGCGGGCGCATGGTCAAAGTATGGGCTGCCGCGAGCCGATTGCCCATCGGGTCAAGGCTGGTGCTGCCAACAGTTGGGCGCCAGGCCCAGTGGTGCCAAGCCGCGTTCGCTGGGGCTGCGCCCTTGCAAGGCCCAGCGCAGGTCGCGGGCCACGCGGCCGTTGGTGTAGTAGCTGTGTTGCGTCAGCCCGCTGACCAGCGGCGCGCAATCGATTTGCGTGACCTTCTGGTGCAGCAACTGGGGTCGCGCTGCGCCACGCTGCCCCAGGCGATCGGGGTTGCCCTTGGTGTAGTCGCTGATCTTGAGCGCCACGTCGTTGGCGTTGTGCAGCACCAGCACCGACTGCGCCACCTGGTGCGCCATCGACAAGCCTTGGCCGGGCTCGAGCGCGGTGTCGTCCACGTCGGCCGCGGCCAGGATCAGGTGGTCGAACAGGCGTGGAAGGGTGGGGCCGGGGCTGAATTCGTCGACGCGCTGGAGCGCCTTTTGCAAGACGTAGTTGCCCATGGAATGGGCCAGCAGGTGGATGCGCTGGCCGCACAGCTCGGTGGCTTCCAGGCGGGCCACGGCGCGGTCGATCTCGGCTGCCGGCGCGCCCGCCAAGCGCGCTCGCAGGGCTTGGATGGCGGCGCTGCCTTGCCGCGCTTCGCGACCCAGTTGGTGCAGGTGGTCGCGCAGTTTGAGCAGGGCGCGACCGAAGGCGCCGGCCGTGCCGCGGGCGTCGGCACGGTCGCTCTTGTAGCTGGCAAAAGGCAGCGCGGCGCCGTCGCTTGGCCAGGTGAACAGCACCACGCGGACGGGCTGAAAGTTGGCGGCCGACTCGGCTTGGGCATCGAAGCGATTGAGCACCGCCTCGAACGCGGCGGCCGTGGCCACGGCCTCCTCCCAACTGACGTTGAAGCCGTGAACGAGCACCAGCAGGTCGCGCCCAGCCAGCATGTCGTGGCGCAGGTCGGCGAACAGCGCCAGCGACCCGAGCTTGACCTGGGTCTGGGCGGCTTCGTTGACTTGGGCATCGGGGATGCTCTCGGCATAGGCCTCGATGCGCTGCGTGGCCTGGATGCGCGCCTTGAAGTAGGCCTGCAGGCCTTCGCCGTCGCCGGGGCCGATGGGCGCATCGGGGGCATACGGCGCGCGGTTCAACAGGGCTTGCACCTGGGCGGCATCCACCTCAAAGCGCACGCGGCCAAAGCGCAGGTTCTCCATCCCGTCGCTGGAGAACCGCGTGCCGTAGCGTTCGGGGCGAAAGCGATCGGCGCCCTCGTGCGCGCGGTTGGTGGCGTAGTACACGCTCAGTTCCATGAGGCCCTCCGATGGGTTCTCGACACCCCGGGGCTCACAGCGCCCGCCCGATCAAGATCTTCTGCACCTCGCTCGTGCCTTCGTAGATCTGGCAGACCCGCACATCGCGGTAAATGCGCTCGACGGGGAAGTCGCTCACGTAGCCGTAACCGCCGAGCACCTGGATGGCGGCCGAGCACACCCGCTCGGCCATTTCGCTGGCGAACAGCTTGGCCATGGCGGCTTCCTTCAGGCAGGGCTTGCCGGCGTCTTTCAGCGCGGCGGCGTGCCAGATGAGTTGACGCGCGGCCTCCACCTGCGTGGCCATGTCGGCCAGCTTGAACTGGATGGCCTGGTGCTGAAAGATCGGCTGGCCGAAGCTGACGCGCTCCTTGCTGTAAGCCAGGGCGGCTTCCAGCGCCGCGCGTGCCATGCCCACCGACTGGCTGGCGATGCCGATGCGGCCGCCTTCCAAACCGCTGAGGGCGATCTTCAAGCCCTGGCCTTCGTCGCCCAACCGGTAGGCGGCGGGGATGCGGCAGTTCTCGAACAGGATCTGCGCCGTGTCGCTGCTGTGCTGGCCCATCTTGTCTTCCAAGCGGGCGACGGTGTAGCCGGGCGTGGCCGCGGGCACCAAGAAGGCGCTGATGCCCTTCTTGCCGGCGGCTTTGTCGGTGACGGCCATGACGATGGCCACATCGCCGTTCTTGCCGCTGGTGATGAACTGCTTGACCCCGTTGAGCACGTAGTCGTCGCCGTCACGCACCGCGATGGTCTTCAAGCCGCCCGCCTCCGAGCCCACGTGCGGCTCGGTCAGGCAAAAGGCGCCCAGCATGTCGCCACGCGCCAAGGGCTTGAGGAACTGCGCCTTCTGGGCCTCGTTGCCGAAGGCCATGAGGATGGAGCACACCGGGCAGTTGTTGACGCTGACCACCGTGGAGGTGCCGCCATCGCCCGCGGCGATCTCTTCCAGGATCACCGCCAAGGCCAGGTAGTCAAGGCCGGCGCCGTCGTACTCCGGCGGCACGGCCACGCCATAGCAGCCGAGCTGGGCCAGGCCCTGGAGCTGCTCGGCGGGGAAGTGGTGGGCCTTGTCCCAGGCGGCGGCGTGGGGGGCGATCTCAGCCTGCACGTAAGCGCGAACGGCGTCTTGGACGGCGAGGTGGTCTTCGGGAAGCAGCATGTCAGCGGTCCTTGGGCAGCGGGGCCCATTGCGTCGGAAGTCGGTTGGCTTGGCCCGGCGCGCGCAGGCGCAGGGTCCAGGTGCCGTCGGCGGCGGTGTCGATGGCGGCGGTGGGGGGCTGGCCGCGCAGCCAGGCTTGGGTGGCTAGGGACGCGTGGTGCAGGTCAACGATGCGGTCCATGTAGCTGGGCCACGCAGGCCGTGCCACGTCGGCCAACAGGTGCGCCGTGGTGTGCCTCCAATGGATGCCGCTGCCGAACAAGCCGGGCTCTGGTTCTGAGGCGGAACGCCAGCAATTGGCACTTGCCGTCAAATCCTGGCCGTCCAAGCACGCCAGCACGCGCATCCAGTGAGCAGAGAACAGCTGCTGTGTCTTCTCGGGATGCAGAAACTTCGTCACCCAGCGGCCGAACCAAGCTGGCCCGTTGCCTTCATCTGCTTTCGTTATGTCTGACATCGAAACAGCAGCGGCGCGACCCAAAGCCGCCTCCGTGGGTACCCACTGACGCATGGCCAGCATCAAGTCAGCGCTGGGTAGGTCGATGCGCTCAGCCAAGGCCGCGCGTTGCTCTGGGTGCTGGGTTGCGAGCACAACGACCACGCTGAGCTTTCGCGCTGTTTGGCTCGCGCCGACCATTTGGCCGATGAGCAGCCGTGATTCGCGGCGAACCAAGCCCTCGATGCGATTGGCCTTGTCCAATGCCCTATGCATTGATTGGGCATCTAAGGGCTGACCGGCTTGCAAGGCTGCAAGCAGGAGCCAGCTGTGGCAGGCCGAGAGGGGTTGATAGCTAGGAAACACAGTGTCCACCGACAGTCCGGCTGGGATGGTCTCCCCTAGGGACAGCTCGGTGCGCTCTAGCGCGGTGTCACAGACTTTGCCCAGGCCCACGTGCTTCTCGCGCCAACGCAGCAAGGCGTCAGACTGCGCTTCGAATGCTGCTTGGCAATCAGAGCCGCTGCAGTTCGGCCACGGGAGTGTTTCCTTGGGCCCTGGCGCAGCGTCCAAAGCCGCCAGCAGCCCGCCCTCGCCGCTTTGCGCCGGGGGCGCCGCCAGCGCGGCGGGAATCGGCTGCGGCTCGGCGTCGTGCCAGTTGCTGGCCACCCAGGCCAGCACCAGCAGCAGCGTGGCGGCCAGCAGGCCCAGCACGCCCAGGCCGATCCATTTCAAGAGCTTGCGCATCAGTGGGGTTCCCTGTCGTCTGGCGGTCGTTCAGCCCACGGGCTTCATCGCCGCCAGGTTTTCGTCGAAGGCCGTTACCAGCAGCACCTGGGTGCGGCCGCCGTGGCGGTGCAGGTGGTAGCCGGTGCGGAACTGCTGCAGCAGCGAGCCGTCGGCGCGCGTCAGCGTCCAGCGCAGCAGGGCGAAGGCGTCGTGCGCGCCCATCAGGGTGGCCTGCTCGATGGCGAAGTCCACGCGGTCCAGGCCGGCCTCGCGGTAGACGGCGCACAGCTGGCGCATGTTGTCCTGCACGGGCGCGTGCTCGGCCCACCAGGTGACGGTGCCGGCTTGCGAGATGGCCATGGGCGCGGCGCAGTGCGCGGCCACGGCGTCGCCGTTCAGTTCTTGGTAGGCGTCGGCGTAGGCCCGGAAGAAGGCCTCGATGTCGTGCAGTTGCATGGTGGGAAGGCTCGGCTCACCAAGCCAGGGGCTGGCCGTCGAAGTTCAGGTATCTGCCGTTGTCGCCGGCGCCCAAGCTCTCCAAGGTGCGGCGCATGGCGGCCACGGCGTCGGCCGGGCTCAGGTCGGCCTGCGGGCCGCCCATGTCGGTGCGCACCCAACCGGGGTGGACGGCCACGCAGGTGGCGCGTCCGCCCAGCACGATGCTGGCGTCTTTCAGCACGGAGTTCACCGCCGCCTTGCTGGCGCGGTACAGCCAGCCGGTGGGGCTGGCGCGCAGGGCCATGGAGCCCATCTTGCTGCTGATGATGGCCAATTTGGCGCCTTGGGCGAGCGTCTCGGTCAGGGCGGGCAGCACGCGCATCGGGCCGAGCACGTTGGTGCGCATGACGAAGTCGAAGTCGTCTTGTGAAGGGGCCGTGGGGGCGTCCACCTGCGGTCCGTACACGCCGGCATTGACGATGGCGATGTCGAACTTCAGTCCGTCCAACTGCCAGGCCAGCCCGGCGCAGGAGCCGGGGTCGAGCACGTCCAGGCGCACGGGCTTGGCGCCCAGGTCGCGCAGGCGGATGAGGCTGGCCTCGTCGCGCGCGGTGGCGGTGACTTGGTGGCCGTCGGCCCGGTACTGTTTGACGAATTCGAGGCCGAGGCCGCGCGAGGCGCCGATGACGAGGAGGTGCATTTGGAGGAAAGCAAAGACCGCGGCCGGGGCCGCGGTCGGGTTCGGTGGAAGGACGGAGGGCTTAGATCATTTCCACGGCCATGGCGGTGGCTTCGCCGCCGCCGATGCACAGCGCGGCCACGCCGCGCTTGAGGCCGCGCTTCTTCAGGGCGCCCAGCAAGCTGACGACGATGCGCGCGCCGCTGGCGCCGATGGGGTGGCCCAGGGCCACGGCGCCACCGTGCACGTTGACGATTTCGTGCGGCAGCTCGAACTCGGTCATGGCGGCCATGGTCACGGCGGCGAAGGCCTCGTTCACCTCCCACAGGTTGACGCTCTTGGCATCCCAGCCGGCCTTCCTCAAGGCCAGTTCGATGGCGCCCACGGGTGCGGTGGTGAACCACTCGGGCGCGCGGGCGTGCACGGCATGGCTGACGATGCGGGCGATGGGGCTCAGGCCCCGTTTGGCGGCCTCGCTCTCACGCATCAGCACCAGGGCGGCGGCGCCGTCGGAGATGCTCGACGCCGTGGCGGCGGTGATGGCGCCGTCCTTCTTGAAGGCGGGCTTCAGGCCGGGGATCTTGTCGAGCTTGGCCTTGAAGGGCTGCTCGTCGTGCTTGATGAGGGTGTCGCCCTTGGGACTGCGCAGCGTGACCGGGGCCATTTCCCAGTCGAAGCTGCCGTCTTCGTTGGCCTGCTTGGCGCGCTGCGTGCTGGTGATGGCGTACTGGTCCATCGCCTCGCGGCTGAATTGGTAGTGGCTGACGCAGGTCTCGGCGAACACGCCCATGGCCTTGCCGCGCTCGTAGGCGTCTTCCAGGCCGTCGATGGCCATGTGGTCGTACATCTGCGTCATGCCGTACTTGACGCCCTTGCGCGCGAACATGAGGTGCGGCGCGTTGGTCATGCTTTCCATGCCGCCCGCCACGACCACGTCGGCGCTGCCCGCGGCCAGCATGTCGTGGCCGAACATCATGGCGCGCATGCCGCTGCCGCACATCTTGCTCAGGGTCACCGCGCCGGCGCTGTCGGGCAGGCCGGCCTTGCGCAAGGCTTGGCGGGCCGGGGCCTGGCCCTGGCCGGCCATCAGGCAGTTGCCCATCAGCACTTCGTTGACGGCGTCGCCCGGCACACCGGCGCGCTCGACGGCGGCTTGGATGGCCACGGCGCCCAACTCCCACGCAGCGAGGTTGGCGAAATCGCCCAGCAAACCGCCGATGGGCGTGCGGGCAGCGGACACGATGACGATGGGGTCGGACATGGCAATGAAACTCCACGAAACAGAGCCCACCATTTTGAGCCAACCGATCGGTCGGGCCGCACCCGGCCGATGCTGACCCGGTGTCTTGCTCGGGCTTGGTCTCAGGAGCGGCCCAGCAGGCGCTGCGCCACGCACTCCAGGGTGGGCTCGGCCTGCCAACCCGGCAGGCTGGCCAGTTGGAGGGGCAAGTGGCTGTAGCGGTGCAGCAGCATCAGGCGCAGCCAGGGGGCGGCGTCCGTGGGCATCGGGTGCTCCAGACCGTCGAACCATGCTTGCACACGCGCCCTGTGGCCGCTGCACAAAAAGCACAAAGGGCCGAGTGCATCGTAGGCCGGCGCGCCCACCAGCCCGTCGCCGAAGTCGAACAGGCCGCACAGCCGGTCGTCGGCGTCCACCAGCAGGTTCATCGGCGTGAATTCGCCGGTGAGCAGGACGGGGGCGGCCGTCTCGTCGGGCAAAGGGCCGTCCAAAAAAGCGGGAAGTTGCGCCAGCAGGTGGGCGGGCAGGCCGGTGCGTTGCTGGCGGGCCCGGCAGCCGGCGCGCTGGCGGGCGATGAAGTCGGGCCAGGGGGGCGAGAGGCGGGCCTGCTCGCCCACCGGGAGGGCTTGCAGCTCGCGGGCGACCGCGCCGAGTCGGCGCAGCAGCGCCACGCGTTGCGCCTCGCTCAGGTGGGGCCAGCGGTGCAGCAGCAGGGTGCCCGACAACTGCGTCATGCGCGTCCACGGCCAGCCGTCGTGCTCGCCCTGGGCCAGGAGGGTGGGCGTGGGCAGGCTCAGGCGGCCTTGCAGGCGCTTCAGCAGACCCTGCTCGAAGCGCGCGTGGTCGGCCAAGAAGGGCGGGAACAGCTTGAGCACCTGGGCTTGACCCAGCAAGGCCACCAGCACGGTGCCCTCTGAGGCCGGGTGCCACTCGCCCGTCCAGCCCTGAGCGCGCACCAAGTGCTCCATGGCCGGGCGCCAGGCCTCGGGCTGGTCGTGCCAGTCGTCGAAGGCCTGGGGGCTCAGGCCCGGGGGGAGCTGGGGTGGCGAGGCGTCAGAAGCCAAAGGGGATGTTCAGGGCGAAGAAGGCCAGCAGCAGCGCCGTCCAGCTCACCAGGAAGGCCATGGAGTAAGGGAGCATCACGGTCAGCATGTCGCCAAAACTGAAGTCGGGCTCGTACTTGCGCATGAAGGCCAGCACCACGCCGGCATAGGCCATCATGGGCGTGATGATGTTGGTGCAGGAGTCGGCCACGCGGAAGGCGGCGGCCACCACGTCGGGCGTCATGGCCGGGTTCACCGTGTACAGCATGGGGATGAAGATGGGGCCCAGCAGCATCCACTTGGAGGTCAAGCCCCCGATCACCAGGTTGATGAGGGCGGTCATGATCACGAAGCCCAGCAGCAGCAAGATGGGGTGCCCTTGCAGCCCCAAACCCAAGAGGCCATGTGCGCCCCAATAGGTCAGCAGCGCACCCAGGCCAGAGTAGGTGAGCAAGGCCAGGAAGTTGTAGCAAAAGAAGGTCAACACCATGATGTAGCCCATGGTGTTCATCTGGGCCACCATGGCCTGCACCACGTCCATCACCTTCTTGAAGGTGCCTGCGGCCACGCCGTAGGCCACCCCTTCGATGGCGAACACCAGCGAGATGAGCAAGATGACGTTGTTCAGGTAGGGCAGCACCTCGCGTCCATCGGTGCCGGTGTAGGCCTTGAGGGGACCCAGGATCAGGCCCACGACCACGGCGGCTGACACCGGCAAGGCCCAGGCGGCGGCGCGCAGGCCACGGCGCTCGGCGTCTTTGAGCATCAACTCGCCGGCATCCAGCCCGTCGGGCTTGACGAACGCGCGACCCGCAAAGCGCCGGGCCACAAAGCGTTGCGTGACCCAGGCCCCGATGCCTGCCAGCAAAAAGGTGGATACGGCGATGAAGGTGTAGTTCATCGTGGCCGGGTTCAGCGGCGTGCCATCGGCGCGAGTGAACGGGATGTTCTGGGCCTCGGCAAAAGCACGGGCGTTGTTGCCCACGATGACGTCGATGGGCGTGCCCGGGATGAGGTTGGCGCTGAAGCCGGCCGAAACGCCCGCAAAAGCCGCCGCCATGCCGATGATGGGGTGTTTGCCCAAGCCTGCATACAGGAGGCCAGCCAAGGGAACCAAGATCAGGTAGCCCGCGTCGGTGGCGATGGAGCTCATGATGCCAAGGAACACCAGCATCAAGCCCAACCAACGGTCGGGAATGATCGTGCCGGCGCGTTTGATCAACGCGGTCAGCAGACCGCCGTTCTCGGCAATGCCCACGGCCATCATGACCACCAGGATGACGGCCATCACGCCGTTGCCAAAGCCCAGCCAGTTCTGCAGCAAGGCGTTGTCAAACATCCAGCGCACGTGCTCGGCGCTCAGCATGTCTTTCACTTGCTGCACGACCTCCTGCCCGCCAGGCCCCGTGGTGGTGAACTTGTAGCCCCCCAGCAGCGCGGCCGCGATAAAGGCCAAAGGCCACAGGGCCATGAAGATCAGCACAGGATCAGGAATGCGGTGGCCGACGCGCTCGATCCAGGCGCCGAGTCGGGCAGCGCGGCCGTCGGCCGCAGGCGGGGTGGGGGTAGCGGGTGGCAAGCTCATGCGAATGGGTGTGAGGGGCGGCCGTGAGCGGCCGAACCCATCAGCCTAGCGGCAGCTTTCCCCTTTTGCCTTGTGGGGCCATGTGCCGGGGCTGGAGCCGGCCGGCTCAGGCGGTGAGCACGCTGCCGCGCTCTTCTTGGGCCACGCGCTGGATGTAGGCCTGGAAGCCCGCGTCTTCGCCGCGCAGCAGCAAGGGCAGGGCGAAGAAGAAGTCGTCACGTTGGCACCACTCGCGCATGTAGTCGTCCCAGCTGTTCCAGCGGCGTCGCTCGCTGGGCGTCATGTCGTCTTTGTAGGCCACGAGGTAGGCGCGCTCGAACAGGCTGACGAGCATGTCGAAGATGACCAGCATGCGCTCGCGCTGTTCGGGCGTGGGGTTCTCCAGCGCAGCGGCTGTGCGCAGTTGCAGGTCGCTGTGCTGCAGCACGACCTTCAGAAAGTCGTTGTAGGCGTTGGCCAGGAGCAGGTAGGCCTCTTCTTCTTCGTTTTCGCGCTCGGCCCGCTCTTGCTTGAGGAAGACCCAGATGGCGAAGGGCAGGCCGATGACGGTGACGAGGTAGGAGGCTTGCTCCCAAAATGCGGCAGGCCAGTTCATAGGTAGTCGTCTTCAAGCTGGTGGCGGACGGCGATGACGGTGACCTTGCGGCTGTCGGTGATGTCGTAGAGCGCGACGTAGCCGGCCCCAGGGGCGGCCACGACCAGTTCCCGCAAATGCGGGTTGCCCAGCGGATGGCGGTACAGGTGCGGCGTTTGGGAGAGCCGCCGCTCGACGTGCTCGCGCAGCTGATCAATCACCTCTTGCGCCCGTGCGAGGTCCTCGCTGTGGCGTGCCCGTGCAAGCAGGAAGTCGTACAGCCGCAGAAGATCGTCTTGCGCCTGCCGCGTGTAGCTGACCTGGAACCCGCCTTGCGCTGAGCTCATCCGAGCAGTTCTTTGCGCCTGGCGTCGAGCCGGCGCTGCAACGCGTCATGCACGGCTTCGGCAGGGATCGACACCCCCGTGTGCCGGTACTCCTCCAGCGACTCGATGCCTCGGCGCAGAAACTCCGCCCGCACCTGGCGGCGGTGCACCAAGTCGCGCACGGCGGTCTCCATCAAGGCCGAAATCGTCTCGCCATCCTGCAGCACCGATTCAGCGGCTTCGCGCAGCGCGGGTTCGACACGCAGCGAGGGCAGAGAGGCGACCTTCATGGGGACATCCTTGCGTTGCAAATGCAGCGCAAGTATGCCACCGGCTTCTCGGTCGCCCACCTTCAGCGCGTGAACCTCCGCGTCGCTTCGTATGGGAACACGTCGTGCACGTGCCCGGCCAGGATGGCGTCCTTGCAGCGCTGCCAGAAGGCCGGGTCGAGCAGGTCGGCGTGGTGCTTCATGAAGGGCTCGCGCACACCGGGGTGGCCCAGCAAGAAGGGGCCGAAGGTTTCGGGGAAGACGTCGCCCTTGTTCACGGCGTACCAAATCTCGCCGCTCATTTCGTCTTCTTCGTTGCGCGGCGCGGGCACTTTGCGGAAGTTGCAGTCGGTCAGGTATTCGATCTCGTCGTAGTCGTAGAACACGACCTTGCCCTGGCGCGTGACGCCGAAGTTTTTCCAAAGCATGTCGCCGGGGAAGATGTTGGCGGCCACCAGGTCCTTGATGGCGTTGCCGTACTCGATGACGGCGGCTTCCGTTTGGGCCGGCGTGGCGTCTTGCAAGAAGATGTTGAGCGGCACCATGCGGCGTTCGATGTAGACGTGCTTGAGCACGAGGTCGTCGCCGTTGTCTTCCAGCAAGCTGGGGCAGAAGTGCTTGAGTTCCTTGATGAGTTCTTCGTCGAAGCGGTGGCGGGGCAGGGCGACGTTGCTGTACTCCAGCGTGTCGG
>NZ_JAPZSY010000020.1 GCF_027532025.1 Inhella sp. | reverse complement strand
CACCGCGCATCGGCGCTATGGGCAGCGTTACGGGCCGCTGGCGGGCTCCCCACCCAAAAACCACAGTGGAATGCGCCCGCCCAGGCCTTGGCGGCCGCATTGGGGTGAGTCAGAGCAGAAGGAATTTTTCAGGTCCGACTATGTATTCCCCGGTGCTTCGGGCACGGCCCGCAGCAAGGAAGGCGCCGAGGCAAAGGGTGGCACCCTTGAAAAGATGGCCGTTGCACGCGCCCTCTCCCGGTTGACCGAGCGCACCCTAGAGACTGGAGGCCGGAAGCTGCGCCCCCACGACTTGCGCCGCACATTCCGCACCCTTCTGTCCCGGATTGGGGTTGCGCCCCACGTCGCCGAGCTTTGCCTGAACCACCAAGAGAAAGAGACCATGCGCCGGGTCTATGACGGGCACGACTACACAGCCGAGATGGCAGACGCATGGGACAGGGCTGGAGCACACATCCAAGCCATTCGCGAAGGCTCCGCCCAGGTTGTCTCGATTGCCACCCTTCGGGCCTGAACATACACACACACGATGGCAAAGAAAACGATTGGCCTCCCGCCGCTTGAGTTCGGGCTACTCGCCAGCGAGGAGCAGAAGCAAGCCGTGATTGCCGAAAGGGTCAAAGAGGAAGACCGCCGAATGGTCGCCCTGGCAGAGCGAATGGGAATTCCCGATGGCCCGCACCGTTGGTACTTCCTGGCGCTGGAACTGGCAAGGCTCCACGTACCCGAATTGATGCCCCCTAAAGAGGGAGGAAGGCCACGGACTTGGGGTGAGTTTGAGCTGGCCGTTCTTGCTGTCGAGGTCGAGCGAGAGCGCAAAACGAGCACGCCCCCCAAGACCATCCTCGCGGCCACCGCAGCCCTGGCAAAGCGCAAACCTTGGCGCGACTTGCTGAACCCATGGGCACCTGGCCCAGAGCACGACGAAAACCCAAGCGAGGCGATCCGCTACCAGTACGGCATTGCCCGAAAACTCAAGTTCACCAAAGCGATGCGCGAGGCGTTCAAGTTCCACGAAGCCACTGGCGAGTTGCACAAGTGGGACGCCTTCGTACGGATGGTGAAGAAAGAAACCTAGTCAGAGGTTTTCTCGCAGGCCAAGTAGAGGTCGTGAATCCGGGGATGGCCCCAGACACACCAGAAAGCCTCTACAAATGCCGCGACTTCTTCGCCTTGAACCCGTGCTGGCCCACACCGGCCAGACCCGCAGCCCCTTCTATGCCTGCATCGCCGCAGGCACGATGACCCGCCCCGTAAAGCTGGGCGCCCGAGCAGCCGCTTGGCCCTCTGACGAAGTGGAAGCCATCGTCCAGGCCCGCATTGCCGGCGCCAAGGATGCTGACTTGCGCAAGCTCGTAGACAAGCTACACGCGCAACGCAAAGGGGGCCTGCAATGAGCCCCGCAAAGAACGAAGCCCAGACCGTTGGCGCGGTGCTGGGCTTCAGTGGTCTTACTTCAAACGAACAGTCGCATTCTCACAGCCCCGAGGGCACATGCCAAGAGCTCACCCTTGGCGCCTTTCTTGGGCCTGCCAACGAACGACAGGCCCGAGTGCTGGCCGAGCTGATGGGAGGGCGACGACTGACGAACAACGATGTTCGCTCGATTGCCGGTGCCTTGAACGGCCCACACATCATTCAGGGCTTGCGAGAGCAGGGCCTTAGTCCGACTGCAGACCTTTGCACCGAGTGGATCAAGTGTCGCGACCGCGATGGGCACGCGGTGCGATACGGGGTCTATTTCCTGACCCCCACAGGCCACGCCAAGGCAAGGCCCTGGAGTCGAAGCCAGAGGTTCACGGCATGAGCGGCTTCAGCAAGAGCAAGAAGTCGCCCGTGACTGTGCGCGGGCCTTGGTTCGCCATGCCCCTGGAGTTCCTTCGCTCCCGCACCTTTGCCGGCTTGTCGTTGCACGCTTCGAAGTTGCTCCTAGACCTGTGCTCGCAACTCGGGCCCAACTCTCGGCGCAATGGCGACCTGTGCGCCTCCCGCACTGTGTTGGAGCCAAGGGGCTGGACTAGCGAAACGACCCTGGCAGCTTCGCTTGCGGAGTTGAAGAGCGCCGGTCTTCTGTGCGTGACGCGACAAGGCAACAAGCGCAGAGCCAGCCTATACGCCGTGACGCTCTGGCCGATGGACTGCGACTTTTCCAAGCTGGACACAGGCCCCGGCTGTTACAGCACGAAGGATTGGGAAGAGGTCAGTCCCGGCGCAAACCAACCGCCCAGCGTGGATCGGCCAGCAAGGTGGGCGCAGCCGCGCAAAAACGAAAACGCTCCTCCCATGGCGGGTAGTCCCCCCCGTGTTAAGTCACCACCACGGGAGCAGCCGAAACCTACTTCGCAAGCTATTACCGCCACCGTGGGAGCTAAAGGCCCGAAATCGAGTCTGAATGCGCATTCCACTGATCGCGGACACCCATTCCAGACTGATCGCGGACAGCATTCCAGACGATCGCGGACACCCTGGGCGGGGTGCCTGAGTGACGGCCCGGATGGTAGGGCAACTGTCCGCGATCAATTTGGAACACTGTCCGCGATCAGCGTGGAACGGGGCCTGCCGGGTTGTCCACGCGGCGCCTTGGCGCCGGGTGGACAACCCGGTGCCGAAGGCGGTTTGGATGCCTTCGGTGGGGGCTGCAGCAGCCTTGTCCACGGCGGCGGCGTCGCCTGCGACGAACAGCCGCCGCGGTGGGCAAGGCGGGGCCGCAGCGGTACTCGGCCGGCGTGCCTGGGTTGCCGTCAGGCTGGGTGCTTCGCCCGGCGCAGCGACTCACCCTTCAGCGCCAGGGTGTGCGAGCCGTGCAGCAGCCGGTCCATGATGGCGTCGGCGATGGTGGGCTCGTTGAGCCACTGATGCCAGGCGCTGGTCGGCAACTGGCTTGTGATCAGCGTGCTGCGGCTGCCCACCCGGTCGTCGAGCAGTTCCAGCAAATCCTGGCGCTCCTGGGCGGCGATGGGCGCGATGGCCAGGTCGTCCAGCACCAGGACATCCAGCCGCGCCAGTTGCGCCAGGCGGCGGCCGAAGCTGCCGTCGCCATGGGCCACCTGCAACTCCTGCAGCAGCCTGGTGGCGCGGGTGTACAGCACGCTGAAGCCCTGGCGCGCGGCCTGCTGAGCCAGCGCACACCCCAGCCAGGTCTTGCCGCAACCGGTGGCACCCGTGATGAGCACGTTGCGGCCATGGCGGATCCAGTCGCCGCCGGCCAGCGCCGTGATCAGGTGGCGGTCCAGCCCACGGCCGGCACGCCAGTCGATGTCCTCCACGCAGGCGCTGCTGACCTTCAGCTTGGCCGCCTTCAGCAGCCGCGCCACGCGCTTGCCGTCGCGCCAGTCCAGCTCGCGCTGCACCAGCAGCGCCAGGCGTTGTTCGAAGCTCAGCGACTCAGCAGCAGCTTGCGTGCCCGTGTCGGTCAGCGCGGCGATCATGCCGTCCAGGCGCAGGCCGCGCAGTTGGTCCAGGGTGTGTTGTTGCAGCATGGCGGTGTTGTCGTGGTCCGGGGTGGTGGTGGTGCCGGGGTTGGGGCGGTGGGTCATTGCGGTGGCCATCAGTGGTGCCCGTAGTAGCCGGGGCCGCGCACGTTGTCGTGGGCCGGCATCGGCGCGGTCGTGCCGACATCCCCGCCCAGGAGGCTGCTGCCCTGCCGGTCCAGGCCGCAGGCCAGGATCGACTTGACGCTGCGGTAGTGGGGCGCGCGGATGGACTGCGCGCGGGCGCAGGCGGCTTCCAGACGCTCGTTGCCGTACTCCCGGGCCAGCCGCATCAGCCCCAGACAGGAGCGGTAGCCCTGCTCGGGGTGCGCACGGTGCGCCATCTGCCAGCGCACCACGCCAGCGGTGGCTGCGCCGATGCGCTCACCCCAGCTGATGAGCTTGGTCGGCGTCCACTGCGCCTGCGCCCGGTGCGACACCGGCATGTGCTCAGCCACCGTTGTGAAGCCGCCCGCCTTGGCGCTGCGGGCATGCGCGGCAACGCGCTGGCGGCGCAGCAGCACTTCCAGCGTGCTGGCCGTGATGCGCAGCTCCACCGCCGCGCCGACGTGCTGGTGCGGCACGCTGTAGTAGTGGCCCTCGAAGGCGACGTGGTAGTCGATGTTCACGCGCGCGGGCTTGAACTGCGCCAGCACCATGGCGGTGGCCGGCAGCGGCTTCAGGGCCGGCGCGTCCAGTGCGGCGAAGGCCTGGGCCCTGCAACCGGGCAGCTTCTTGAAGGGGCGCTGGTTGAGGTCGGCCAGCAGCTGGGCAATGGCGCGGTTCAACTCCGCCAGGCTGAAGAAGCGCCGGTTGCGCAGCCGCGCCAGGATCCAGCGCTCCACGACCTGCACGCCGACTTCGACCTTGGCCTTGTCCTGCGGTCGGCCCGGGCGTGCGGGCAGCACGGCCACCGCGTAGTGCTCAGCGAGCTCCTGCATCAGCCGCGCGGTGGCAGGCTCGTAGGCGTCGGGGTTGGCAATCAGCGCGCGGGGCTGGTCGGGCACCAGCAGCCGGGGCACGCCGCCGATGAAGGCGAGCGTGTCGATGATGGCCCCCACCCAGTCGGCGGCCTTCTGCTGCCAGGTGGCGCAGGCGTAGGTGTAGTTCGATGCCCCCAGCACGGCCACGAAGACCTGGGCGCGGCGGATCTCCCCCGTCGCGGCATCGACCACCGGCACGGTCTGGCCGGCGTAGTCCACGAACAGGCGCTCACCGCCAGGGTGGACCTGGCGCATCGAGCGCTTCAGCCGCTTGGCCCAGGCACGGTACTTCTCGCAGTACGCGCTGTAGCGGTAGGCCTGCTGGCCGACACCGGCACGGTACTCCTCCCAAAGCAGTTGCAGCGTGACGCCGGGGCGCTTGAGTTCCTGGTGCAGCGCGGCGTAGTCGGGTTCAGCCCGGGTGGTGCTGCGCGGGCGCGGCGGCGGATACAGCCTGGCCTGCAGTTCGTCGTCGCTCAGGGTACTGGCCAGCGGCCAGTCCACGCCGGCGTCACGCGCATACAGCGCGATCTCGCTGATGGTGGTCTTGCTGACGCCCAGGGCGGCGGCTACCTGCCGCAGACTCAGGCCGGCGTCGCCGGCCAGCAGTTGAAGTGCTTGTCTGATCTTGCTCATGAGGACCCTTGGTGTGGGCATCGCCTCTCCCGGCCAAAAAGCCGGGCAGCCTATGCCTCGTTGGGTCACTCAGGACACCCGCCGGTGTCCGCGATCAGGATGGAACGCTGTCCGCCTTCAGCGTGGAACGGTGTCCGCCATCACGGTGGAATGCTGTCCGCCATCACAGCGGAATGGTGTCCGGGATGGCGTGGAATACGCA
>NZ_JAPZSY010000063.1 GCF_027532025.1 Inhella sp. | reverse complement strand
ACCCCGCAGGCCATGACGGCGTGCAGGTGCAGGTGCTGGCGCAAGTCCTGGCCCCAGGTGTGCAGCACCAAGCTGAAGGCCCCTTGCCCGCCAGCGACGCCCATCCAGCGCGGGTTGGCGGCGAACGCGCCCAGCGTGCGCGCGGTGCAAGCAAACAGGGTGTCGATGACCCAGCGGGGCTGGCTTCGGTACAGGCTGTGAAGTTGATGTGGCAGGGTGAAGACCAGGTGCGCGTAGGGCACATCGAGCACCTCGGCCAAGCGGCCCTGCAACCAAGCGTCCTTGGCGCGCGCACCGCACTGCGGGCAGTGCCGGTTGCGGCACGAGTGGTAGTGCCAGTGGCTGTGCCCGCAGTGGCTGCAAGCCAGGCGCTGCCCGCCCAGGGCCTGGGTGCGGCAAGCGCAGATGCCCCGCCACGCCTTGGCTTGGGGGCTGCTCAAGGGGTGCGCGCGCAGGTAGGCCGGCCCACAGCGCTGCAGCACCTCGGCCAGCGTGGCCATGGTGGCTGACCCAGGCCAGGGTCAGTGTGGCGGCAGCGTTGGCGTTAGCACCACCACCGGCAGCCCCGCCAGCAAGTCAAGGGGGTCGGTGCCGCGTGGGGGCTTGAACTGGGGGCTGATCAGGTGCAGGTAGCGGCTGGTGGTCTCGATGTGGCCGTGGCCCAGCAAGCGGCAGATGGTGTGCAGGTCGATGCCGGCTTCGAGCAAGTGCGTGGCGAAGCCGTGGCGCAGGGTGTGGGTGCTGCCGCGCTTGTCGATGTGGGCATCGCGCCGGGCGGCTTGGTAGTGGCGCTGCACGCCGCACGCGCTGAGCGGCTGCTGGGTCTTCGGGTTGAAGAACAGCCAGCCCTCGGGCCGGTGGTGGCAGCCGAAGCGGCGGCAGTGCACGCGCAGCAGGGTGAGCAGCGTCGGGCTCAGGAGGGTGTAGCGGTCGGCCCCGCCCTTGCCGGCCACCACGCGCACGCACTGCCGGTCGGGTGCGCTGTCGATGTCGGCCACGCGCAGGTGGCAGCCCTCGCTCAGGCGCAGCCCGCAGGCGTACAGCGTTTGCAGCAGCATGCGCACCATGGGGCTGTGGCAACTGGCGAAGAGCTGGGCGGTTTGCAGGCGCGACAAGAGCTCGGGCTGGCGCTGGCGCGTGCGGGCCACGGGGGGCAGCATGCGCTGGCCTGTCTCGGGTTGGGCCAGTACGTGGGTGAACAAGAAACGGCTGGCAGCGGCGACGTGGTTGACGCTGGAGAAGGAGAGCTTGCGGTCCTTGATCAGGTGCAGCATGTAGGCCTCGATGTCCTGGGCCGTCAACACCGCAGGGCTGCGCTTGAAGTAGCGCGCCATGCGCCCCAGCGAGTCGACGTAGGTCTCTTGCGTGCGCACGGCCAAGCCGCGTACCGCCATGGCGTCCAGCATCTGTTGGCGCAAGGGGGTCATGTCCATCTCCTTCAGGCCGGGGAACATTCCCCAGGCTGAAGGCTTGACCTCACCGACGCTTCGCGCAAGTGCTCGGCTGCACAGACGCCATGCAAAACGCGGTGACCAACGGTGTGCGCCGGTCACCGCGTCAGCGGTTTAGTTCAAC
>NZ_JAPZSY010000017.1 GCF_027532025.1 Inhella sp. | reverse complement strand
CCCCCCCCCCCCGCCCCCCGGGGCCGGGGCCCGGCCCCACGGCCAGCGGGGGCGGCGGCCCCCAGCGCAGGCTGTGGGCCGCGGGGTCGAACAGGGCGCCGGCCACGTTCATCATGGCCAGGCCATCGCCAATGCAGTGGTGGTAGCGCAGCATGAAGGCGGCCCCGCTGCGCCCGCGGTCGATGAGGTGGGCTTGCCACAGCGGCCGGTCGCGGGGCAGGGGCTGGCTGGCGATGTCGGCCACCAAGTGGGCGAGGGCGCGCTCGCGGTCGGCCGCGGTGCTGCGGGGCGTGTGGGGCAGGGCGAGCAGGTGAAGGTGGTCGTCGAGGTCGATGTCTTCGACGTCCTCCCACTGCGGCAGGCCCAAGCCCAAGGCGGGTTCGACGACGCGCTGCCGAAACCGATCGAAGTGCAGCAGCCGGTTGCGCAGGACGTAGCCCAGCGCTTCGGCATCCAGCGGCTTGGCCGTCAGCACCAAGCCGTTGACGACCGCCGGATGGGCCGGTCCGTCCATGTGCAGCCACGCTGCGTCCATGCTGCTCATCGCGTGCCGGGCCATCGTCACCTCCACCGCCCCACCCCGGGGTCGAGTCGATGCTAGGCAGGCGGCCTGCTCGCGCGATTGCGTTCGCTCAAGCGCGCAGGCGGGCAGGGCTGTCAGCGTCGGGGCATCGCGTTGAGCGCCCCTGGAGGGTTTCGCCCATGAACGACGTCAGCCAGCCCATCAGCAGCGACGTGCTGCTGGACACCTACGCCCAGCCCGGAGAAACCACGGTCGATGAGGTGCGCCATCGCATCGCGCAGGCCTTGGCCCAGGCCGAGGCCCCGGCGCAGCGCGCGCTGCGGGCGGCGCAGTTTTTGGCGGTGCAGCGCGAGGGCTTCATCGTGGCCGGACGCGTGGCGGCGCATGCGGGCACGGGGGCCAAGAGCACCATGATCAATTGCTTCGTGCAGCCCTTGTGTGACTCCATCACCCACGCCGAAGGCGGCATCCCGGGCATTTACACCGCCTTGATGGAAACCGCCGAAACCTTGCGTCTGGGCGGGGGCGTGGGCATCGACTTCTCGCCCATCCGACCGCGGGGCGCGCGCATCGCGGGGGTGGACACGCTGGGGCTGGGGCCCGTGGGCTTCCTGCAGTTGTTCAACCTGTCGTGCGAGCTGCTGGGCTCGACCGCGCGACGCCCGGGCGCACAAATGGGCGTGCTGCGCTGCGACCACCCCGACGCGCTGGCGTTCGCGCAGGTCAAGACGCAGGGCGGCTTGGCCAGCTTCAACCTGTCGGTGGCGGTCACCGATGCCTTCATGCAGGCCGTCAACGACGACACCGAGTTCGAGCTGGTGCACGCCGCCGAACCGGGCCCGGTGCAGCAGGCGGCTGGGGCCACGCGCCGCGCCGATGGGCTGTGGGTGTACCAGCGCTTGCCGGCCCGGCGTTTGTGGGCTGCCATCGTGGGCGGGGCTCACGAGCGCGGCGAGCCCGGCGTGCTGTTCGTCGACCGCATCCAAGCCGACAACAACCTGGGCTACTGCGAGCGGATCGCCGCCACCAACCCCTGCGGCGAGCAGCCGCTGCCGCCCTATGGCGCGTGTTGCCTGGGCTCGATCAACCTGGTGCAGTTGGTGGAGCGGCCGTTCGAGCCGTCGGCCCGGCTGGCGCTGGAGCGCCTGGACACGATGGTGCCGGTGGCCGTGCGCATGCTGGACAACGTGCTGCAGCTCACCCATTGGCCGCTGCCCCAGCAGCGCCAGCAGGCGCTGGCCAAGCGGCGCATCGGCTTGGGCTTCACCGGCTTGGGCGATGCGCTCATCATGCTGGGCCTGCCTTACGACAGCGAGGCCGCGCGCCAATTGGCGGCAGGGGTGGCGCGCACGCTGCGCGACCGCGCTTACGAGGCCTCCATCGCCCTGGCCCACGAGCGCGGCCCGTTTCCCAGCTTCAAGGCCGATGGCGTGCTGCGCCGGGGCAGCTTTGCTTCGCGCTTGCCCGGCGCGCTGCAGCGCGACATCCGAGCGCACGGGCTGCGCAACTCGCACTTGCTCTCCATCGCCCCGGCGGGCAGCGTGAGCTTGGCGTTTGCGGACAACGTGAGCAGCGGCATCGAGCCGCCCTATGCCTGGCATTACCTGCGCCACCGCCGGCGCCGAGACGGCCTGGGTCTGGCCGCCTACGACGTGGTGGACCCCGCTTGGCGGCTGCACCGCGCGCTGCGCGGTGCGTCGGCCCCCCTCGGCCCGGCCTTTGCCACCGCCACCCAGCTGCCGCCGGCTGCCCACCTGTCGATGGTGGCTGCCGTGGCGCCTTACATCGATGGCGCCATTTCCAAGACGGTGAACGCCAACGAGGGCTGCGCTTACGACGACTTCGAGGCCCTGTTCCGTCAAGCCTGGAAGGACGGGCTCAAGGGCGTGACGGCGTTTCGCAGCCGCGGCGTGCTGGGCTCGGTGCTGCAGGCGCCGGCCCCCCGCCACGGCACCCACACGGGGAGCCCCGCATGAACGCGCCCACCGCTTTGCCCCCAGCGGTCGATCTGCCCGCCGGCACCGTGGCCGTTTTGCCCATGCGCAACCTGGTGCTGTTCCCGCAGGTGCTGACGCCGGTCACCCTGGGGCGGCCCAAGTCGGTGGCCGCCTTCGAGCACGCCATCGCCCACGAGCTGCCCGTGGTGCTGGTGCTGCAGCGCGAGCCCGGCCACGACGACCCTGCCTTGGCCGACCTGTGGCCGGTGGGCACCCTCACCACGCTCGGGCAGCACCATCGCCACGCCGACGGCCAGGTGCAGGTGGTGTGCCAAGGGCTGCACCGCGTGCGCTTGCTGGAGCCGGTGGTCGGCCTGCCGTTCTTGGCCGCGCGCATCGAGCCCATGCCGGACGCCGCGCCCAGCTCCAGCCGGGCCGAGGCGCTGGCCCTGCAGCTGCGTGAGCGCGTTCAGGAGCTGCTCTCCGCCATGCCCGGCGTGCCGGGGGAATTGGTGCTCATGCTGCAGACCATCCGAGAGCCCGCCCAGTTGGCCGACCTGGCCGCCAGCCTCATCGACATCGAGCCCCAGGACAAGCAGCAGCTGCTGGAGATCCTGCCCAC
This sequence comes from Inhella sp., assembly GCF_027532025.1. Lineage (GTDB taxonomy): Bacteria > Pseudomonadota > Gammaproteobacteria > Burkholderiales > Burkholderiaceae_C > Inhella. Next base: position 74,235 of record NZ_JAPZSY010000017.1, on the reverse strand, counting down.
CGAAGAGCGCCTGGAGCAGGTGCTGCAGCGGGTGACGCACCGCTTGGAGGTGATGCGCATCGCCCGCGAAATCGCCGCCCGCACGCAGGAGCGCTTCGACGACCGGCAGCGCCGCGTGCTGCTGCACGAGCAGCTGCGCGCCATCCAAAAGGAGCTGGGCGAAAACGGCGACGAGGCGCGCGACATCGACCAGCTGGACGAAGCCATCACCGCCGCTCAGATGCCGCCCGCGGTGGAAAGCCAGGTGCGCAAGGAGTGGCGGCGCCTCAAGCGTATGGCCGATGCCGGCAGCGAGGCGGCGCCGCTGCGCACCTGGATCGAGTGGATGACCGAGCTGCCCTGGGCGCCGCCGGCCGAGCTGCGCATCGACCTGGCGGCGGCTCGCCAAAGCCTGGAGGCCGACCACTTCGGGCTGGCCCGTGCCAAGCAGCGCATCGTCGAGTACCTCGCGGTCAAGAAGCTCAACCCGCAGGGGCGGGCGCCCATCTTGTGCCTGGTGGGGCCGCCGGGTGTGGGCAAGACCTCGCTCGGCCAAAGCGTGGCGCGGGCGCTGGACCGGCCGTTCGTGCGCGTTTCGCTCGGCGGTGTGCACGACGAAGCCGAGCTGCGCGGCCACCGCCGCACCTACGTGGGCGCCATGCCCGGCCACATCGTGCAGGCGCTGCGCAAAGCCGGCGCGCGCGATGCGGTGCTGATGCTGGACGAGATCGACAAGATGTCGGCCGGCCTGCATGGCGACCCCTACGCCGCCTTGCTGGAGTTGCTCGACCCGGAGCAAAACGCCAGCTTTCGCGACAACTACCTCGGCCAGCCCTTCGACGTCAGCCGCGTGCTGTTCATCGCCACCGCCAACGTGGTGGACGGCCTGCCCGCGGCCGTGCGCGACCGGCTGGAGCTCATCGAGCTGCCCGGCTACACGCTGGAGGAGAAGCTCGCCATCGCCCACCGCCACCTGCTGGCGCGCCAGATGCAGGCCTGCGGCTTGCGCGACGAGCAGTGCCAGGTGAGCGAAGCCGCCTTGCGTGCCATCGCCACCGACTACACCCGCGAGGCCGGCGTGCGCCAGTACGAGCGCGAGTTGGGCCGCGTGCTGCGCGCCGTGGCCCTGCAGTTGGCGGAGGGCCAAGCCGAGCGCGTGCGAGTGGACGCGAGCGATTTGGCCACCCTGCTGGGCCCGCCCACGGTGGAGCACGACATCGGGCTGCGGACCAGCCTCACCGGCGTGGCCACCGGCCTGGCTTGGACGCCGGTGGGCGGCGACATCCTGTTCATCGAGGCCACGCGCATGGCCGGCACGGGGCGCCTGATCCTGACCGGCCAGCTGGGCGAGGTGATGAAGGAAAGCGCCCAGGCGGCGCTGACGCTGGTGAAGTCGCACGCGGCGGCGCTGGGCCTGTCGCCGGCGGCGTTCGAGCAGCTGGACGTGCACGTGCACGTGCCGGCCGGCGCCATCCCCAAAGACGGGCCGAGTGCGGGCGTGGCCCTGTTCGTGGCCCTGGCCTCGCTGTTCAGCGAGCGGCCCGTGCGGCACGACCTGGCCATGAGCGGCGAGATCAGCCTGCGTGGCTTGGTCTTGCCCGTGGGCGGCATCAAAGACAAGGTGCTGGCCGCCCAGCGCGCTGGGCTGCGCGGGGTGCTGCTGCCGGCGCGCAACCGCAAGGACTTGCAAGACATCCCGGAGCCCACGCGCGAGGCCCTGAACTTCACCTGGCTGGACAGCGTGGACGACGCCATCGAGGCGGCCTTGGTGCCGCGGCTCGCCCTGGCCATGGACCCCAGCGCGGCGCCGCCTGCGCTGGGCCGGCTGTGACCGTGCGACCGGCCGTGCCCACCCCGACCGCCCCCGCCGCCAGCCGCTGCGTGCTGTTCGAGGCCGCCGAGCTCGAGAGCGTGCTGGACACCATGGCCGCCCGCATGGCCGCAGGGTGGGGCCCCACGCGCTCCTTGGCGCTGCTGGGCCTGCTGCGGCGCGGCGCACCCCTGGCCGAGCGCCTGGCCCAGCGCTTGGTGCAGCACCACGGACTGCCGCCTCCGCTGCGGCTGGACCTGGACGTGAAGCGCTACGCCGACGACCTGCGCCTGCTCTACCCGGACACCCACCTGGGCGAGCACGAGGGCCTGCGCGGCCTGGACCTGAGCCAGCACCGCGTTTGGCTGGTGGACGATGTGCTGTACACCGGCCATTCCCTGCTGCGCGTGCTGGGCCACCTGGCCGCCTGGCACCCGGCCGAGCTGCGCGTGGCCGTTTGGGTCGACCGCTGCGTGGCCCGCCTGCCGCTGCACGCCGATGTCGTCGGTCTGCACCTGCAGATGGGCGCGCAGTCGGTGGTCGACTGCCAGGTGCCGCCGTACGAGCCCGCTTTGCGCATCGACGGCGTGCGACCCGCGGCCGAGCCCGAGCCCGAGGCTCAGCCCGAGCGGGCCGCCACGCGCGCGCCGTCGCTCAGCGCGGGCGGGGGGTAGATCACGAGCCGGTCGTTCGGCCCGAGGCCCGACTTCACCCAGGCCCAACGCCCGCTGCGACCGCCCAACACCACGGTGCGCAAGCGGGAGCGGCCCTGCTCGACGACGAAGACGCCGGCGCGCTCGTCGGCGCTGCTGGTGCTGGCGCTGGCGCTGTCGTCGGCCGGCGGCAGCGGGAACAGCGCACTCACGGGCGCGCGCAGCACCGCCTCTTGGCGCTGCGTGACGATGCGCACGCTCACCCGGTAGCCGTCGCCCAGGCTCGCCCATTCGGCCGCTGGGCTGCGCAGGTCGATCAGCACCCGCACCCGCTGCTCCTCCACGCCCAATGCCGACACCTTGGTGAACGCCGCGGGCTCCACGCGGCGCACCTCGCCCTGCAGCACGCCGGGGCCGCCCCAGCGCTCGATGCGCACGGCGCTGCCCGGCCGCGCCAGCCCGGCGTCGGTGCTCAACAGCTCGGCCACCACCTCCAGGCCGGCGAGGTCGCCCACGTCCAGCAGCGGCGTGCCCGCCGCCACGCTGCTTTCACTGGGCTGGTGCACCTTGAGCACCCGGCCGGCGATGGGCGAGCGCAGGGCCAAGCCACCGGCGCTGGGCGCGCCCCGAACCGCCTGCAGCGCCGCCTGCGCTTGCTCCAGCTCGTGACGCACGCGGTGCAGCGCTTCGCGGGCGGCTTCCTCTGCTTTTTGCGCCGCCTGCGCCGCCAGGCGGTCGCTGTCCAGCCGCGTGGCGGCCACAAAGCCCTGCTCGCTGAGCTGCTGGGTGCGGCGCCATTCCACCTCGGCGCGCTCGCGCGCCAGCGTGGCCGCGGCGGCCTGGGCGCCGGCGGCTTGCACCGCGGCTTCGGCGCCGCCGCGCCGGGCTTGCAGCTCCTGCAGGCTGCGGGCGTCCAGCAGCGGGCTGAGCAGGGGGTCGATGCGCGCCACTTCGGCGCCACGGGCCACCGCGTCGCCCTCGCGCAACTGAGGCCGCTGCAGCCGGCCCGCCAGCGGGGCCGAGACCACGTAGCGGTCGCGCAGCCGGGTGCGGGCTTCTTCTTCGATCGCGCTTTCGAAGGGTCCGAGGCTGGCGGCTTCCACCTCCACCGCCAGCGGCCGTGGGGCGAAGGCCCACACCAGCAGGCCCAGCAGCAGCGCTGCCGCCAGCCCCAAGCCCACCACGCGTCGTCGGTTCATGCTCACTCCCTGGTTTTCAGTGCCGCCACGAGGTCGAGGCGGTCGACGCGGCGGCGCACCGCCCAACCGCTGGCCACGGCCGCCGCCCCGATGCACAGGGCCGCCCAGGCGTAGGTGCGCGGCTGCACCACCACCGGGAGCAGGAACTGGTCGCTTTGCAGCGCCGTGGTCAGCCCGCTCACCAGGCCCAGGCCCAAGGCAAAGCCCAAAGGCAGGGCCAAGGCCACGCTCAAGGCCAGCTCGCCCAGCAGCAGGGCCGACACCTCGCCCCGCGTGAAGCCCAGCACGCGCAGGCTGGCCAGCTCCCAGCTGCGCTCGGCCAGCGCGATGCGCGTGTTGTTGTAAATGACGCCGAAGGCGATGACGGCGGCAAAGGTGCTCAGCACCGTGCTCATGATGCGGATGTTGCGCGCGCTGATTTCGTCCATGTTGCGCAGCATGCTGGCCTTGCTGAAGGCCCCGGCCACCCGCGGCATGTGGCGTGTCGCTTCCAGCAGCGCCGGCTCGCTGCCGGGCACCAGGGACAGCATGAAGCCGCCGGAGAGGTCGTCTTCGCCCAGCGCGCGGTTCAGGGCCCGCCGCTCCAGGTAGGCGTTCAAGCCCATCATGTCGCGCACCGTGGCCTGCAGCACCAAGCGCAGGCGGCGCGGGCGGCCTTCCAGCACCTCCACCTCCACCGTGTCACCCACGCGCAGGCCGAGCTTGGCCGCCAGGCGGTCGGTCAGCACCAGGCCGTCGCCACTCAAGCGCGTCTGCCGCTGGTCCACGTCGACGATGCGCGACAGCTCCGGCCAAGCGGCGCTGCCGCGCAGCAGGCTGCGCTGCCGGCGGTGGCCGTGAATCAGCGTCACCGGCACCAGCCGCGTGGACTCGGCCGCGCGCACGCCCGGCAGGCGCAGCAGCTCCAGGCGGGCCCGGTCGGGCACGGGCTGGAGCGTCCACACGGCCACGTCGTGGCGCATCACCCAGCGGAACTGCGTTTCCACGATGAAGTCGATGGCGTCGCGGAAGAAGTGGCCCAGCACCACCAAGGCCACCGCGGCGGCCACGCCCGCCACCGACAGGCCGGTGCGCAGGGGCCGGCGCTCCATGTGCCGCAAGACCATGCGCACGCCCGTGGGCAGGCCGCTCAGACCCAGCCGCTCCACCAGGGTGCGCCGGTAGCGGCCGGGGGCTGGCGGCCGCATGGCCTCGGCCGGCGCCAGCCGTACGGTGGCCGCGATGGCGCTGAGCGTGCCCAGCAGCGCGGTGAGCGTGGTGAGCGCGGCCGCGCCCAGCACCAGTGGGGGCGCCAAGCGGTGCGGGAACTCGGGGAAGCGGAAGGCCTCGGCGTACAGGCCCAGCAGCTGCGCGCCCAGCCAATCGCCCAGCGCCACGCCCAGCAGCAGGCCGATGAGCACGATGACGCTGACCAGCTTCAGGTAGTGCCCGGCGATGGCCGCGTTGTCGTAGCCCAGCGCCTTCAGGGCGGCGATTTGCTCGCGCTGCGTGGCCACCAGGCGCGAGATCACCACGTGCAGCAGGAAGGCCGCCACGGCGAAAAAGATGCCCGGCAGCACCGTGCCCAGCAGCTTTTGCTCCTGGATTTCGTTGTCCAGCATCGCGTGCGAGGGCTGGTCGGCGCGGGCGATGACCTCGCGCCCGCCGTAGCGCGCCAGGCGCCGCTGCAGCTCGTCGATCACCGCCCGTTCGTCGGCCCCGGGGGCCAGCGTCAGTGCCAGGCGGTTGAAGGCGCCCTGCATGTCGTAGGCGGCATCCAGGGCCTCTTGGTCGATCCAAAACACCCCGAAACCGCGCTGGTCCGGCATGCCCCACAGGCCGGCGAAGATGAATTCGGGCGACAGCGCCACGCCGCGCACCTGCAGCTGGCGCTCGCGCCCGTTGATGAGGGCCGTGAGCCGCGCCCCGGGGCGCAACTGGCGGGCGTTGGCAAAGGCCTCGGACACCCACACCGGCCAGCTGCCGTCGTCCATCACCGCGCCCGGCCAGGGGCTGGTCTGGCGGGGTGATGCGCCGCGCAGCGTGACGAGGTTCATGCGCGGCGGCTGGCGGCGGTCGATGCCGATGAGCTGCCCCAGCACGGCGTCGCTGCTGCCGGGCAGGCCGATGCGCACCACCTGCGCCGTCGTCGTTTGCACGTCGGCCACGCCGGGCACCTGCCGCAGGCTCGACGCCAGCGATACCGGGGCGCGCTCCACGCTGGCGAACACGTCGGCAAAGTGCGCCTGCGCGTAGAAGCGGTCGCGCGCCAGCGCCAGGGCGTCGACGGCCGACAGCGTGGTGAGCAGCCCCCCCACGCCGCTGGCCACCACCATGGCGATGGTCAGCACCTGGCCCGCCAGCAGGCGCAGGTCGCGCAGCAGCTTGCGGTCCAGGGCGCGCATCACCAGCTCAGCTCCGCCGAGGTTTTCTTGTGTGCGTTGCGCTCCACGCGCTGCAGCCGGCCGTCGCCCAGCACCATCACACGGTCGGCCATGCCGGCGATGGCGGCGTTGTGCGTGATGACCACCGCCGTGGTGCCCAGCTCCTGGTTGATGTGGGCGATGACGTCCAGCACCAGCTTGCCGGTGGCGTAGTCCAAGGCCCCGGTGGGCTCGTCGCACAACAGCACCTCGGGCCGTTTGACGATGGCCCGTGCGATGGCCACCCGCTGTTGCTCGCCGCCCGACAGCTGCGCCGGAAAGTGGTCGCGGCGCGGCGTGAGGTGGACGCGCTCGATGGCCTCGTCGATGTCCATCGGGTGCTCGGCAATGTCCGTCACCAGGGCGACGTTTTCGCGCACCGTCAGGCTGGGGATCAGGTTGTAGAACTGGAACACGAAGCCCACGTGCTCGCGGCGGTAGCGCGTCAGCTCGGCCTCGCTGGCCCCGTCCAGGCGGTGGCCGTTGAACGACAGCTCGCCCTGCGTGGGCACGTCCAGCCCGCCCAGGATGTTCAGCAGCGTGCTCTTGCCGCTGCCCGAGGCCCCCAGCAGCACGACGAACTCGCCGCGGGCGATCTCCAGCGAGACCTCGCGCAGCGCCACCACCTCGGCCGGGCCACGCCCGTAGACCTTGGTCAGCCCGCGGGCGCTGAACACGGGCGGCGGAGGCGGTGTGTCGGTCACCGCACCCATTCTGCGCAGCAGCGCTCCGCGCGCTTTGAGCCATCTCAAGGAGACGGGCCGAAGGCGCCCCATTGAGTCTGCTCAAGGCCGCCCGCTCGGCCGCCCCTAGGCTCGTTGGCACCGTGCAGCCGGCACCCCGCTTGGCGACGGCCCATTGCCAGGAGAGCCCCATGGACACCCCCACCCAAACCCCTCAACCCGACACCGCGGCGCGTGAGCGCCTGATGACCAGCTTGCAAGACGTGGTCAACGACGCCGAGACCCTGCTCAAGAACGCCCAGCACACCGGCAGCGAGCAGTTCTCGTCGGCCCGCAGCAAGCTCGAGATGCGCTTGCACGAAGCCCAGCACGAGCTCGCGGGCCTGCGGGAGGCGGCCACGCGCAACGTGCGACGTGCCGCGCACGCGGCCGACGAGGCCGTGCACCTGCATCCTTATGCCACCGCCGGCGTGGCGGCCGGCGTGGGCCTGTTGGTGGGCCTGCTGATCGCGCGACGCTGAGCCGGCCGCGTCATGCTGAGCGGCGAAACCGCGCCGGGCCTGTGGGCGGCGCTGCGTGGCGTGGCCAGCGCGGCCTTGGCCTTGGGCAGCACCCGGCTGGAGCTGGCGGCCACCGAGCTGGAGGAGGAGCGGCTGCGCTGGGCCGAGCTGGCCTTGTGGGCCACGCTCACCCTGTGCTGCCTCGTCGTGGGCACGGTCTTCAGCGGCCTGCTGATCGTGCTGTTGCTCTGGGACGGCCCGCGCGAGCTGGCCTTGGCGGGGCTGAGCGTGGCCTTCCTTCTGGCCGGCTGGGGGGCGTGTCGCACCTGGCGCCGAAAGGCACGCGACAAGCCGCCTTTGCTGGCCGCCACCCGGGCCGAACTGCGCGACGACTGCCAGGCCTTGGCCCGCCTGCCCGCGAGGGGGCGATGACCGGGGCCCAGCGCCGCGCCGCCTTGCAGCAGCGCCGGCAGGCATTGATCGAGCGGTCGCGCGTGCAGCGTCTTCAGTTGGCACTGGCCTGGGTGGACGCCACGCCCCGGATGCGCTGGGTCGACCTGGGTTGGCGCGTGCTGTTGCCGGTGCTTCGCCATCCCTGGCTGCTCCTGGTGCCGGCGGTGTTGTTGGCCTGGCCGCGGCCGCGTCACCTGCTGCTGCGTGCGGTCGGCTCGGTGTCGCTGTTGGCACGCCTGGGCGTGGGCAGCACGCTGCTTCGCCTTGTTCAAGGACCCTCGCGATGAAACACTTTCTGGTTCATGTGGACGCCTCGCCGCGCAGCGCCGTGCGGCTGGCGCTGGCCCAGCAACTGGCCACGCAACAGGCGGGGCGGCTCACTGCGTTTTACGGGGTGATGCCCGGCCTGCTCGTGACCCCCTGGGGCCTGGGCGAGGGCATGGCTTACGTCGCAGCCCAGCTCAGCGATTGGGATGCCGAGCATCGCGGGCGTGCGCAGTCGCTCGTGCGTGCGGCAGCGGCGCGATCGGGTCTGGTGGCGCCGCAGTGGATAGACGGCGGTCAAGCGCCTTACTGGGCGCTGTTGCAGGCCGCCCCGTATGCCGACGTGCTGGTCATGGGGCAGCCCGACCCGGCCGACACCCAAACCGGGGCGTGGCCGGCGGACTTGGTGCCCGGCGTGCTGTGCGACGGCGGCCGTCCGCTGCTCTTGGTGCCCCGCGCGGGCGAGGTGTCGCCCGCCTTTCGCCGTCCCTGGATCGCTTGGAATGCCTCGCGCGAGGCGGCGCGGGCTTGGCGGGCCGCCTTGCCCTGGCTGCGCGCCGCCGAGCGCGTGCACGTGGCGTTGGACGAGGCCCACAGCCGGCCTGACTTTGACCATGCCGGCGCGCTGCGGCAAGGCTTGCTGGAGCATGGGGTGGATGCGCCCGTGGAGGTGCACCGCATCGGCCCCGGCGACGCGGGCGAGGTCTTGCTCGGGATGGTCACCGCGGGTGGCGCCGACCTGCTGGTGATGGGGGGCTACGGGCACAGCCGCGCTCGCGAGTGGGTGCTGGGCGGGGCCACGCGCCACGTGCTGCAGCACGCGAGCCTGCCCGTTTTGATGAGCCATTGACCCCCCGCGCTGGGGGATTTGGACGTCGCTTGAGGGCACTCAATCGGCGGCAGGGTGCGGCGTCGGAGCATGGCCACCGACCTCCCGCCAAGGGCAGGCCAAGCCCCTGCAACCCTCCGCTCTGGAAAGGAAGATCATGAAGACCGATGCGCAACTGAAGAACGACGTCACGCTGGAACTCGAGTGGGACCCCGCCATCAATGCCAACCAAGTGGGCGTGATCGCCAAGGCCGGCGTCGTCACCCTGACCGGGCACCTGGAAACCTACGCCGAAAAAGCCGCCGTGGAGCGGGCCGTGCAGCGAGTGGAAGGCGTGCGCGCGCTGGCGATGGAACTGGATGTGAAGCTGGCCCCGAACCACCATCGCAGCGACGCCGAGATCGCCGAAGCCGCCGAGACGAGCTTGCGCTGGCATGCCTTGGTGCCTTCGGATCGCATCCGGGCCAAGGTCGAGAAGGGCTGGCTCACGCTCAGCGGCGATGTCGATTGGGACTACCAGCGCCGCGGCGCCGAGAAGGCCGTGCGCGCCCTCACCGGTGTGGTCGGCGTGAGCAACAACATCACCATCAGAGCCACCGCCACGCCCACCAACATCGCCACCCGCATCCGCGAGGCCCTGGAGCGCCATGCCGAGCGCGAGGCCAAGCGCATCGAGGTCGATGTGTCCGGCACCACCGTCACCCTGCGCGGCCGCGTGGAGTCCTGGGAAGAGCGCCAGGCCGCCTACGGGGCCGCTTGGGCCGCCCCGGGCATCGACCGCGTTGTCAACGAGCTCACCGTGGGCGTCACCCCCTGAGTTCGACCCTCCACCCTGCCTCCCCTGCCGCGGCCCCATCCCGGGGCTGCTCCATCCGCCTGAAAGGAAATCCCATGAACGACTTGCGCTTGAGTGAACTGTTCGACCTGGACCCCATGGAGTCGCGGATCCGCCATTGGCTCAACCCTTGGCGCACCGAGTTGGGCGAGCGAGCGCCGCAAATCCGTATCGATGTGCGTGAAACCGATGGCATCTACGCCGTGAAGGCGGAAATCCCCGGTGTCAGCAAGGAGGACATCGACGTTCGCATCGATGGCAACCAGGTCACCATCAGTGCCGAGCTGAAACAAGAGCGGGAAGAAAAAGCCGAAGGCCGCTTGTTGCGCAGCGAGTGCCAATACGGCTATGCCAGCCGCAGCTTCCAACTCACCGACAGCGTGGATGAGAGCAAAGCCGATGCCAAGTACAAGGATGGCGTGCTCCACCTGACTTTGCCCAAGCGTGCCCAGGCGGCTCAGAAGCGCTTGGCCATCGCTTGAGCCGGACGTGCATGGACAGCGGCGCTGATGGTTTTGGTTGCAGACCCCTAGATTCAGCCCTACGCTAGGCGGTAACAATCCGTAACTTTTGCCTCCACCACAGCGCCGCGCATGGAAAGAAAACGATCGGAGCCGGGGCGGTCCGAGTCCAGTGACACCCCGCTCCACATCCTCGTCGTCGACGATCACGTCATCGTGCGTGAGGGACTCAAGCGCCTGCTCGAGCGCAGCGGTGCCGGCTGGCGCGTCACCGAGGCCGACTCCGGGTTGGCGGCTCTGAGCGCCTTGCGACAGCACCCGTTCGACGTGGCCATCGTCGATGTCTCCATGCCCGGCATGAACGGGTTGGACTTCGTGCGTCGCGCCCGCAGCGAGGCGCCACGGCTTCACATCCTCGTGCTGAGCATGCACGACGAAGACCAGTTCGCCATGCGGGCGCTGCGGGCGGGTGCCCGCGGCTACCTGACCAAAGACTGCGCCGGGCAGGAGCTGTTGGCGGCCGTTCGCAAAGTGGCAGCGGGGGGCACCTATGTCAGTGCCCAGTTGGCCGAACGCGCCGTGCTGCAACTCAGCGGCAGCCCCTCGCAGCAACTTCACAGCCAACTTTCCGACCGCGAACTCGACGTGCTGCAGCGCCTGGTCGCGGGGCAACGCCCCACCGACATCGCCCAAGCCCTGCACCTGTCGGTGAAAACCGTCAGCACCCACAAGAGTCGGATCCAAGAACGCCTGCAACTGCCCAACTTGGCCGCGCTCATCCGGTACGGCATGGAACACGGCCTGGGTGGCGACCGCGCAGCCGCCGCCGACGGCGATTGAGCCGCTCGTGCCACGGCCTCCCCCCATGGTGCAGGCCGCTCCCTGGCGATCGATGCGGCTCTCGGCCCCGGGGCAGCCGCTGCAACTGACGTGGCGCCTGGACCGGCCCGCGCCGGCACCGGGTCACATGCGCCTTCGGGTGAGCGCCTGCGGCGTGTGTCGCACCGACCTGCACCTGCTGGATGGCGAGTTGCCCTTTCCCGGTCACCCCGTCGTGCCGGGTCACGAAATCGTTGGCACCGTGGACGCTGTGGGCCCCGGTGTGACGGGCTGGGCAGTGGGCGATCGGGTGGGCGTGCCGTGGCTGGGCTGGACCTGCGGGCGCTGCGAGCCTTGCCTCAGCGGCCGCGAGAACCTGTGCCCCCAGGCCCGCTTCACGGGCTGGCACATCGAGGGCGGCTACGCCGACCTCGCCTGGGCCGACGCCCGTTACGTGTTTCGCCTGCCCGAGCGTTACGACGACGCCGAAGCCGCGCCCCTGCTGTGCGCGGGGCTCATCGGCTGGCGCGCCTACCAAGCCGCAGGACCCGGGTTGAAGCGCCTCGGGCTGGTTGGCTTCGGGGCGGCGGCGCATCTCATCGCCCAGGTGGCGGTGCAGCAGGGTTGCGAAGTGCACGCCTTCACGCGGCCTGGCGACACGGCGGCCCAGGCCCTCGCGCGCCAACTGGGCGCCACCTGGGCCGGCGGCTCCGACGAAGCCGCGACCGCGCCCTTGGACGCGGTCTTGCTGTTCGCCCCGGCGGGTGAGCTCGTGCCCTGGGCGCTGCAGGCGGTGCGTCCGGGCGGCACCGTGGTGTGTGCCGGCATCCACATGAGCGACATCCCCAGCTTCCCCTACCGCTGGCTGTGGGGCGAGCGGCGCTTGGTGTCGGTGGCCAACCTCACCCGTGCCGATGCCGAGGCCTTCTTGCGCGTGGCGGCCGAGTTGCCGCTGCGCACCCAGGTGCATCGCTACCCGCTGACGCAAGCCCAGCAAGCCCTGGACGACCTGCGCCATGGCGCCTTCACTGGCGCCGCCGTGCTGTGCAACTCAACGGAGCCGCCACCGTGAGGGCGGTGCGTCGGCTGGCCCAGGGCCTGATCGCCCGGCTGTCCATCCGCACCCGCATCCTGCTGCTGATGCTGGTGGTGATCGTGCCGGCTGGCGGCGCTTTGGCGTGGCAGCTCACCTCCGAGTTGCGACAAGCCCGCAACGCCGCGTTGTCCCAAGTTCGCGTCCTGGCGGGCAGCACCGCGGCCCAGGTTCTCGCGAGGCTGCAGCAGTCCGAGTCGGCCTTGCTCCAGGTCTCAAGATGGCCCTCCTTGTTGCACCTGCGGCCTCCTCAGTGCGACAAAGCCTTGGCCGATCTGGCCCAGATCAACCCCGAGTTCGACGGGCTGACCCTGTGGGACTTGGACGGCCGTTTGCTGTGCCACCACAGTCAGTCGGCGACGCCCTTGAGCGCTGAAGAGACCCGCCCCATGGCCGCGGCCCACCCCGGCACGGACCTCAGCATCAGCGCCCCGTTCCGGCGGCAGGCCGGCCAACGCGCCACCCTGGTGCTCAGCCACACCCTGCTCGATGCCACCGGCCAGGCCATGGGCGTGCTGTGCCTGGCGGTCGACTTGGAGGCTCTTCAGCAGGAGGTGCTGAGCGTGCAGCCCAGCGGCGCGGTGGTCGTCGTGACCGACGCGCAGCAGCGCCTCGTCATGCGCTCGACCCAGGCCGAGGCCCTGCTGGGTCCGCTGGGCCCTGGCGATCAGATGCCTGCCCATGGGCTGCCAAGCATCGACGACGTGGACGCCGATGCCCGTGCGCTGGACGGTCTTCCCCACCTGTACGCCAGCGCTCGCCTCGAGACCCTGGGCTGGCGCGTCATGGCCGGCGCACCGCGCTTGGAGGCACTGGCCGTTCACCGCGAGACCAAGCTGCAGGCGCTGGCCATCGGCGCCTGGGTCTCGGTGTTCGCCTTGAGCTTGGCGGTGGCCTTGAGCGGCACCATCGCTCGGCCAATTGCCCAGCTTCGGGAGCGTGCGGTTCGAATCGCCAGCGGCGATCTGGAGACCCGCGCCACCCTCGACGGCCCGCCCGAGATCCGCCAACTCGCCACGGCCTTCAACCGCATGCTCGATGAGCGGCAAATCGCCACCACGCGCTTGCAGGGCATCTTCGATGCGGCCCTGGACGCCATCATCACCACCGACACCACGCAGCTCATCGTGCACGCCAACCCCGCTGCCGCGCGCCTGCTGGCGTGTCCGATGGACGAGCTGCTGGGCTCGCCCATCGAGCGCTTCATCCCCTACCGCAACCGGCCCGGCCATGCCAACGCCGTGCGCGCCTTTGGCCATCGGCAATCGGCTACCCGCACCATGGGCCGGCGCAGCGAGGTCCATGCGCTGCGCGCCGACGGCCGTGAGTTGCCGGTGGAGGCCACCATCACGCACATGGCCATCGACGGCGTGGAGTACTACACCGTCATCCTGCGTGACCTCAGCCCGGCTCGCCAAGCCGAGGCCGAGTTGCGCGCCAGCGAAGCCAATTTGCGTCGCTTGATGATGAACCTGCCCGAGGCCGTGTTCGTCAACCGCAACGGTCGCATCAGCTACGTCAACCAAGCAGCGCAGGAGCTGTTTGGCGGCACGGAGGTCGAGTTGCTCGGACGCTCGCCCCTGGAGCTGATCGACGAAAGCTCGCAGGCCCTGGTGCGGCGGCGCATCGCCGGGCTCACGCGCGCGACCCCGGTGTCTGCCCTCGCGGAGGTGACCATCGCCCGCCTGGACGGCGAGCGCCGGCGGGTCGACACCTTGGGCACCTTGGTGGAGGACAACGGTGACCGATCCATCATCGTGGTGCTGCGCGACACCACGCCGCTGCGGCAGGCGCAGGCGGCGCTGCAAGCCTCGCACGCCGACCTCACGCGGCTGCTGGCCGAGTTGGATCGCGCCCAAGATGATGAGCGGCGGCGCATTTCGCGGGAGTTGCACGACGACATGCAGCAAACCTTGGCCAGCATCCGCATGGACGCCAGCATGCTGCGCGACAGCGACGTGACCTTGTCCTGCAGCGAAGCCATGGCCATCGGCGAGCGCATCGACGAATTGGCCGCTGCGACCATCGCGTCCACCCGCCGCTTGATCAACGACCTGCGACCGCCCGCGCTCGAAGCCGGCTTCCTGCCGGCGATCCAGCGCCTGGCCCAAGCGGTGTCGCACCGCAACAGCATCGTCTGCGAGGTCCACGCGACGGCAGCCGCCCGTGGCTCAGAGCCCGACGAAAACGTCGCCTTGTGCCTCTACCGCGTGGCGCAAGAAGGCTTGAACAACGTGATCAAGCACGCCCAGGCTCGGCAGGTGTTCCTCGGGGTCGATCGCCTCGAAGACGGGAGCTGGCAGCTGAACATCCACGACGACGGTCGGGGCATGGAAGCCACCGACCCCGGCAAGGCGGGCTCCTTCGGCCTGCTGGGCATGCGCGAGCGCCTGCGAGCCTTGGGCGGTCGGTTGCAGATCGACAGCGCGCCGGGTCAGGGCACCGCCATCACCGCTTGGGTGCCAGCGTCGGACCCGGCCGTCGGCGCGTCGGATGGGATCGAAGCGCCGGAGGCGCCCGCCCCCGGAGACGGTGCCGCCTGACATGGCCCTCGGTCTGCCCGTGCTGCCCGTGCTGCTGGGCCTGCTCGGGCCCGGGGTACCAGACCCAGAGCCTTGCGCCGGCCTGCAACGGGAGGCCACGGCCTGGCAAGCCCGTTTCGGGACCGAAGTGAGTCGCCGTCTGCCCCTGCCTCCACCGGGGCCCCAGCGCGCTCGCTACGCCCAGCAGGTGGACGAGGCGCTGGCCGAGGTGACGGGGCCGCTGGACCCGACCGAGCTGGTGCTCGTCGTGGACCGCAACCCCCGGGTGCAGACCGTCTTCCTGCTGTTGAAGTCGGTGAGCTGCGGCTGGTTCTGGTTGGGCGCCGCCCCCGTGTCCACGGGACGCGTGGGTTCTTTCGACCACTTTCTCACCCCGGTGGGCGCCTTCCTGCACAGCCCCGACCACCCCGACTTTCGGGCCGAGGGCAGCTTCAACAGCCAGCACATCCGCGGCTACGGCCGACGCGGCATGCGCGTTTACGACTTCGGTTGGGTGCTCGCCGAACGCGGCTGGGGCGCTGGGGGGCGCAGCCTCATGCGCCTGCAGATGCACGCCACCGACCCGGCGCGCCTGGAGCCGCTGCTGGGCCGCCCCGCCTCCAAGGGCTGCATCCGCATCCCGGCGTCGCTCAATACCTTCATCGACCACCATGGGGTGCTCGACCGCGCCTACCTCGAGGCCCAGGCGGCCGGTCGGCCGCAATGGATCTTGCAAGCCCAGCGCGAGCCGGTGCCCTGGCCCGGCCGGTTTCTGGTGGTCGTGGATTCGGCCGAGCCTTAGGAATCGTCCGAACGCCATTCGGACGTCGCCGCCCGTGGCCGGCGGCTGTTCCGACGCCGGCGGCAGAAAGACCGCGCGACGAAAGGGGTTTTGACCGACCCTGCAATGCATCTTTGGCCGATTGCCGGCCGCTGCGGTGTTCTCGATGCTCTCGTTCATGGGATCGGCATCACGTCGGATTCCTGAACCATTCCTTGACCGACCGGGGGCTGCATGAACGCATCGATGTTGACCGACTCGTCCGCCCAAAGGGCGCTTTCCAACGCCAGGCCCGACGGGCTGCCCGTCGCCACCTTCGCCGGGTCCGGCGGCGGCTCTTTGCAAGAACTGGTGAGGTTGCTGACCGCCTCGTCCGCGAGCCGGGTCGACCCGAGCTGGACCGTTCACATCCCCATCCTGAGGGTGCGAGCCGAGAGCGCCTTGTTGCACGAGGGCACCCCAGGGCAATCGCTTTACGTGGTGCGCTCGGGCAGCTTCAAGTGCGTGCGCACCATGGAAGATGGCTACGAAAAGGTGCTGACCCTGGCCCAGGTGGGCGACCTGCTGGGCTTTGAGGCCCTGCACGCCAGCCCGCGTCAGGCCACGGCGCTCGCGCTGGAGGATGCCACCGTGTACGCGCTGCCCTTGGGCGAGTTGCGGGATCTGCAGCAGCGTTGCCCGGCCCTGGACGAGGCCGTGCGCCATGGTTTGAGCCGGCAACTGACGCGCTCGGCGCAAATCGCCGAAATGATGTCGGCCGTGGCCTCGGACGTCCGGCTGGCCCGCTTCGTGCTGTGGCTGTCGGCCCGCATGACCGACATGGGGCAATCGGGCCACCGCATCCGGCTGCGCTTGTCACGCCGCGACATCGCCAGCCTGCTCGGCCTGGCCCACGAAACGGTCAGCCGCTCCTTCACCTTGCTCTCGCAAAGCCGCTGCCTGCGCGTGGACAACCGGGAAATCGAAATCCTCGACATGGCCGCGCTCCGGCTGCGGGCCCGCACCACCCGCGGCTTGAGCCTGCACGGCGACCTGCCCCCCCGGACCGCCGCCGTGGCTCAGCCCTTGACGGGGCCTGTGCCCGAGCCGCTGTCGTCGGCCGCGTGGTGGCGCTGGCCCTTGGCCTCCTGACGGGGGCGGCGCGGCTTGGGGCGACCGGTGTCGGCCGGCACGAGATCGCGCGGGCGAAGCGCCAGCGCGGGGTCGTGGCGCAGCCGCTCGACGGCCCAGTCCACGAAACAGCGCAGGCGGGCCGAGCGCTGGCGGCGTGAGGGCCACAGCACGCTGACCGTGCGTTGACCCGCCTCCCACGCCGGCAGCACCGGGCACAGCGTGCCCGACTGAACGGCCGCTCGCACGGCAAAGGGCGCCGCCACCACCACCCCCGCCCCACCCAAAGCGGCCGCGATGGCGGCATCGCCGTCATCGAAGGCCAGGGTCGGCAGGCCGGGCACGTCGAACCCAGCGCCGTCGTCGCGGGCCAAACGCCAAGGCAGCACCCCGCCGCTGCGTTGATCCACCCAGCCCAGGCGCGGCAGGCGCGCCAGCACCTCGGGCGCCTGAGGTGTGCCGTGCCGCGCCAAGCATTCGGGCGCCGCGTACAGCCCCAGGTGCACCGTGCAGGCGCTGATGGCCACATGGCTGGCGTCAGGCAGCGGCCCCCCCCGGATGGCGCAGTCGATGCCGTCCTCCAGCAAGTGGCTGATGCGGTCTCGGCTGTGCAGGTGCACGGCCAGCTCCGGGTAATGCCGGCTGAAGTCGCCCAGGGCCGGCGCCAGCACGTGCCGCGCGATGGCGGCCACCACGTCCACGCGCAACACGCCGCTCGGGCGGGCGTGATCGCCGCGCAGCGCTTGCTCCGCCTCTTCCAAGTCGGCCAGCAGTTGCACGCAGCGCTCGTGGTACGCGCGACCGTCGTTCGTCAGGCGCAGCGCGCGCGTCGTGCGCTCCAGCAGGCGCACCCCCAGCTCGGCTTCCAGCGCCTGCAGGCGCTGCGAGACCCGGGCCTTGGGCAGTTGCATCCGCTCGGCCGCTCGGGTGAAGCTGCCCGCCTCCACGATCTGCACGAAGGTCTGCATGGCGCTCAGCTTGTCCATGACGTTGTTCACTTTTGTTTGACAGACTTGGCGAATTACGGCTCTTTATCGTTTGTTTGTCAAACAAAACAATGCGGTCCTCGTCAACGCCTCGTGGAGTTCGCCATGAACCGCTCCTTCCGCCCTGAAACCACCTCCCACCCCGCCCCGCAGGCCGAGCGCCGTGCGCTGGTGCAGGCCGCTGCGGCCGTGGCCGCCGCCGCGCTGCTGCCTGCCACCGCCCTGGGCGCCGCCGGCGCCGCCAGTCCCTCGGGTCCGGCCGCCGTGGCCCAGGCCTTTGCCCGCGCCTTCAATGCCCGCGACCTGGACGCCCTGATGGTCCTGTACCCCGCCGGCAGCGTCTTCGTGCCGGCGCCCGGCCAAGCCTTGGTGTCGCCCGTGGCGGTGCGCCAGGCGCTGGAGGGTTTTCTGGCCATCGGCCTGCCCATCGAGATGGCCGTGCGTCACGTTTACGAGGCGGGCGACACCGCCTTGTTGGTGGTGGACTGGGCCATCCGCGGCGTCGGCGCCGACGGCCGCCCGGTGGACATGAGGGGCACCGCCACCGACGTGGTGGCCCGCAGCCCGGTTGGGCACTGGCACTACCGCATCGACAACCCGTTTGGCGGCTTCCAACCCACGCCCTGAAGGCCCGCCGCCCTGACCCCGATCCCGAACAGAAGGAGCCCTTCCATGATTCACCACGTCTCCATCCCCGCCCGCGACCCGCGCCATGTGGCCGAGGTCTTGGTCGAGCTGTTCGGCGGCACGCTGACCGGTTTCGGTCCCTGGCACGATGCCTACATCGCCTGGGCGGGCGACGAGGTCGGCACCGCCATCGAGGTCTACCCTCTGGGCACCGAAATGCTGCCCGACCCCGGCGCTGGGCAAGCGCGGTTCCGCGCCGCAACGGTGGCTTCGCGCTACGGCGCGACGCACGCCGCGGTGTCGGTGCCGCGCAGCCGCCAGGAAATCCTGGCCCTGGCGCAGCGCGAGGGCTGGCGCGCCATCGAGCTGTCCCGCGGGCCCAACCACGTCATCGAGTTCTGGATCGAAAACGCCGTGATGCTGGAGTTGATGACGCCAGACATGGCCGACGACTACGTGCGCGCCATGGCCTCGTTCCGCCGTCGTGCGACGGCGCCCGGGGTCGGCTGACCTCCTGGCACTGAGCCATCACAGGGTCATGGTGGCCAGACCGGCGCTGATGAGCAGCGCGCCGATCACGCGCAGCGGCCAACGGTGGGTTTCGCGAAAGACCAGCAAGCCCACCAGTGTGGCGATGACGATGCCGGCGTTGGTGTAGCCCACCACTTCGGCGGCGGGCATGTCGCGCATGGCGCGCATGACCAGCACGTAGGCCCAACCGATGCACAAGCTGCCGACCAGAAAGAGTGGCCAGGGCAAGCGACGCTGGGGGCGCCATCGGCCGGTGCGTCGCTTCAAGCTCAGGCTCAGCACCGCGAAGGCCGCGAGGTAGCCCACCGAAACGTAGCCCAGGAGTGCTGCCGTGCTGGGCAAGTGGGCGGTGGCCGCTTGGTCGCTCAGGGAGTAGACGCTGGTGCACAGCATGGCGAGCAAGGCCCAGGGCAGGGCGCTGCTCACGCGGCTGCCGGGCTGGCCCGCGGCCGTGGGTCGGCTGCTGCCCCAGGCACTGCAGGCCATCGTCAGCAAGCCCAGCGCGCTGATGCCCAGCCCCCACCACGTGCCCGCGGCCAGCACTTGGCCGAAGAACCATTGGCCCCAAAGGGCGATGAGCAGCGGCGAGCTGCGCACCATGGGATAGACCAACGACACGGGCGCCCGTTCGTAGGCGCGGGCCAGGCCGATGAAGTACAGCGCGTTGGCCACCGACGACAGGAGCGTCAAGCCTGTCAGGGCCCAACTGGCGTGCGCCTCCTGCCACAGCGCCCACCAACCCCAGGGCGCAAACAGCAAGAGGTGGCCCAGCAAGGCCCACCACAGCGGCCAGGCGTCCGCGGGCGCGCGGCGGGCCAGCAGGTTCCAGCTCACGTGCATGGCCACCGAAGCGCTCAGGGCGAGCGCAGCGCTGCTCATGCGGTGGGCAAGGCCGACATCGGGTGCTCGGCCGGCGCAACCAGACGCAACAGCTGTTGGGTGGCTTCGATCAGCGGCCCTTCGTTGTCGATGAGCCAGGCGCCGGCCTCGGTCCCCCCGTCCAAGGACATGGTGCGCGCCAGCCTTGCCTCGATGGCGGCGACGCTTTCGCGGCCGCGGGCCAGGAGCCGGCGGCGCTGGGTTTCGGGGCTCACCGACACGAGCACGGCCGTCAGTGCGGCGTAGCGCCGGCGGGCCACGTCCAGGTGGGCCCGCGAACCGTTCACGACCACGGTGAAGCCGCGCGCCAGCCACTGCTCAATCTCCAGGCCGATGCCGTAATCCTGCCCATGGCTGTGCCAGTGCAAGGCGAACAGGCCGGCTCTGCAGCGGGCCTGGAACTCGGCCGCGCTCAGCGCGATGTGGTTTTCCGCGTCCATGCCCACCGGCCGCGTGATGTAGCGGTGGGCAAAACAAACCCGCGCCAAGCCGCCGGGTTGCTGGGCCAGGGTGTCACGGGCTTGGCGCAACAGGCTGTCCTTGCCGCTGCCCGAGGGGCCCATCACGTAGATCAAGCGCCCGTTCACGGCCTCAGGCCACCCGCCGACCCAGCACGCTCAGCTCGCGCACGATGGGAAAGCCATCCACCTCGGTCACCCGCAGCAGGTCGGCGCGCAGGCCCACGGCGATCTGGCCCCGATCGTTCAGGCCGCAGGCCTTGGCGGGGTTCAGGCTCACCACCTGCAGGGCTTCCGACGGACTGAAGCCCGCCTCGCGCTGCAGGGTCCAGGCGGCCTGCAGCAGGCTGCTGGGCACGTAGTCGGACGACAGCATGTCCAGCACGCCGGCGCGCGCCAACTCTAGCGCCGCCACATTGCCCGAGTGCGATCCGCCCCGAATCACGTTGGGCGCGCCGGCCACGGTGGCCAGCCCCAATTGGTGGGCGCGTTGGGCCGCTGCCAGCGTGGTGGGGAACTCGCTCATGCAAGCGCCCAGGGCCAGGGCTTCGTCCACGTGCTCGACCGTGGTGTCGTCGTGAGTGGCCAAGGCCAAGCCCGTTTGGCGGGCGAACTGCGAGAACCACGCGCGATGCGGCTGGGCGTGCAGGCGCTGGCGTTCGGGGGCGATGCGCACCTCCTCCTCGAACTGCGCGTCGCTCCAACCCTTTTTGCCCGTGTAGTAGATGCGTGCATGCTCGACGTCGCGCCACTGCCGCTGTCCGGGCGTGTGGTCCATGAGCGACAGCAGCTTCAGGCGCGGGTGGTTGGCAAACGGTTCGAACAGCTCGCGCGCATTGGGCGCCGGCAGTTCGCAGCGGATGTGGATCAAGTGGTCGGCGCGCAGCGCGCCGGCGGCGTCCAGCCGGTCCAGCACGTCCAGAACGCCCGCTTGGCTGCGCGCCCGGAAGCCCTCGCCATACGGGTCGCCCACGCCGATGGCGTCGAACACCGTGCTGATGCCCGCGGCCGCCACCTCGGCGTCGTGGGCTTGCACGGCTCCCAGCATCGGGAAGTTGATCTTGGGCCGGGGCGTGACGTGGCGCTCCAGGTTGTCGGTGTGGATCTCCACCAAGCCGGGCAGCAGCCAGTCGCCGTTCCAGTCCTCGGCCGTGCTCAGGCTGCTGCGGCCGGGGTCGATGGCGGCGATGCGGCCGTTCTCGACCCGGAGCTGGCCGTGGAAGGTCTCACCCGCGAGCACGATGCGGGCGTTGTGGATGTGGCGGGTCAGCGGGGTGCTCATGCGGCTTCCTGGTGTTCGACGGGCTCGTTGGCGGGGCTCGGGCCCATGGTGTAAGCGCAGCTGGCCACGGCGTCGCGCACCTCCTCGTCGTGGAAAATGCCAACGATGGCCGTGCCGCGCGCTTGGGCTTCTTGGATCAGTTGGACGACGACGCGCCGGTTCAACGCGTCCAGCGAGGCCGTCGGTTCGTCCAGCAGCAGCAACTCGGCGGGGGCGATGAAGCCGCGCGCGATGTTCACGCGCTGCTGTTCACCGCCCGAGAAGGTGGCCGGTGGCAAGCCCCACAGGCCGCGCGGCAGGTTCAGCCGCGCCAGCAATTCGGCAGCACGGTCGCGGGCGCGCTGTTCATCAGCCTCTCCGGCGGCGATGGCGCGGTCGGCCACCACGTCCAGTGCGGACACCCGCGGCAACACGCGCAAGAACTGGCTGACGTAAGCCAGCGCCTGGCGGCGCAGCGCCAGCACCTGCTGCGGCGTGGCGGTGACCAAGTCCAGCACCGCGCCATCGGCGGTGCGCACGAGGATCTGACCGCCCTGCGCGCCGTAGCTGCCGTAAAGGCACTTCATCAGGGTGCTTTTGCCCTGCCCAGAAGGGCCGACCAAGGCCAAGCATTCGCCCCGCCCCACCGACAGCGAGACGCCTTGCAGCACCGGCAGTTGCAGGCCCTCGCGCAGGTGCAGCGTGAAGGTCTTGCGCAGGCCGCGCACGTCGAGCACAGGCGAAGTCGTCATGGCGCCACCACCGAAGAGACCAAGAGCTGGGTGTAGGGGTGCTGCGGGTCGTCGAGCACGCGGTCGGTCAGGCCTTGCTCCACGATGCGGCCTTGTCGCATGACCAAGGTGCGCTGGGCCAACAGGCGGGCCACGCCCAAGTCGTGCGTGACGACCAGGGCCGAGAGCTGCAGGCGACTGACCAATTGCCGGATCAGGTCCAGCAATCGCGCCTGCACCGACACGTCCAGCCCCGAGGTGGGCTCGTCCATCAGCACCAGTCGCGGGTGGGTGACCAGGTTGCGGGCGATTTGCAGGCGCTGGCGCATGCCGCCGGAAAAGGCGCGCGGGCTGTCGTCGATGCGCGCGGGGTCCAGCTCCACGGCCTCCATCCAGCGCCGCCCTTGCTCGCGCAGCGTGTCGTAGCGGCGTTCCCCCGCGGCCATCAGCCGCTCGCCCACGTTGGCGCCGGCGCTGACGGCCATGCGCAGGCCCTCGGCCGCATGCTGTTCGACGAAGCCCCACTCGGTTCGGGCCAGTTGGCGACGTTCGCGCTCGGGCAAGGCATGCACGTCCACCCAAGCGTTGTCGTGGCCGCGGCGGTAATGCACCTGGCCCGGTGCACCAGCGATGCGACCGGCGATGCAGTTCAGCAGGGTGCTCTTGCCCGAGCCCGACTCGCCGACGATGGCCAAAACCTCGCCCGGGTACAGCTGCAGGCTGGCGTCATGCACCGCCCAGGTGCCCGGACGCGCCGCTGCAAAGCGGTGGCTCAGGCCGGTCACCTTCAGCAGGGGTTGGGTCGCTTGGGGGGCGCTCATCGGGTGAGCCTCCCAGTCAGCGGCACATGAAAGCTGAAGCCGTGCTGGCGGAAGCCCAAGTGCGCGTAGAAGGCGTGGGCGTCCACCCGCCGTGCGTTGCTGGACAAGGCCAGCTTGTAGCAACCGCGGCCTTGCGCCACGGCCATGGCCTGTTCCATCAGCAGGCGCCCCAGGCCCAGGCCCTGGGCCTTGGGGTGCACGGCCACGTCCTCGACCAAGGCCTCGGGCGCTTGCCGATGCGCCAGCAGGGGCAGCACGTACAGCGTCAAGCAGCCCAGCACCTCGATGGGGCCCACGTCGTCCAGCCGGCATTCCACCAGCCAAAGGTCGGCTCCCATCGCCTGCATGGCTTGCCAGCTTTCCTGGGCGCCGGCCAGCGGCACGTCCTCGGGTTCGTCGAGCCCGCTGGCGACGAAGAGATCCAGCACAGCGGGCAGATCGTCAGCGGTGGCGCGGCGCAGCTGTGCCGCCGCGATCGTGGGCCGTCGTGTTTCAAGCATGGCGTTGCATCTCCTGCTGTTCGCGGCAGTGGTCGGTGTCGGAGCAGGCCCACAAGGTTTCGCCGCCGGCCATGGGCACCTCGTCGAGGAAGCTGGTGGTGCTGCCGCACAGCGCACAGGCGTGACCCTGGGGTTCAACCCGGAAGGGGCGGTCGGCAAAGTCCAGGCTCTTCACGTCGGTGTAAGGCGGCACGGCGTACAGCCGCTTCTCGCGGCCAGCGCCGAACAATTGCAGCGCCGGCATGCGGTCCATCTTGGGGTTGTCAAAGCTGGGGATGGGCGAGGGCGCCATCACGTAGCGACCATGGACCAACACCGGGTGGTCGTAGCTGGTGTCGATGCGGCCCCAGCGTGCCAAGTCCTCGTAGAGCTTGACGTGGACGAGGCCGTACTCCTGGAAGGCGTGCAGCTGTGCCGCTTCCCGACGACGCGGCTCCAGCTTGTAGAGCGGCTCGGGTTGGGGCACCTGGTAGACCAGGATCTGCGACTCGGTCAGCGGCGCTTCGGGGATGCGATGCCGCGTTTGGATCAAGGTGGCCTCGCGGGTGCGCTCGGTGGTGGCCACGCCGGTGGTGCGCTCAAAGAAGCGTCGGATGTTCACCGCATTGGTGGTGTCGTCCGAGCCCTGGTCGATGACCTTGAGCGTGTCGGTGCGGCCGATCACCGCGGCCGTCACCTGGATGCCGCCAGTGCCCCAGCCATAGGCCAGTGGCATCTCGCGCGAGCCGAAAGGCACTTGGTGGCCGGGCACGGCCACCGCCTTGAGCAGGCTGCGCCGAATCATGCGCTTGGCGCGCTCGTCCAGGTAGGCGAAGTTGTAGCCGCGCGCGGTGGGCAAGGAGGCGTTCATGGCTGGGTCTCCGGCGGCGTGGCCCGGTCGGCGCGGATGGCGCGCAGCATCTGCAGCTCGGACTCGAAGGTCACGTAGTGCGGCAGCTTCAGGTGCTGTACGAAGCCCGAGGCTTCGACGTTGTCGCTGTGCGCCAGCGCAAACTCCTGCTGCTGGGCGGGGCTGGTGAGGGGTTCGCTGAATTCGTCGGCCCGCAAGGCGCGGTCCACCAGGCTCATCGCCATGGCCTTGCGCTCGGCATGGCCCAGCACGAGGCCGTAGCCGCGGGTGAACTGCGGCGGCTGCCCATCGCTGCCCACGAACTGGTTGACCATCTGGCACTCGGTCAGCGCCACCTCGCCGATCTCGATGGGGAAGCCCAGCTCGTCCGGCACCAGCGAGACGGTGGCGTGCCCGTGGCGGATCTCACCGGCAAAGGGGTGGGTGTTCGCGTACCCGCGCTGCGTGCTGTAAGCCAAGCCCAGCACCCAGCCCTCGTCGCCGCGCGCCAACATTTGCAGGCGGGCTGCTCGGCTCAGTGGGTACAGGGGTGGGTCGCGCGTGATGTCGAACGGCTCGGGGTCGCCTTCGGGCGGTTGTTCTTGCTCGATCAGCCCAGCTTCGCCCAGGGCCAGCAGGGCATGGGGCATGGGCTCGGGTTGCGTTGGTTCGGCTGGGGCCGGCAGGATTTCGGCGGGCGCGCCGGTCTGCAGCAGGCCGAACTCCAGCAGGCGTTGGCTGTAGTCGAAGCTGGCGCCCAGCAGCTGGCCACCGGGGAGGTCTTTGAAGACGGAGCTGATGCGGCGCTCGCAACGCATCGCGGCCGTGTCCAGGGGCTCCGTGTAGCCCAGGCGCGGTAGCGTGCTGCGGTAAGCGCGCAGCAAGAAGACGGCCTCGAGCGCATCGCCTTGGGCCTGCTTGAGCGCCAGCGCGGCCAGCTCGGGGTCGAAGAGCGAGCCCTCGCCCATCACCCTCGACACCGCCAAGCCCATCTGCGCCTGAAGTTGGGCCACCTCCAGCTCCCGGATTTCGGCAGGCCCCCGGCGCTGTTCATCCAACAGCCGCAGCGACGCGGCGATGGCGGCTTCGCCGCCTTTGACGGCCACATACATCAGTTCACCTCCACGACGGTGCTGCGCGGCAGCGCCACGAGGCGCTCCTCGGCGAAGAAGACCCAGTCCAGCCCGCAGGGGTAGTGACCCTGCTGGGCACGGCGCCAGGCCCAAAACTCAGGCCTTGGGCCGAGCACGGCCACGCCGTGTTCATGCTCGATGCCCGGGCCCCGCCAGCGCTGGGCCGCGTTGCTTGGCGCGATGGCGTCCACCACCGTGAGCACGGTCGCGCTGTCCTGCGGCGCCACGTCGCTGCCGGCGTACAACCGATCCAGCAGAGCCGGGCTCGCTTCATGCGCAGCCAGCAGCACGAAGTCGGCCTGCTCCGCGTGCTCAGCGAGGGTGACGCCGGTGTGGAAGCGCAGCCAGGCGCGCACGATGGCCGTGTCATGCGTCGGCCCGATCCACAGCGTGGTGTCGGCATCGAGCAGGGTCAGCAGGCTGGCGGCCAGGGCCGGGGCCAATCCGTCGGGCCGGCCCAAGCGGTCGCGGCACGGCACGGGCAGCGACTGCACGCGCCCCGGGCGGCTCATGGCCTCCAGCAGCACGCGGAACACCGCCTGAGCATCGTGCACGGGGTCGCCGAAGGCGGGCGCCAATTCCGCCAAGTGGGCGCTGTCGCGCAGACTCCCAGGCGCGCTCATGCGGCAGCTCCTTCGTTTTGCAAGGTGAAGAACTGCACGCGGCTGGCCGCCACATGCGCGCGTTGCGCAGCCTGTTGCTGCGCCCGCAGGGCGTCCAGCGGCGCGATCACCTCGGCCAGCAACAGCGGCCGCTCGGCGGGCTGTTGCAGCAGGGCGTCCAGCGCCGCCACCCACTGGGCGCGCTCCTCGTCGCGCCCCATCACATAGCCCACACCCACGCTGGGCGAGGCCCCAGCGGGTCGCCAGCGCAGGGCGCAGCGGGTCACCGTGGCCTCGGCCAGGTTGAAGCGCGCACCGCGGTTGCTGGCGCGGGCGCGCAGCATCACCAGGCCCGCTTCGGGCGCTCGCAGCGTCTCGAAACGGTAGTCGGCCAGCACGCGCTGGCCGTGTGCGGCCAGCGCGTGGCGTGGTGCCTGCGCCAGCACCGACAGCCAGTGCTGTCGCTGCCTCACGGCGTCGGGTTCCGGTGCGCAGCTTGCCAGTTCGATGGGGGTCGAGTTCATGGGCATGTCATCTAGATGACTGATACTGACGCCAGTATCGACAGACACCGTGACAGTTTCTTGAATCGAACGACACCCGATGCGATGAATACGCCCGTTTCGAACGAGTCCCTGCCGGCGGGCACGCGCCGCTGGGAGCAGATCGCCAGCAGCCTGCGTGCCGACATCGCCAGCGGGCATTTCCCGCCCGGCTCGCGTTTGCCGAACGAGGCCCAGCTGGCCGAGCGCTTTGCCGTGAACCGGCACACGCTGCGCCAGGCGGTGCAAGCGCTGGTGCGCGAAGGCTTCGTCAGCGTGCGCCAAGGCAGCGGCACGTGGGTTCGAGAGCTGGTGCTGGACTACGCGTTGCAGCGTCGCACCCGCTTGAGCCAAAACCTGGCCGAAGCCGGCGAGCGGGCCGAGCGCGAACTCCTGGGTCACGAGTCCGCGCAGCCTGCGGGCGTCTGGGCCCAGGCCCTGAAGCTGCCGCCTCACGGCCGCGTGGAGTTGCTCCACACACGCTCCCGCGTGCGCGGCCGGCCCATCAGCCTGAGCACGGCGGCCTACCCCAGCGCGCGCTTTTCGGGCATCGCCGAGGTGTTCGCGCAAGAGCGCTCGGTCACCGCCACGCTGCAGCGCTTTGGGGTGAGCGACTACACGCGCTTGCGCTCCAGCATTTCCGCCCGCTTGCCGACCGCGAGCGAGGCCGATGCGCTCGCCCGCGCCTTGACCCAGCCCTTGCTGGTGGTGCAGTACACCAACGTCGACCCCGAGGGCGTGCCGGTGGAGGCGGCGACCACCCTGTTCGCCGCCGATGCCGTCCAGTTGCAGGTCGAGGCGGGCGAGGGGCTGGCATGACCGCACCACCCGCACCGCGCTGGGCTGTTTACTTCGCGCCTCAACTCGACCACCCCCTGTGGCGGGCCGGTTGCGCCTGGTTGGGTCGGGATGCGGCGGTCGCGTCCGATCGGGGCCCCGCACCTGCGCAGCGCGACGAGCCCTGGCGCTATGGCTTTCATGCCACCTTGAAGGCCCCCTTCCGCTTGTCATCAGGCCAGGACGCAGCCGAGTTGGACCGGGCCCTGTCGGCGCTGTCGCGTCGCCATCCCGCCTTCCTCATCCCGTCCTTGGAGGTGAGTACCCTGGCCGATTTCGTCGCCCTGCGGCCCGCCGAAGCCTTGCCGCGCGACCACCCGCTGTGGCAACTGGCCGATGCTTGCGTGGTCGAACTCGACCCCTTCCGCGCCCCCGCCTCGTCGGCCGAACAGGCGCGCCGCGCGGCCTCGGCGACCGACGCCGCAGCCCTCGAGCGCTTGCAGCGTTGGGGCTACCCGCACGTGCTGGAGGGGTGGCGCTTTCACATGACGCTGAGCAACAGCCTGCCGCCAGGCACGCAGCGCGAGGCGTGCTTGCAGCAGGCTCGGGCGCACTTCGCGCCCGTTTTGGCCACGCTGCCCCTTCGCTGCGCCGACCTCTGCCTCTTCAAGCAATCAGCGCCCGACGACGCCTTCGTGATCGAGCGACGCTACCCGCTGGCCTGAGCGCCCGCCCAGGCCCGCTGGAGGCTGGACCACTTCCGCCAGCAGCGCCAGGTAGTAGTCCAGCGAGGGTGTGGGCCGGCCCGGCTCCTTGGCCAGATCGTCCCAGCGCCGCAAGGCGATGGCATCGGCCGCGTGCGGTCGTGCCGCGAAGGCCTCGCACTCGTCGGGGCGCATGGGGCCGCCCTGCAGCATCAGCGAATGCACCGACGCCGGCGACAAGGTGGACAGGTAGGCGGGCTCGGCGGCCACCAGGTAGCGTTTGGCGGCCACGTGCAAGCGGATCGGCTCCAACACGGCCGGGCCAAAGCCCTCGGCCAGCAAGGGCAGGGCGCGCAACTCGTGCTCGTCGTCCACGGCGTCGCCCAGGCTCATCACCTCGTCGTCGGCGAAGTGACCGATGTCGTGCAGCAACGCAGCCGCCACCAAGCTGTTGGACGCACCAGCCCACTCGGCCAGTTGCGCGCATTGCAGCGCGTGCGCCAGGGCGCTCACCGACTCGGTGCGTTGCCCCTCGTAGGCGCGGTCGGCTTGGCGGGCCAACATGTGGCCGATGCGATCCATGAGGGGAGGCAGGGCGGCGTTCATACCAGCTTCTTGCGCAGTTGGGCCGACAACATGTCGATGAGGCTCACGGTGCCAATGAGCATCAGCAGGATGGCCGCGGTCTTGCCGTACTCGAACCCGCGAATCACCTCCCACAGCAGCATGCCGATGCCACCGGCGCCCACCATGCCCACCACCGAGGCCGATCGGACATTGGCCTCGAAGCGATACAGGGCGTAGGAGATCCACAGCGGCATCACCTGCGGCAGCACGCCGTAAGCGATCTCCTCCAGGCTGTGCGCTCCAGTGGCCCGGATGCCCTCGACGGGCTGCGGATCGATGGCCTCCACCGCCTCGCTGAACAGCTTGGCCAGCGTGCCCGTGGTGTGCACCCACAGCGCCAGCACACCGGCAAACGGCCCCAGGCCCACGGCCACCACGAAGAGCAGGGCGAACACCATCTCGTTGATCGAGCGAAAGGCGTCCAGCACGCGGCGAACGGGCTGGTGAATCCACCACGGTGTGATGTTGCTGGCGGCCAGAAGCGCCAGCGGTACCGAGCACAGCACGGCCATGGCCGAGCCCCACAGCGCGATTTGCAACGTGACGATCAGTTCCTGCAGGTACTGGCGCCACTCGCGAAAGTCGGGCGGGAAGAAGCCGCCCGCGTATTCCGCCATGTTGCCGCTGTCGCGCAGCAGGTCCAGGGGACGCATGTCGGCGCCCTGCCAGGAACCGAGCAGCAAGGCGATGAGCAGGCCCCAGCCCAGCAGGCTCCACAGGCTGGGCTTGGGCGCCTGCGGCACCATGGGCTTGTCGATCGTCGCGAGGCTCATGGCGCTGCCGGTCAGTTGGTGTTGGTCTGCCGGCTCAGCTCGGCGAGCTTGACGTCGACGGCCTGCAGGCGACGGTTCTTGTCGTCGGCGCTCAGGTTGACATCGGCCTCGATCTTGTTGCGCTCGGCCACCAGGCTGAGTTGGCGAATCGGCGTGAGCTGGTTGTTGTCGGACTTCATGAAGCCGCCGATGGTGAGCTTGGCCAGGATTTCCTTTTCGCGGGGCTGCTTGCCATAGGTCAGGAAGAAGTCGGACACCTTCTTCTTCGTCCCAGCGTCGAGGTCCGCACGCCACACCATGGGGTCGCTGGCGATCAGCGGCGAGCGCCAAATCACCTTCAGCTCGTCGTGCTTCTCGGGTTGCTTGAGCTTCATGCGCTCCATGGCGTCGCTGGCCACGGTGGCGATGTCCACCTGCCGGCCGTGCACGGCCAGGATGTTGGTCTCGTGGTTGGCGCGCACCATGCGCTTGAAGTCACGGGTCGGGTCGACCTTGTTTTGGCCGAAGGCGTAAAAGCCCGGCACAAATGCGGCGCTGGTGGAATTGGGGTCGCCGTAACCCAGGGTCAACTCTTGGCGCTGCTTGCGCACGTCCTGCAGGTTCTGCAGCGGGCTGTCCTTGCGGGCGATGATGAAGCCCCAGTAGCCGATGCCACCATCGGGCTGCACCATGCGGGCAAAGACCTCGCCCTGCGCGCGGTCCACGGCCTCCATCGCCGACTTGTTGCCCATCCAGGCCACCTGCACTTTGTTGAAGCGCATGCCCTCGATGACCCCGGCGTAGTCGGGTGCGAAGAAGGCATTGATCTTCAGGCCCGTGGCCTGTTGCAGGTCCTCCAGCAGCGGCTGCCAAGCCGACTTCAGGTTGGCCGACGATTCGGTGGAGATGATGCCGAAGCTGATCTCTTTCGGGGCCTGCGCGTGGGCCTGGGGCAGAGCGGTAGCAGCCGCAAGCGCCAGGATGGTCAAGGCGCGACGCTGAACTGGGAACATGAGTGACTCTCCTGATGAAAAGGATGCGAGGGGACAGACTTGCTGGAGGGTGGGGTGCCGGCCAGCGGCGCCCGCTCAGGCGGCTTGTGGAACGGCCACCAGTGGGGGAACCGGCCCGCGGCTGGCACTGGCGACTGCGGGTGCGGGGTCGCGCGCAGGCGTCAGCAGTTCGCCCGCCTGCGTTCCGTACAGCTGGTGCAAACGCTCTTCGCTGAGCGCCGCCGTGGGCCCGTCGTACACCACTTGCCCATGGCGCAAGGCGACGGTGCGGGGGCAGTAAGCGAAGGCGTAGTCGATTTGGTGCAGCGACACCATCACCGTCACGCCGCGTTCGCGGTTCACCTGCGCCAGCAGCTCCATCACCCGGCGGCTGGATGCGGGGTCGAGCGACGCGATGGGTTCGTCGGCCAGGATGATCTTGGCGCCCTGAACCAAGGCGCGAGAGATGGCGGCCCGCTGTTGCTGACCCCCCGAGAGCGTGGACGCCCGCTGCCACGCGCAGGCGTCGATGCCCACGTGTTGCAAGGCCTCGTAAGCCCCTTGCAGCTCATGCGCCGGGAAGGCCCGCAGCAGGCTGCGCCACAGTGGCAGGCGGTGCAGAGCGCCCACCAACACATTGCTCATCACCGGCAGGCGATCGACCAGGTTGAACTGCTGGAAGATCGAGGCCACTTCGCGGCGCAGCGCGCGGGTCTCCGCGCTGAGTCGACCGCCGCTTTGCAGCCGGCGGCCCAGCAGCTTCACCTCCGACACCGAACCCGCATCGGCCCGGTGCAGGCCGTTCAAATGACGCAGCAAGGTGGACTTGCCCGAGCCCGAGGCGCCCAGCAGGGCCACCATCTCGCCCGGTTGGACCGACAGCGAAACCTCGCGCAAGGCGGGCTGCGCAGTGCCGAAGCGCTTGGACAGCGAGCGGACTTCGATGGCGGGGGCTGAGGCGACGGATGGCGTCGTGTTCATCGGGCATCTCCACGTTGGCGACGCCGCGAATCATCTAGACCTGCGGTGACAGCCCCATGACGGAATCGGTCATGGCGCGAGCCCAGGTGGGTGCAAAAAGACGGCGGCTCCGCCGCCGTCGCGCCTCAGGATGCAGCCCTCAGTCTTCCAACTCGGCCTTGGCCATTTCGACGTCCAGGCGCTCCATCGCGTCCCGGGGGGTGAGGGCGGCCGCGCTGGCGTAGAGCTTCTCGGCTTCGGGCATGCGTTTGTCGCCCTCGAGCATCACGTAGCCGTTGGCGCACTCCATCAGGGTGATGGCGCTCTTGGGGTTGAGCTTGAGCGCGGTGTCCAACATCTGCAGCCCCGTGCGCAAGTCGGCGCCCTGGCCGCGGGCCAGCAGCCGCCCCACCTTGTCGATCACCTCGGCATGAAAGGCGCCCAAGGCCACGTGGGCGTCGGCGTGCTTGGGTTGCAGCGCGATGGCGCGTTCGAGGGCCGACTTGATCTTGACCCCCAAGCCTTGCACCAAGGCCTCGGCGATGCTGATGCCCTGGCTGTAGCGGCCCAGGGCATAGGCCTCCAGGTAGTGGGCATTGGGGTTGTTGGGCTGGCTGGCCTGCTGCGCCTCGGCCCGGGCCGCCACGGCCAAGAAGGCGTCGAGCTTGGCCTTCTCGTTCTTCTCCAGGTAGTTGGCCTGGATGGCCTGCGCCTTGTTGGCCACGGTCAGGCCATCGCCACCTGCCTTGAGACCGGCCGCCATGGCGGCCTTGAAGTCGCCGGCATGGAACAAACGCCAGGCCTCCACCACGGCCGCCGACTTGGGCCAGGGCTCCGCATCGCCTCGGTGCAACTCCGGCCACAGGGCTTTCAGCGTGGCGTCGTCGTAGGCGAAACCAGCCTGGGCTTTGGGCGCTGCGGGGGCCTTGGCAGGAGCTTTGGCAGGAGCCTTGGCAGGAGCCTTGGCTGGAGCCTTGGCCGGTGCTTTGGCTGGAGCCTTGGCCGGTGCTTTGGCAGGTGCTTTGGCAGGAGCTTTGGCAGGAGCTTTGGCAGGTGCTTTGGCAGGTGCTTTGGCAGGGGCCTTGGCAGGAACCTTGGCAGGCGCTTTGGCAGGCGCTTTGGCAGGCGCCTTGGCCGCAGCCTTGGCAGCGACCTTCTTGACCGCCGGCGCGGGGCTGGTCTTCTTGGCGGGCGTCTTCGGGGTGGCTGGGGCCATGGCGCGTCTCCTCAGGACTGGTAGTTGCCCGCCAGCCTGAACAGGTGCTCGCGGGATTGGGGTTCGAGATAGGGCATCAGCAGGCTCAACACGTGGAAGGCACCGCGCAGCAAGGCGGCTCCGGCGCGTTCGGGTTCCAGCGCGTGGCGCGGGTCTTTCACGTACTCGAAGCTGAGCCAGTAGCTCTGCAGCACCACCATGGAGGCGGCCACGGGCGCTGCTTCGCGGGGGTCCATCTTGAGCGCGCCGCCGATCTTGAGGCCCGCCAGCACGCCGCGCATGGCCTCTTGCTTGCGGGCCAGCACGGTTTGGAAGTGGGTTTCGAGCTTGCGGTTCTTGCTGAGCAGGTCGTTCAGGTCCCGGTACAGGAAGCGGTGCTTCCAGATCAGCTCGTACAGGGTGTGGAAGAAGAACCAGGCGTCCTCCACGTTGCGCACGTTGTCGGCGGCGAGCAGCAGGTCGGCCAGTTCGGTGTCGAAGCGCTGGAACAGCGCATTGATCAGCTCGTCTTTGGCCGGGTAGTGGTAATACAGGTTGCCGGGGCTGATGTTCAGCTCGGCGCTGATCAGCGTGGTGCTGACGTTGGGTTCGCCAAAGCGGTTGAACAGGTCGAGCGTCACTTCGAGGATGCGCTCGGCGGTGCGACGGGGCTTTTTGGGCGTGGCCATGTTCGAGGGTTCGTGGCGGGGCGGGCCAACGATACCCGCTCGCGCAGCGCCCAGCCTAGGGATTTGGCGCGTCGTTCCTACAATTACCGCCATGACCGCGACGCCCGCCATCCGCTTCGAGCGGGTGCACAAGACCTACCGCGGCGCCAACTCCCCGGCCTTGACCGATGTGTCCTTCGACATCGCCCCCGGCGAGTTCTTCGGGCTTCTGGGGCCCAATGGCGCCGGCAAAACCAGCCTGATCAGCATCCTGGCCGGCCTCTCGCAGGCCACGCAGGGGCGTGTGGCTGTCATGGGGCACGACGTGGTCACGGACTACGCGCAAGCGCGCCGCGCCCTGGGCGTGGTGCCCCAAGAGTTGGTGTTCGACCCCTTCTTCAGCGTGCGCGAAACCCTGCGCTTCCAGGCCGGCTACTTTGGCGTGACGGCCACCGACGCCTGGATCGACGAGCTTCTGGGCGAGCTGGGCCTGGCCGCCAAGGCCGACGCCAACATGCGCCAACTCAGCGGTGGCATGAAGCGCCGCGTGTTGGTGGCGCAAGCGCTGGTGCACAAGCCGCCGGTCATCGTGCTGGACGAACCCACCGCCGGCGTGGACGTGGAGCTGCGCCAAACCCTGTGGCAGTTCATCGCTCGCCTGAACAAAGCGCAAGGCACCACCGTGCTGCTGACCACGCACTACCTGGAAGAGGCCGAGGCCCTGTGCGGCCGCATCGGCATGCTCAAGGCTGGCCAGCTCGTGGCCTTGGACCGCACCAGCGCGCTGCTGAGCCACCGCAGCCACCAGGTGCTGCGCTTCAAAACCGACGCCGCCTTGCCCGAAGGGCTCGATGCGCGTGTGACCGGGCGCATCGCGCAGATCAAGGCGCACGACGCCGCCGAGGTCGAGCAGATCTTGGGCCGCCTGCGCCAAGCCCAGGTGCCGGTGGAGGACCTGGAGATCGGCCGCGCCGACCTGGAGGACGTGTTCCTGGAAATCATGCAAGGGGACGCGCGATGAAGCCCGGTGCGTCGACCCTGTTCAAAAAAGAGCTGCTGCGCTTCTGGAAGGTCAGCTTCCAGACCATCGCCGCGCCGGTGCTCACTTCGGTGCTCTACCTGATGATCTTCGGCCACGTGCTGGAGGACCACGTGCAGGTGCACGGCGTGCCCTACGGCGCCTTCCTCTTGCCGGGCCTGGTGATGATGAGCGTGCTGCAAAACAGCTTCGCCAACAGCAGCTCCAGCCTCATCCAAAGCAAGGTCACGGGCAACCTCGTGTTCTTGCTGCTCACGCCCCTGAGCCCGCGGGCTTGGTTCTTGGCCTACGTGGGCGCGGCCATGGTGCGCGGCCTGGCCGTGGGCCTGGGCGTGGCGCTGGCCACGCTGTGGTTCGTGCCCTGGCAGGGCTGGGCGCTGCAGCACCTGCCTTGGGCCCTGGCCTTCGGCCTGCTGGGCGCGGGGCTGATGGGCTCGCTGGGCCTGATCGCCGGCCTGTGGGCAGACAAGTTCGACCAACTGGCTGCGTTCCAAAACTTCATCGTCATGCCCATGACCTTCTTGGCGGGCGTGTTCTATTCGGTGGATTCGCTGCCGCCCTTCTGGCGCGCGGCCTCTCACCTGAACCCTTTCTTCTACATGGTGGACGGCTTCCGCCACGGCTTCTTCGGCGTCAGCGACACGAACCCCTGGATCAGCCTGGGCATCGTGGCGCTGGCCTTTGCCGTTGTTGCCACCCTGGCGCTGCAGCTGCTGCAGCGCGGCTACAAAGTGAGACATTGACATGGCCGATCCCACGCCCGACGAGGTGCGTTCCTACATCGCCGCCGGCCTGCCCTGCGCACACCTCGAGGTGAACGGCGACGGCCGCCACTTCTTCGCCACCATCGTGAGCGCGGAATTCGAGGGCCTGAGCCGCGTGCGCCGCCACCAGCGCGTGTACGCCGCGCTGGGCGAGCGCATGAAGGAGCAGATCCACGCCCTCTCGATGAAGACCCTGACCCCCGCCGAACACGCCGACAACCCCGGGAACGCCTGAGCCATGGACAAACTCCTCATACGCGGCGGCAAGCCGCTGCACGGCACCGTCACCATCTCGGGCGCCAAGAACGCCGCCCTGCCCGAGCTGTGCGCCGCGCTGCTGACGGCCGAGCCGGTGGTGCTGGACAACGTGCCGCGCCTGCAAGACGTCCACACCATGATCAAGCTGCTGCGCAACATGGGCGCCAGCGTGGAATGGGACAGCGACACCGGCCACCGCCTGACGCTGAACGCCGGCCCAGTCAGCAACCCCGAGGCGCCCTACGAGCTGGTGAAGACCATGCGCGCCAGCATCTTGGCGCTGGGCCCGCTGCTGGCCCGCTTCGGCGAGGCCACGGTCAGCCTGCCCGGCGGCTGCGCCATCGGTTCGCGCCCCGTGGACCAGCACATCAAGGGCCTGCAGTTGATGGGCGCTGAGATCGTCGTTGAGCACGGCTACATCCTGGCCAAGTGCCCGGCGGGCGGCCGCCTGAAGGGCGCGCGCATCACCACCGACATGATCACGGTGACCGGCACCGAAAACTTCCTGATGGCCGCCGCGCTGGCCGAGGGCGAGACCGTGCTGGAAAACGCCGCGCAAGAGCCCGAGGTGGTGGACCTGGCCGAGCTGCTCATCAAGATGGGCGCGAAGATCGAAGGCCACGGAACCAGCCGCATCGTGATCCGCGGCGTCGACAAGCTGCACGCCCCGCGCGAGCCGCACGCCATCGTGCCCGACCGCATCGAAGCCGGAACCTTCCTGTGCGCCGTGGCCGCCACGGGTGGCGACGTGGCCTTGGTGGGCTCGCGCGCCGACCACCTGGACGCTGTCATCGACAAGCTTCGTGAGGCTGGCGCCAGCATCAACGCCATCAACGGCCAGCTGCGCGTCACCATGGGCACGCGGCCCATCGCGGTGGGCTTTCGCACCAGCGAGTACCCCGCCTTCCCGACCGACATGCAGGCCCAGCTCATGGCCGTGAACTGCGTGGCCCAGGGCTCGGCCAAGATCAGCGAGACCATCTTCGAAAACCGCTTCATGCACGTCAACGAGTTGGTGCGCCTGGGCGCCCGCATCGAGGTCGACGGCAAGACGGCGGTCGTCACCGGCGTGGAGCGCCTGAGCGGCGCCACCGTGATGGCCACCGACCTGCGCGCCAGCGCCAGCCTGGTCATCGCCGGCCTGGTGGCCGAAGGGCAGACCGTGGTGGACCGCATCTACCACCTGGACCGCGGCTACGAGCAGATGGAAGCCAAGCTGCGCGCCCTGGGTGCCGACATCGAACGCGTGAAATGACCCACCCCCGAAGCGCTTCGCGCCTCCCCCTCAAGGGGGCGCCGCTGGCGGCCCGGCCAAGCCGGTTCCGCGGTGGCCGCTTGGGGGCTGACTGCCTGGATTGCTGGTTCACCCCATGACTCAATTGACATTGGCCCTGAGCAAGGGCCGCATCTTTGACGACACGCTGCCGCTGCTGCGTGCGGCGGGCATCGAGGTCTTGGAAGACCCCGAGAAGACGCGCAAGCTCATCCTGCCCACCAACCAGCCCGACGTGCGCGTGGTGCTGGTGCGCGCCAGCGACGTGCCGACCTACGTGCAGTTCGGCGGCGCCGACGTCGGCGTGGCCGGCTTGGACGTGGTGCTGGAGCACGAGCTGGGGCCCTACGGCGGCGGGGAGGGCGGCGCTTCGCTGCTGCGCCCCATCGACTTGCGGCTGGCCCGCTGCCGCCTGAGCGTGGCCACCCGCGCCGACTTCGACTACGCCGCCGCCGTGCGCCAAGGCGCGCGCATCCGCGTGGCCACCAAGTACACCCAGTTGGCCCGCCAGCACTTCGCCGACAAAGGCGTGCACGTCGACCTCATCAAGCTCTACGGCTCGATGGAGCTCGCCCCGCTGACCGGCCTGGCCGACGCCATCGTCGACCTGGTCAGCACCGGCAGCACGCTCAAGGCCAACCACCTCGTCGAGGTCGAAGACATCCTCCCCGTGTCGGCCCACCTCGTCGTCAACCCCGGCGCCGCCAAGCTCAAGCGCGCGCGCCTGCAACCGCTGATGGACGCCTTCCGCCGCGCCCTCGCTGCCTCCACTGCCAACGCCTGAAGTCATGAAGATCCGCCGCCTCGCCACCACCGCCGCCACGTTCGACGCCGAGCTCGAGCAGCTGCTGCATTGGAGCGAGGAGACCGACGCCGGCATCGAGACCACGGTCGCGAAAATCATTGCCGACGTGCGCCGCGACGGCGACGCCACGGTGTTGGCGCTGACGCACAAGTTCGACGGCGTGCAAGCCGCCTCGGTGGCCGACTTGGCCATCCCCCCGGCCGAGCTGAAGGCCGCCTTCGACGGCCTGCCCGAGGTGCAGCGCCAGGCCCTGCAGGTGGCCGCCGAGCGCGTGCGCCGCTACCACCAGCGCCAGTTCGAGGTCACCTGCCAAGGCTTCGAGTTCGAGGACGAAGACGGCAACCGCCTGGGCCAGCAGGTCACCCCGTTGGACCGCGTGGGCCTGTACGTGCCCGGTGGCAAAGCGGCCTACCCCAGCTCGGTGCTGATGAACGCCATCCCCGCGCAGGTGGCCGGCGTGGGCCAGATCGTCATGGTCGTGCCCACGCCCCGCGGAGAAAAGAACGCCCTGGTGCTGGCCGCCGCGCACCTGGCCGGCGTGGCCCAGGTCTTCACGATTGGCGGCGCGCAGGCCGTGGCCGCCCTGGCCTACGGCACGGCCACCATCCCGCGCGTGGACAAGATCACCGGCCCCGGCAACGCCTACGTGGCCGCGGCCAAGCGCCGCGTGTTCGGGCAGGTGGGCATCGACATGATCGCCGGCCCGAGCGAGATCCTGGTGCTGGCCGACGGCAGCGCGCCGCCCGACTGGGTGGCCATGGACCTGTTCAGCCAGGCCGAGCACGACGAGCTGGCGCAAAGCATCCTGCTGTGCCCCGACGCCGCCTACCTCGACGCCGTCGAGGCCTCGATGAACCGCCTGCTGCCCGACATGCCGCGCGCCGCCGTCATCCGCGCCAGCCTGGAGGGCCGCGGCGGCCTGATCCACACGCGCAGCATGGAAGAGGCCTGCGCGGTCAGCAACCGCATCGCGCCCGAGCACTTGGAGGTGAGCAGCACGGCCCCGCGCCAGTGGCTGCCGCACCTGAAGCACGCCGGCGCCATCTTCCTGGGCACCTACGCCTCGGAGTCCTTGGGCGACTACTGCGCCGGCCCCAACCACGTGCTGCCCACCAGTGGCACCGCCCGCTTCAGCTCGCCCCTGGGCGTGTACGACTTTGTCAAGCGCAGCAGCCTGATCGACATCAGCCACCGCGGCGCCCAGGTGCTGGGGCCGGTGGCCGACACGCTGGCGCAGGGCGAGGGCCTGCAGGCGCATGCCCGGTCGGCGGCGATGCGGGTGGACGCCAGCGGCGGATGAGTCGCCGCTGAGCGCAAGGCGACTCGCTTTGCTGGGGTGCTGGTCGCAAGGGCTGAAGCCGTCCGCCGCACTCAAGTCAAAGAGTCGCCTGTCGGCCAGGAGCCGGTGTTCGGACCCCCACACTGCAGAGCAAGACAAGGCCAAGAGCAGACATTCACAACGCAGCTGGAAAGCGCTTTGTCGGTAGTGGGGTTGCCTCTTCAGACCGTCGGTCGACAGCAAAGAGCCACAGGTATCGTGGCGGCCTTCAAGCATCAGTCCTCTCTCGTTCAGGTCAGCACCTGAACTTGCACCCCTTTCGATGACCCGTATCAAGTTCACCCTTTCCACTTGCCTCGTGTTTGCACTTCTCGGCCCACTCGTTGCTGTCACCTTGACAGGACTTTGGCTCAGTGCAATCAAGGGGTGGAGCTATTGGCAGGGTGGAGGCATGCTTGTTCTTCTCGGCTTTGGCTACCTTTCCGGAATGCTGCAGGCCCTCTTGTACGGCCTGCTTTGCTGTGTAGGCTTGTTCGCTGCCGTGAGGCTATGGCCCGGTTTCTCCGGCGACCGACGACCCTGGCACCGTTTGCTGCTTGCACAGGCGGTCGGCATGGTGGTCGTACTGCTGCTTCAGGGGCCATCTCTGTATTTGCGAGGAAGCCAGTTGGTGCCCGCTGGTGAGCATTTCTGGGCCAACCTCTCTCGAGTGTGGCGGCTTGAAGTGATGGAAGGCACGATGCTCATCGGTATCGTGCCCTTCTTGGCTTGGTATCTAGTGCCAACCTTGGTTTGCGTTTCTGTTGTTGGGTGGCGCTTCGTTCCACTGCTGAGGCGCTGATACCTCGCCATCGCGAACGCCGGCTACCGCTTCCCAGCGGCTGCCCAGGTATGCAACTGCTACGGCAGCTGTAGGTCGACAGCAGCCTCCTTGGCCGACGATTGATCGATTGCAGTTGGCCCGTTGCAGGCAAACAGTCGCCTGTCTGAGGGCTTGCTGAGGGGCGTTGCTGGCATCGGGTGGCCTCCGCCCCTTGACGCGGCTTTGCCGCCGATCAGCGGATCAACCCGCCAGGGCATCGCGGCGCCTCCCCGCCGAGCCGAGCCCACGCTTTCCACAATCGCGGCATGGCCGCGTCCACCGCACTCGTTTGGCTGAAGCGCGACCTGCGCTTGCACGACCACGCCCCGCTGGCGCGGGCGGCCGCCTTCGAGCGCACGGCGGCGGTGTTCTTCATCGAGCCCGCATGGTTGGCCTCGCCGGAGTTCGACCCCCAGCACCTGCGTTTCGTGCTGCAAAGCTTGCAGGGCCTGCGCTTGCGGCTGCATCGGCGCGGCCTGCCGCTGCACGTGCGCGTGGCGCCGGCGGTGGAGGGCCTGGCCGCGCTGCAGCGCGAGCTGGGGGTGACGCACTTGCTGAGCCACGAAGAAACCGGGCCGGGTTGGACCTACGCGCGCGACCTGGCCGTGGCGGCGTGGTGCCGACAGGCCGGGGTCGCGTGGACCGAGCTGCCGCAGCACGGCGTGGTGCGGCGCCTGCGCAGCCGCAACGGCTGGGCCGGACAATGGCAGGCGCGCATGGACGCCGACGAGGCGCCGGTGCCCGATGGTTGGTCGCCCGCAGGCGACTTCCCCACCGAGCCGCTGCCCACGCCCGAGGCCCTGGGCGTGGCGCCGGACGCGCGAGCCGGCCAGGTGGGGGGCGAGCGCGCCGCGCTGGCCACGCTGGACGACTTCCTGACCCGCCGCGGCCACGACTACCGTCGCGCGATGAGCAGCCCGCTGAGCGCCGAAGCCGGCTGCAGCCGCCTCTCGCCCCACCTGGCCTGGGGCACCCTGAGCCTGCGCCGCGCACACCAGGCCACCGAGGCGCGCATCGCCGAGGCGCAGGCTTTGGGCGAGCGCAGTTGGGCTTACGCGCTGCGCGGCTTTGCCGGGCGCCTGCGCTGGCACTGCCACTTCATGCAGAAGCTGGAGGACGAGCCGGCCATCGAGCGCCGCGCCTTCGTGCCGGCCTTCGACGGCCTGCGCCCGGGCGACACCGCGCCCTTCACCGAGTCCGACCAGGCCCGCTTCCACGCCTGGGCCACGGGCCACACCGGCTGGCCGATGGTGGACGCCTGCATGCGCAGCCTCAAGGCCACCGGCTGGCTGAACTTCCGCATGCGCGCCATGCTGGTCAGCGTGGCGAGCTACCCGCTGTGGCTGCACTGGCGGCCCACGGGCCTGCACCTGGCGCGGCAGTTCCTGGACTTCGAAGCCGGCATCCACTGGAGCCAGATGCAGATGCAATCGGGCACCACGGGCATCAACACCCTGCGCATTTACTCGCCCACCAAGCAGGCGCTGGACCAAGACCCCGACGGGGTGTTCATCCGCCGCTGGGTGCCCGAGCTGGCCGGCGTGCCGTTGCCTCACTTGGCCACGCCCTGGCGCATGGATGCGGCCACGCAGCGGGCCAGCGGCTGCGTCATCGGCACGCACTACCCGGCACCGCTGGTGGACGAGCGCAGCGCCATCCGCGCGGCCAAGGACGCGATGTGGACCGAGCGCCGCCGGCCCGAGGCCCGCGCGCAGGCCGATGGCGTGCAAGAGAAGCACGGCTCGCGCAAGAGCGGGCTGCCGAGCACGACGAAATCACGGCGCGCCAAACCAGCGCCGGCACCGGCGACGCCGTCACCCCCTTCGCCCCAGGGAGAGTTGTTTTGAGCTTCAACCCAGAAGCGGCAGTTGGACACGGCCGAGTGCGCCGTGATGCGGTGCGCTGGCAAGGCGCGAGGACGCCGCGGGCTCTTGCCCGCAAGGACGAGCAACGCCGCCAGCGTGCTGCAGCGCGGTGCAATCGGCTGTGTAGCGGTGTCGCCCAAGCGGTGAACAGCGCCGTGGGCTCAATCCGATGATGGAGCGAAAACTGGCAGGCGGAGGGAAGCGGTCAACTGCCGTTTCTGGGTTCCGGGGCAACAAGCAGGCGCTGCCAAGCAAGCCCTGCGCGCACTGCGGGCGTGAGATGACTTGGCGCAAGGCCTGGGCCAAGACCTGGAGCGAGGTGAAGTTCTGCAGCGAGCGCTGCCGCCGCGAAGCCAAGGCCGCACGATGAGGCATCTTGTTCTTGTTCTTGGCGACCAGCTCGACGAAGCCGCCAGCGCCTTCGACGACTTCGACACCGCGCAAGACGCCGTGTGGATGGCCGAGGTGGCCGAAGAGAGCACGCATGTCTGGAGCAGCCAGCCGCGCACGGCGCTGTTCCTGGCGGCCATGCGCGCCTTTGCGCAGTCCTTGCGCGAGCGCGGCTGGCCGCTGCACTACCAGCACCTGGACGACGCGCAGGCCGCGCCCAGCCTGGCCGAGGCCCTGGCGCGCGACATTCGCGCGCTGCAGCCCCAAACCTTGGTGATGACCGCCCCCGGCGACTGGCGCGTGCTGCAGGCCTTGCGCGGCGTGGCGAAGGACTTGGGCTTGCCGCTGGACCTGCGCGACGACCGCCACTTCTTTGCCACCGTGCGCGAATTCGCCGCCCACACGAAGGGCCGCAAGCAGCTTCGCATGGAGTACTTCTACCGGGAGCAGCGCGCCAGGCACCGTGTGCTGTTGGACGAGGCTGGCGAACCCCTGGGTGGGCAGTGGAACTTTGATGCCGAGAACCGCGAGGCCTTCGGGCCGCAAGGCCCGGGCTTGGTGCCCCCTGCGCCGCGCTTCGCGCCCGACGCGCGCACGGCCGGCGTGCTGGCCCTGGTGCGCGATCGCTTCGCCGCCCACCCGGGGCAGCTCGACGACTTCGCCTGGCCCGTCACCCGCGCGCAGGCCCTGCAGGCGCTGGACGACTTCATCGAGCACCGCCTGCCGCAGTTCGGCCTGTGGCAAGACGCGATGTGGCCGGGCGAGCCCTTTCTCTGGCACAGCCTGCTGGCCAGCAGCCTGAACCTCAAGCTCATCACCCCGCGCGAGGTGGTGGCCAAGGCCGAAGCCGCGCACCGCGCCGGCCACGTGCCCCT
This sequence comes from Inhella sp., assembly GCF_027532025.1. GTDB lineage: Bacteria > Pseudomonadota > Gammaproteobacteria > Burkholderiales > Burkholderiaceae_C > Inhella. The sequence goes on along the minus strand of NZ_JAPZSY010000017.1, from coordinate 31,857 downwards.
GGCCGCGGCCGAGGGCTTCATCCGGCAGATCTTGGGCTGGCGCGAGTACGTGCGCGGCATCTACTGGACGCAGATGCCCGACTACGCCGAGCGCAACGCGCTCGACGCGCAGGCCGAGCTGCCGGCTTGGTACTGGACGGGCGAGGTGGGCATGGCCTGCCTGCGCGACGCCATCGGCCAGACGCTGCGCCACGGTTACGCCCACCACATCCAGCGCCTGATGGTGACCGGCCTGTACGCGCTGCTGCTGGGCGTGCGACCGCAACGCGTGCACGAGTGGTACCTGGCGGTGTACGTGGACGCCGTGGAGTGGGTGGAACTGCCCAACACCCTGGGCATGAGCCAGTTCGCCGACGGCACGCTGCCCGACGGCCGGCCCGCGCCCTTCGGCGCCATGGCCAGCAAGCCCTACATCGCCAGCGGCCAGTACATCCAGCGCATGAGCGGCGGCGCGGCCTGCCAAGGCTGCCGCTTCAAGCCCGCCAAGCGCACGGGGCCCGACGCCTGCCCGTACACGACGCTGTACTGGGACTTCCTGCTGCGCCACGAGGCCCGCTTTGCCAAGCACCCACGATTGGCGCTGCAAGTGAAAAACCTGGCCCGCATGGATGAGGCGGAGCGCAAGGTCATTCGCCTGCAGGCCGAAGCCTGGAAGGCCGGAGGGAGTGGCCTGTGATGACGCTCAGCGTGGATCTGGACCTGAGCCCCGCCACCGCCCGCGAACGCCTGGCCCGCGTGGACGCTGCCGCTTACGCCGCCACCCGCAACCACCTGCAAGGCGCGGTGTCGGGCCTGTCGCCCTGGATCGTGCATGGCGCCTTGAGCCTGCGCGAGGCCTTGGCCGCGGTGCACGCCCGCACGCCGCTGCCGCTGGACCACCGCTGGGTGCAGGAACTGGCCTGGCGCGGCTTCTTCCAGCACCGCTTGATGCGCGAGCCCGACACCGTGTGGCACAGCCGGCACGAAGGCCCGCTGCCCGAGGGCGAGTACGCCGCAGGAGTCTGCGCGGCAGAAGGTCAGGCTGGCGTGGCCCCTGGGCCGGCGCAGGCTCGGAGCGACGCCGCCGTGGACGCGTGTCCAAAAGAAGGAGCGACAACGCTTGCGCCGGATCCAGGGGCCACCCTTCGGGCCGAGCCCCGGGGGCGACAAGCGTCGTTGCTGGCTCCTGACGTGGCCCGCCACGCGGCGTCGCCAGCGCCTAGCCTGTCGCCCCCGGGATCTCGGCGACAGCCTGACCTTCTGCCGCGCAGACTCCTGGATGTGCCTGCCGACGTGCGCGAGGCCCGCACCGGCCTGGCCGTCATCGACCAGGCCGTGCGCACCCTGGCCACCACCGGCTGGCTGCACAACCACGCCCGCCTGTGGCTGGCCAGCTACCTGGTGCATGGCCGCCGCGTGCACTGGCGCGCCGGGGCCGATTGGATGTTGAGCTGGCTGATGGACGGCGACGTGGGCCCCAACCACGGCTCCTGGCAGTGGGTGGCCGGCACGGGCAGCCACAAGCCTTACCTGTTCAACGCCGACAACGTGGCCCGGTTCGCCCCCGCCGATTGGCAGGTGCCCGGCTCGGTGCTGGACACCGGCTACGACGTGCACGAAGCCCGCGCCCGGGGCGGCAAGCCCCCGCTGCCAGCCGGGCGCGGCGGCGAGGCGGTGGCCGAACCCATGGTGAGCCACACGCCCCCCGCCTCGACCGTCCAAGCCAATTGGGGCCCGGACCAGCACGGCCGACGCGTGTGGTTGGCCCACCCCTGGGCCCTTGGCGACCCGCCGCCCGGCTTCGATGCCGTTGTTGCGCTGTGGCCGCTGGAGGCGTGGGCACACATCGCTTGGCGCGCCGAGCGCTGGGCGGCCGTTGCGCAGCGCCTGAAGGCCCTCACGCCCTGGCAGTGGGTGGGCCCGGCTGAGAGCTTGGTTGAGCGGTTGGCGGGCGCTCACACGTCGGGTTTCGACCATCCAGGCCTTCCCGAGCCCTTGCGCGCTTTGCTTGATCGGCCGGCCGATTCACTGTTCCCCGAGCTGGACCGCCCCGACGCGCCAGTGGCCAGCTCCTTCAGCGCTTACTGGCGCTTGGGTACGCGGCGCCTGCGCCAAGTCGATGAACTGCTGGCCGGCGCCTAAGGCCCAGGCGCCCGCGGCCGCATCGTGCCGAAAGCCTGGGGCAGCGCCCGTAGCCTGCAAGCGGGCCAAATGAGGTTGGCCGGGTGGCCCCCCAGCGCGCGGTCACGCTGGTGGAGTTGCTGCAACAAGGCCTGGTGATCGGGCGCGCCTTCCCAGTGGGCCAGTTTTTTCAGTGCTGCGGTGGGCACCAAGGGGTGGGGCGTGCCCGTCTGGCGCGCAAGCGCCAAGATCCCTTCCGGCGTTCGACAGGCCTCGAGCAGGGGCAGCAGCCCCGTGTCCAGGCTGGGCCTGAAGGCGGCCAACACGCGCTCGAGTTCGGCGCGGGTGCGCACCAGCACCCGCGTCTCGCTTGTGGGGCGGCCGTGGCCCCAACTCTGCGGCTCATGCGGTGGCGGCACCAGCGGGAACGCGTTGCCCGGTCCGTCCAGCATCTCGGGCAGCCAAGGTCGGATCGCACAGCGCACGCTGAAGCCGGGCCCTGTGCCGCTGGGCGTGCTGCCCTGCAAAAAATGACTCAGGCTCCAGGACTGGAGGCCGCCTGCGGTGAGCCGGGCGAACTCGGTGGCTTCGGCACTGCGCGAGCGTTCAACAAAGCCTTGGGCCGTGAACCAGGGGCCCAGATGGCGCAGCACGCGGGCCTGCATCCACAGGTTGTCGCTGTCCATGGGCTCGAGCCCTTGAGGGCCCTTGGCCAGTAGGGCGTCCTGGAAAGCCGGCAGGCGCCGCCGCTGTGCGATCCAGGCGCGGGCCTGCTCGTCAGGGCCCAGCTCTTGGGGCTTTGGCTGGGCCTCCAGCCAAACGCCAGCAGCTTTCAAGGGCCGCGGCAGCAAGTCGCTCGGCCGGATCGGCTGCTGGCCATCCAGCGTCAGCTTGTGACGCAGTGGGTGGTAGCAAACGCCGGCCTGCTCGTCGTACACCGCCAAGCCCAGGGCCAAGGCCCCGGCCACCAACAGCGGCACCAGCTCGGCGCTGAATGGCTGCGGCACGCCCACCCTGCGCACCGGGCCGGTGAGCAACCCATCGTCCAGCCCTTCAAAGCGCATGCCGGCCAACGCGGGCTCGTCGGCCAGCGCGCTGGTCAGTGCCTTGCGCAAATGCGCAAAGCCCTCGGGGTCGGGCCCGCTTTCAGCGCTCAACCGGGACTTGGCGGCTTGGGCGTCGGCCAGAGAGGTGGGCAGCGGTCGCTCCCAGATGTGCAGGGCATGGCTCATGGCGGCCCAGCATAGCGAGGCAGGCTCCGCCGGCCCCGTGCCCCGTGTGGCACGAAGATCGTGCAGCACGAACTTCGTGTTCCACGAACTTCGTGCATACTCAGGCCATGCGCAACGTCACTGTCACCATGGAAGACGCCGTCGCCGACTGGGCGCGGATGGAAGCGGCCCGCCGCAACACCAGCGTGTCGCGCCTGGTGGGCGACATGCTGGCCGACAAGATGCGCCATGACGACGCTTACGAGCGCGCCATGCGTGAGGCCTTGGAGTTCAAGAGCTTCGGCGAGTCCAGCGGTCGTTACCTCAGCCGCGACGAGATCTACGACCGTAACGCCCGATGAGCACGCCGGTTCTGGTGTTCGTCGACACCAACGTCCTGCTCTACGCCTTTGACGACCGCGAGCCGGTCAAGCGCGACGCCGCCCGCGCCTGGCTGCGCGCCTGCTGGGCCCAGCGCTGCGGCCGCGTCAGCAACCAGGTGCTGCACGAGTTCTACTGGAACGCTCGCAAGAAGTTTTCCAGCGCACTGTCGGCCGGCGATGCGCGTGCCGAGGTGCGCCGCTACCAGCTCTGGCAGCCCTGGCAGACGGACCACGCCACGGTCGAATCGGCCTGGGCCGTGGAAAGCCGCTGGGGCCTGAGCTACTGGGACGCCCTGGTGGTGGCCGCCGCCCAGCAGCAGGCCTGCACCCACCTGCTGACCGAAGACCTCCAGCACGGCCAAACCATCGACAGCCTGCGGATCGTCAACCCCTTCCTGCAAGGCCCGGAACTGCTCGATGAATTCGCCGCTTGATGTCTTCCGCGACGACGTACGCGCCCTCCACGCCTACGCCGTCCAGCCCGCCGCCGGCTTGGTGAAGCTGGACGTGATGGAGAACCCCTTCCCGCTGCCCGCGGCGCTGCAGGCCGAACTCGGCCAGCGCCTGGGTGCCGTGGCCCTGAACCGCTACCCGGCCGAGCGCACCGAAGTCCTGCGCAGCGCGCTGGCCCGCCATGCCCGACTGCCGGCTGGGGGCGCGCTGATGCTGGGCAACGGCTCCGACGAACTGATCAGCCTGCTCACCCAGGCCATCGCCAAGCCGGGCGCTTGCGTGATGAGCCCGCTGCCCAGCTTCGTCATGTACGCGATGAGCGCGCAGTTGCTGGGCGTGCGCTTCGTGGGCGTGCCCTGCCGGGCCGACGACTTCCAGCTCGACCGCGAGGCCATGCTCGCCGCCATCGCGGCCGAAAAGCCGGCGCTGCTGTGGCTGGCCTACCCCAACAACCCCACGGGCACGCTGTGGGACGCGGCCACCATCGACGCGCTGGTGGAGGCCATGGCCCTGGACGGCACCAACCCGGGCTTGGTGGTGATGGACGAGGCCTACCAGCCCTTCGCCGCGAACGACTCGCTGCACCGCCTGCGCCAGCCCCACGTGCTGGTGATGCGCACCATGAGCAAGTTCGGCCTGGCCGGGGTGCGCATCGGCTACCTGATGGGCGACGCCGCCTTGGTCGCCGAGGTGGAAAAACTGCGCCCGCCCTTCAACGTCAGCGTGCTCAACACCGAGGCCGCGCTGTTCGCGCTGGAGCACGAGGCCGAGTACGCCCGCCAAGCCGCCCAGATCCGCGCCCAGCGCGAGCGCTTGTTCACGGCGCTGCAAGCCCTGCCGGGGGTCACGCCCTTTCCCAGCCAAGCCAACATGGTGCTGGCCCGCTTCCCCGATGCCGCCGCCACCTTTGCCCTTCTGAAGGCCAAGGGCATCTTGGTGAAGAACGTGAGCGCGATGCACCCGATGCTGACAAACTGCCTGCGCCTGACCGTGGGCACGCCCGACGAAACTTCCCAGCTCATCCAGGCTTTGACATGACCCGCACCGCCACCGTCCAGCGCAACACCGCCGAGACGCAGATTCGCGTCGAACTGAACCTCGATGGCACCGGCCAGGCGCATTTCGTCACCGGCATCGGTTTCTTCGACCACATGCTCGACCAGATCGCCCGCCACGGCCTGATCGACCTGTCGATCGATGCCAAGGGCGACCTGCACATCGACGGCCACCACACGGTGGAAGACGTGGGCATCACGCTGGGCCAGGCTTTCGCGCAGGCCTTGGGCGACAAGCGCGGCATCACCCGCTACGGCCACGCCTACGTGCCGCTCGACGAAGCCCTGAGCCGCGTGGTGCTGGATTGCTCCGGCCGCCCGGGTCTGCACATGGACGTGACCTTCACGGCCGGCAGCATCGGCCAACTGGACACGCAGCTGGTGTTCGAGTTCTTCCAGGGCTTCGTGAACCACGCTGGCGTGAGCCTGCACATCGACAACCTGAAGGGCCACAACGCGCACCACCAGTGCGAGACGATCTTCAAGGCCTTCGCCCGCGCGCTGCGCATGGCCGTCACGCCCGACCCGCGCGCGGCCGGCACCATCCCCAGCACGAAAGGCAGCTTGTGACCAAGACCGTGCTCGTGCTCGATTACGGCATGGGCAATCTCCGCAGCGTGGCCCAAGCCGTGCAGGCGGCCTCGGCCGACACCGGCGTCAGGGTGGTCGTCGGTCACGACCCGCAGCAGGTGCGCGATGCCGACCGCATCGTGCTGCCCGGCCAAGGCGCCATGCGCGATTGCATGGCCCACTTCGCCGACAGCGGCGCCCAGCAGGCGGTGTTGGACGAGGTGGCGAACGGCAAGCCGCTGATGGGCGTGTGCGTGGGCATGCAGATGCTGCTGCAGCGCAGCGAAGAGCAAGACACCCCGGGCCTGGGCCTGTTCCCGGGCGAGGTGAAGCGCTTCCGGCTGGAGGGCCGCCTGCAGCCCGACGGCAGCCGCTTCAAGGTGCCGCAAATGGGCTGGAACCGCGTCGACATCGCCCGACCCCACCCCGTGTGGGCCGGCGTGGCCAGCGGCAGCCACTTCTACTTCGTGCACAGCTTCCATGCGGTGCCGGCCCAGAGCCATCATGTGGCCGCCACCACCACCTACGGCGACGCGTTTGCCTGTGCCATCGCACGCGATACCATTTTTGCCACGCAATTCCACCCGGAAAAGAGCGCCGCTGACGGGCTCCGTCTTTACCGAAACTTCTTAACCTGGAATCCATGAGGCCCCCAGTCTCCCTGCCGGTCGCCACCCCCCAAGGGGGCGCACGCGGGCCTGGGGTGGCCCTGCGCCCGCTTCTTCGCAACGCTTCTTCACCATGCTGCTGATCCCCGCCATCGACCTCAAAGACGGCCATTGCGTGCGCCTTCAACAGGGCGACATGAACGCCTCCACCACCTTCGGCGAAGACCCTGCGGCCATGGCCCGCCGCTGGCTGGACGCGGGCGCGCGTCGCTTGCACCTCGTCGACCTGAACGGCGCCTTCGCGGGCAAGCCGGTCAACGAGGCGGCGGTAAAGGCCATCCTCAAGGAAGTGGGCGATGAGATCCCGGTGCAGTTGGGCGGCGGCATCCGCGACCTCGACACCATCGAGCGCTACCTCGACGACGGCATCAGCGCCGTCATCGTGGGCACGGCAGCGGTGAAGAACCCCGGCTTCATCCGCGACGCTTGCACGGCCTTTGGCGGCCACATCTGGGTGGGCCTGGACGCGAAAGACGGCAAGGTGGCCACCGACGGCTGGAGCAAGCTCTCTGGCCACGAGGTCGTGGACCTGGCCAAGAAGTTCGAGGACTACGGCATCGAAGGCGTGATCTACACCGACATCGGTCGCGACGGGATGCTCAGCGGCATCAACATCGAGGCCACGGTCAAGCTGGCTCAGGCCCTGACCATTCCCGTGGTGGCCAGCGGCGGCCTCAAGGGCTGGGCCGATATCGAAGCCCTGTGCAAGGTGGAAGACGAAGGCATCAGCGGCGTCATTTGCGGCAAGGCGATCTACACCGGCGCGCTCGACTTGGCCGATGCCCAGGCCCGGGCCGACGCGCTGCGCTCCTGAAACCTGTTCGACCCACTGAGAGCCACCATGAGCCGTTTGCTGTCCTCCACCCTCCTGTCCTTTGCCGTGGCCTTGTCGGTCTCGGCCTTGAGCCCCGTTTCCGCGCAAGCCCAATCGCGCACAGGCGGCGCCCACGCCATCCACGCCAAGCCCGCGGCCAAGCAGGCCCATGCGGTGAAGAAGAAGGCGACGGTCAAGAAGACGCACAAGAAGACACAGAAGAAGGCCGTCAAGAAGAAGTCCGGTGTGGGCAAGAAGCTCAAATCCATTCGCTGATCGATCCTCCTCTGGCTGGCCGGCGCTGACGCTGGGCTGGCCTTCGTCCATGCTCGCCAAACGCATCATTCCCTGTCTCGACGTCAAGGACGGCCGTGTCGTCAAGGGCGTCAACTTTGTGGGCCTGCGCGATGCGGGCGACCCCGTCGAAGCCGCCGCCCGCTACAACGAACAAGGCGCCGACGAGCTGACCTTCCTCGACATCACCGCCACCAGCGACGGGCGCGACCTGATCCTGCCCATCATCGAGGCCGTGGCCTCGCAGGTCTTCATCCCGCTGACCGTTGGTGGCGGGGTGCGCGAGGTGGCCGACGTGCGCCGGCTGCTCAATGCCGGGGCCGACAAGGTCAGCTTCAACTCGGCGGCCGTGGCGCGGCCCGAACTCATCCGCGAGTGCGCCGACAAGTACGGTTCGCAGTGCATCGTGGTGGCCATCGACGCCAAAAAGAACCCCAATGGGGAAGGCTGGCACGTCTTCACCCACGGCGGCCGCAAGGACACGGGCCTGGACGCCGTCGAGTGGGCCCGCACCATGCAGGCCATGGGCGCGGGCGAGATCCTGCTCACCAGCATGGACCGCGACGGCACGCGCGCTGGTTTCAACCTGCCATTGACCCGCGCCGTGAGCGACGCGGTGGACATTCCCGTCATCGCCAGCGGTGGCGTGGGCACGCTGCAGCACTTGGTGGACGGCATTCGCGAGGGCGGTGCTGACGCCGTGTTGGCGGCCAGCATCTTTCACGACGGGCAGCACACCGTGGGCGAAGCCAAGGCCTTCATGCGCGCAGCGGGCTTGGAAGTCAGGTTGTGAGCCCCCACGCTGCGCGGCTGCGCTTGCTTGCGTCATGACCAAGTCCGGCGAAGTTCGCATCATTGGCGGTGTGTGGCGCCGCTCCAAGCTGCCGGTGCTCAACCTCCCCGGCTTGCGCCCCAGTGGCGACCGCCTGCGCGAAACGCTCTTCAACTGGTTGCCGCACGACCTGAGCGGCTGGCGCGTGTTGGACGCCTTTGCCGGCAGCGGTGCGCTGGGCCTGGAGGCCGCTTCGCGAGGCGCGACGGTGCACTTGGTGGAGCGCGAGCCCAAGGCCGCCGCCAGCTTGAAGCAGGTGATCGCCAGGCTGCAGGGCGCCGGCGACCGGGTGACCCTCATCGTCGGCGATGGCTTTGCCGCCTTGGCTGGCCGCTGGGACTTGGTGTTGATCGACCCGCCGTTCGAGGCCAACGGGTTTGCCAAGGCCTTGAGCGCGGCGGCCGGTGCGGGCTGGATTTACCTGGAAGCTCCCGCGGCCTTTGAGCCCCCCGCGGGCTACCGACTGCACCGCCACCTCAAAGCAGGTGCCGTGCACGCCCACCTGTTTGCCCGGGACAATTGAAGGCCGAGAGGGGGCGCCGTCGCGCCGTCCGCTGAAACCCAGACCCGCCATGAAAGCCATCTACCCCGGCACCTTCGACCCGCTGACCCTCGGGCACGAAGACATCCTGCGTCGCGCCGCACGCTTGTTCCCGCAGGTGGTGTTGGCCGTGGCGGTGGCGCACCACAAGAAGACCCTGTTCAGCCTGGACGAACGCCTGGCCATGGCGCGCGAGGCGATGGCCGGTGTGCCCAACCTCGAAGTCGTGGCCTTCGAGGGCCTGCTCAGTCACTTTGTTCAGGCGCAGGGCGCCCAGGTGGTGGTGCGAGGCATCCGCGCGGTCAGCGATTACGACTACGAGTTCCAGATGGCTGGCATGAACCGGCAACTGATGCCCGACGTGGAGACCGTGTTCCTGACGCCGGGCAACGACTACCAGTTCGTCAGCGGCACCTTCGTGCGCGAGATCGCGCTGCTGGGGGGTGATGTGAGCAAGTTCGTCAGCCACGGGGTGTTGCAGCGCTTGGCGCAGAAGCGGAGCGGCTGATGGCGCTGAAGATCACTGATGAGTGCATCAACTGCGACGTCTGCGAGCCGGCCTGCCCCAACCAGGCCATCTCGATGGGCCCGGAGTTTTACGTCATCGACCCGGCGCGTTGCACCGAATGCGTGGGCCATTTCGACGAGCCGCAGTGCGCCATGTTGTGTCCGGTGGCCTGCATCCCGAAGGACCCCGCCCACGTCGAAAGCCACGAGACCTTGGTGCAGAAGTACCTCCGCTTGACGGCCGAAGCCGCAGCACCCGCTACAGGAACTCCGTCGCGTTGAAGGAACTGTCCGGGTAGGCGGTGTAGAGGTCGCGCACCGCATCCAGGTGTTCTTCCAGCAGCGAGACCAGGCGCGGGTCGAAATGCAGGCCGCTTTGGCTGACGATGTAGTCGACGGCGGTGTCGAAATCCCACCGCTGTTTGTACACGCGGTCGCTCACCAGGGTGTCGAGCACATCGGCCAGTGCCACGATGCGACCGGCCAGCGAGATGTCTTCGCCAGCCAGGCCTTGCGGGTAGCCTTGGCCGTCCCAACGCTCGTGGTGCTCCAGCGCGATTTGGGCACCCAGGCGCAGGATGGGGCGCTGGCTGCTGCACAACAGCTCGTGCCCGATGGCCGCGTGGCTTTGCATGCGCTCCCACTCGCCGGCGTGGAGCTTGCCCGGTTTGACGAGCAGGTGGTCGGGCACGCCGACCTTGCCAAGGTCGTGCAAGGGAGCGGCTTGGCGGAGGTTTTCGACTTCGGTTTCCGGCAAGCCCCAGGCGCGGGCGAGCAGGGCGCTCATCTCGGCGATGCGTTGCACGTGGGCGGTGCCTTGCAGGCTGCGGCGCTCCACGGCGCCGCTGAGCAGCAACACGGTCTCGCGCTGCGTGTCCTGCAGTTCTTGGCGCAGCAGCAGGCTTTCGTAGGTGACGGCCACGTTGGCGCAGAAGATCTCGAGCAGCTCCCGCGCCTCGTCCTCCAAGGGCTGTTGGAGGTCCAGATACAGCAGGCTGACGTTGCCGCTGCTGGTGCGATAGAAGCCGACGAAGTGGTTGCCATCGAACAGGCTGCGTTGTTCGCGTTCGGCGCGATCGAAGGCGTACTGCACGCTGTGCGGCAAGTCCGCCAAGTGCTCGGCCTCCATCAGGCCAACGTAGTCCTGCGTGGCAGCGAGCACGTGCAGGCGACCCTCGACGTGAGCCGCTGCCCAGGCATTGACGCGGTTGGCGTAGAGGCCACTGCCTTCCAAGCCCAGCATTCGGCACAACTGCTCCAGCACCGCCGAGGCAAAGGCTTGGATGCCGCCGGCGTCGTGGATGTGCCGCACCGCCTCGATGGAGCGGCGCAGTGCCGTGCGGCTGCGTTCGATGGCGACGATGTCGCGGTAGCTGCGCAAGGCCGAGAAAAAGGTGGTGACCAACTTGCGCTTGGTCAGCTCGGTCTTTTCCTTGTAGTCGTTGATGTCGTAGTCCTGGATGACCCGTTCTTCGGGCGCTTGGCCGGGCTGCCCCGTGCGCAAGACGATGCGGGAGCGGGTGTTGCGCAGGTCTTCGCGGATCTCGCGAGCCAGGTCGAGGCCGGCGGTCTCGGTCTCCATCACCACGTCAAGCAGGATCAGCGCGACGTCGTCGCGCTCGCGCAGCACCTCGCGGGCTTGTGCGGCGCTGTAGGCGTGCAGGAACTTCAAGCCCCGCCCGGCAAAGCGGAAATCGCCCATCACCAGGGTGGTGACCTCGTGCACCTGGGGCTCGTCGTCCACCACCAGAACGATCCAGGGTGTCCATTCGGCGGGCAGGTCGGCGGCAGCGGTCTCAGGGGCGAAGTCGAAATCGGCGTCGTCGGTCATGGGCGTGAGGCGTCAGCGCGAGCGCAACCATGATGCCAGAGGGGATTTCGCCAGCAGACCCGATTCAGCCTTCGACTGAGGGGGGGCGTGACGCGCTCAGGCCGGCAGGGCCAGCCAGCCGTCGGCGTCGGCCACGAAGCGCAAGCGATGGCCAAATGCCTGTTGCAGCGCCTCGCGGGCGGCGGGGTCGCCAGCGGGCCCATCGTGGAGGACGCGGCCTTCGTGCACCACCCACAAGCGGTCAGCGCGCAGGGCCAGGTGCAGCTCGTGCAGCACGCTGCAAACGGCGCGACCCTGCTTTGCCAGCGCGCGCATCAGGCGCAACCAGTCGGCCTGATGGGGGCTGTCGAGGTGGGTCAGCGGCTCGTCCAGCAGCAACACGGGCGCCTCGACGGCCAGTGCCCGCGCCAACAGCACGCGCTGGCGTTCGCCTGCCGACAGGCTGTGCAGGGGGCGCTGGCGCCAGGGCAGGGCGTCGACGGCGCTGAGCGCGGCGTCCACCGCCTGCCGGTCGGCCTCGCTGGCCAGACCCATCCAGCCTTGGTGGGGCAGGCGGCCCAACATCACGGCTTCTTCGGCGCGCAACTCGGTGCCCGTGCCGTCCAACTCGGCTGGGCCCAGCCACGCCAGACGCTGGGCGCGTTGCCGGCGTGACAGCAGGGGCCAGGGGGTATCGCCGAGACGCAGCGACCCTTGGATGGGCAGCAGCCCGGCCAGGACGCGCAGCAGGGTGCTTTTGCCCGCGCCGTTGGGGCCCACCAGGGCCACCCACTCGCCGGGTCGCAGCGTGAGCTGCATGGCGTGCAGCACCTCCCGCTCGCCGAGGCACAGGCGGTCCAGGCTCAAGTGCAGGGTGGGGGTCATCGGGCGGCCCCCGTGCTGTGCGCCAAGCGGCTCAGCAAGTAAGCCCCGCCCAACAAGGCTGTGGGCAGGCCCACGGGCAGCTCGATGGGGGCCATCACCCACCGGGCCACGATGTCGGCCGCCAGCAGCAAGGCGCCGCCGCTCAAGGCCGACAGCGGCAGCAGCCAACGGTAGCGGCTCACGCCCAGGGCCCGCACCGTGTGGGGCGCAACCAGGCCGACGAAGGCGACCAGCCCGCACTGCGCCACCGCGGCGCCGCTGCACAGGGCGAGCAAGGCCAGCAGCAGGGCGCGCGTGCCGTCCAGCGGCAGACCGAGGCTGCGCGCGGTGGCCTCGCCCAGGCCCAGCGCATCCAGGGTGCGGCTGCCCACCAGGGCGGCGGTCAGGGCCAGCGCCAAGAGCGGCAGGCTTAGCGCCACCTGGGGCCAGCCCAACAGGCTGGTGCTGCCCAGCATGAACTGCTGCATGGGCCGCAGGGTGCTCGGATCCAACAAGGTCAGCCCCTGTGTGGCGGCTGCCAGCACGACCCCGACGATCACGCCCGCCAGCAGCAGCCGGGGGGTGTGCGACACCCCGCGGCTGAGCAGCACCGTCAGGCCCAAGGCCCCCCAGGCGCCGGCGAAGGCCGCCAAGTTCAGGCCCCAGCCGCTGCCGGCCAGCAGGGCGCCCGCGCTGTTGCCGGCCAGCACCAACGCCAGGGCCACGCCCAAGCTGGCACCCGCGCTGGCGCCCAACAGGTAGGGGTCGGCCAGGGGGTTGCGGAACAGGCCTTGGGCGATGGCGCCCGCCAGCCCGAGCAGCGCGCCGCAGCCCCAGGCGGCCAAGCTGCGGGGCAGCCGCAGCTCGGTGACCAGGCTCGGCGCGGCCCACAGCGCCGCGTCCAGGCCGTGGGCTCCCACGCTGGCGCCCAACACCAACAAGGCGGCGCAGGTGAGCGACAGGGCGAGGGCCAGGGGGAGGGGACGCAGGCTCATGGGGCGCAAGCTCGTGGGGCCCGGATGATCTCGCCGCCGGTCAAGGTGCGGGAAGGGCGGCGATGCAGCGCACCAACGCCCTGGCGGCTTCGCCCATGCGGGGGCCTGGGCGGCCCACGACTTCGCCGTCGTCTCGGGGCAGCGCGCACACGCGGCCTTGCCGCACGGCCGGCAATCGCGCCCAGCCCGGCCGCGCCGCCAGGTTAGGCGCTTCGCGCTGCCCCACGACGATGAGCTCGGGCTGCGCGCGCAACACGAATTCCGGGTTGAGCTGCGGGAAGGTGCCGAGCGCTGCCGGCACGATGTTGCGCAGGCCCAGGCGCGCCAGCAAGGCGCCGATGTACGAGGCCTCGCCGGCCGCGAAAGGCGTGGGGTCGACCTCGAAGTACACGGAGCGACCCCGCCAGGCCGCCGGCAATGGCGCGGCGGCGGCGTCCACCTCGCGCAGCATCTGCGCCCACACCTGCTCGGCCCGCGCGGGCTCGCCCATCAGCGCGGCCAGGTGGCGCAGCAGGCGATGCATCTCGGGCAGGCTTTGTGCGTCCAAGGCCAGCACCGGTACGCCCAGTTGCGAGAGCCGGTCGTGCAGGCGCGATGCGGGCAGCAGCAGCACGAGGTCGGGCTTGAGGCCGACGATTTGCTCGAGCGACGCCTCGCCCAGCCCACCGAGCTTGGGCAGGCTTTGCACCGAGGCGGGGTGGTTGGAAAAACGGTCCACCCCCACCAGACGGTCGCAGCCGCCCACCGCGCACAGGCTCTCGACGATGGACGGGCCGATGGCCACGATGCGCTGGGGCGGCGCGGGCAGGGTCACCCGCCGCCCCAGGTCGTCGGTGTGGGTCAGCGGGGCGGCGCTCAGCAGGGTGTGCAGGCTCAGGCCGAGCGCGGCCCAGGCCGCGCGCCAGACGCCTGCCGCGTGCCGCCCGGCCATCACCAGCGGCTGCGCAGGCCCACCAAGAGGCTGCGCGGGGTGACGGCGTAGCCGCGGGCCAGTGCCTGGGCCTGCTGGGTGGCGTTGCCGAGCTGGGCTTCCAGCGCCCAGTCGCGGTGGAACTGCCAGCGCGCGTCCAGGTCGAGCTGAACGTAGCCGCCCAAGCGCCGCGTGTTGGCGGCGTCGTCGAAGCGGGCGCTGCTCAGCAGGGCGTGGGCGCCGACGCTCCAGCCGGGTGCCGGCTGCCAGTCCAGACTCAGCCGACCATGTCGCTCGGCCCGGCGGGCCAGACGCTTGCCGGTGACGGCGTTGGTCGGGTCGCTCCAATCGGCGCTGGCGCGCCAGCCCAGGCTGCTGCCCCAGCGGCCATCGGCGCGCAGGCTCAGGCCTTGCAGTGTGGCGCGGGCCACGTTCTCGTAGCAGCCGAAGGCGCTGGCACAAGGGCCGGCGGCGCCGAAGCCGATCAGGTCTCGCACCGTCTGGCGGTAGGCCGTGAGCGAGGCGCGGATGTCGCCGTCTTGCCAGCGCAAGGCCAGCTCGGCGTTGCGGCTGCGCTCGGGGCGCAGGCTGCGAACGCCGTAAGGACTGGCCAGTTGGTACACCGTGGGCGAGCGGAAGCCAGTGCCCGCGCTGCCGGCCAGGCGCCAACCGGGCGCCAGCGTGACCGAGGCACCCAGGAGCCCGGTGTGAACCGTGCCGTGCTGGCTGTCGCGGTCGCGCCGAGCGTTGAGTTGCACCGTGTGCGTGGGGTCGGTGAGGCTCCAGCCCAGGCCCAGGCTGTCGAGTTGACGCTCGGCCCCGGCGCCGCTCAGGCCAGCGTCGCGCAGCCGGTCGTCCCGTCGTTCCAGCACGGCTTGCCACTGCTGGCCGCGTTGTGGCGTCCAGAAGGCCACGATGCCGCTCTGGCGCACCCGGGTGTCGGCCTGGTAGCTGAAGTTCGGGATGGCGTAGCGGTCGCGGCTCTCGCCGGCCTGCACCTCAGTGCGCAGCGCGCTCGACCAAGCGCTTTGCCAGCCGAGTTGCACCGCCGTTTGGCGTTGGACGTCGCGGTCGTCGGCGTTGGCGTCCCAGCCATCGAACTGCGTGCGTGTGCGAGCGGCACTGACGGTGGCGTCCAGTGTGTGTCCCTCGGCCACGGTCGCGCCGGCCCGCAGCGTGGCGCTGCGGCGCTGCCAACCGTCGCGGTCCGGGCTCCAGGCGAAGCCGCTGGGGTCGGTGCTGGCGTTGAAGCCAGTGGCGCGCTCGTGCAGCAGGCCCAAGCGGCCGTGCAGCCCGCCATCGCGCCCGCCGACGGACGCCTCGACCCGGCGCTGACCCAAGTTGCCGGCGGCGAGCAGGGCCTCGCCCTGCACCCCCGCGCTGCCCTGGCGGGTGAACAGTTGCACGACGCCGCCGATGGCGTCGCTGCCGTACAAGGCGCTGGCCGGGCCGGACACGATTTCCACCCGCTCGATGTCGGTCAGGGCGATGCCCGACCAACTGGCGCCGCCGGTGGCTTGAGAGTCGATGCGAACGCCATCGAGCAGCACCACGGTGTGCCGGGAATCGGCGCCGCGCAGGTAAACGGAGGTGCTGGCACCCGGGCCGCCGTTGCGGCTCATCTCCAAGCCGGCCTCGCGGCGCAGCAGGTCGGCCAAGCCGCCGATGCCCAAGCGTTCGATGGCGGCGCGGTCGATCACTCGCACATCGGCCACGGCTTGGCTCAGGCGTTGGGGGGTTCGCGCCGCGGTGACGACGACGGGGTCGAGGGCGGCGAGGGTTTGGGCGTGGGACGGGCAGGCCGCCACCGCCGCCCCAGTCAACAGGGACAGGCGGAACAGGCGCGAAGTGCGCCAAACAAGGATGGACATGGTGAAACAGCGAACGAGGCCGCGCGCGAACATCCCCGTTCGCTGCGGCGACACGGGCTCGGCACTCAGGTCCCGAGCCCCCGTTGTTGGCCGGTCTCCGGGCTGACGGCGCCAACCCGACCGCCTTCCCAGCGCTGACGCACCAGTGGCTGTGGTCGGGCCGAGGGGCGGGGTGCGAATCCCGATCCTGGCCGCTTACCGTTGCGGGGACAGCTCGGGTTGGGTTGCCGGCCGCTGGCCATCCACCCCCCCGATTCCCGTTCAACTGCGACCCCCGGGCGGGCGTCGCGAGCACCAACGGCCAGCATTGTGCCGCTTGGCGATCAGGGCTTGGAGGCTGGGTCCGCCGGGGTGGGCTTGGGCCGCTGCGGGCGTTGGGCGGGCTTGGGGCCACGTGCATGCCGCACGCGGGGCTCCGGCTTGGGGGGGCGCGCCTCTGGCGCGGCCGGGGGTGGCGGGGGCGGTGGGCGGGGCGTGTTGGCCCGCAGGGCCGCCCGTTCGGCCGCCTCGCGTTCCTTTTGCTGCTGCGCGGCCCGCGCCTGCTCGGTCCGGGCGCGTTGCGCGGCGGCGCGGCGGTCGGCCTCACTGGGTTGATCGAAGCCCACGGCCGAGGCCTCGGCCTCGGGGCCACAGGGACGATCGCTCACCGTGTTGCCGCAGCGGTAGATGGGGCGTTGCTCGCGGCGGGTTTGCGCCAGCGCGCCGCCTCCCAAGGCCATGCCACCCGCCCACAGGCACCAGAGCCGACGATTCATGATGGCGAGCCTGCGGTGGTCGGGCTGGGCGCATTGGGTTTGGGGGGCTTCGGGCGCGGCGGCTTGGCATGCAGCTTTTGCAGCGCCGCGTCCATTTGGCCGGCCAGCAGCAGGGGCAGCACGGGCAGGGTTTTGTCGATGCACGCTTGCAAGAGCTCGCGCTCGGTGGCCGGTGCACGGCGGAGCACGTAGCCGGCCACGGCGTCTTTCTGCCCCGGGTGACCGATGCCCAGGCGCAGGCGCCAGAAGTCGCCACTGCCCAACTGCGCCTGCATGTCCTTCAGACCGTTGTGGCCGCCCGTGCCCCCGCCCTTCTTGAGCTTCATCTCGCCCGGTGGCAGGTCGAGCTCGTCGTGGGCGACCAGGATCTCGTCGGGCTGCACCTTGAAAAACCGAGCCAGCGCCGCCACCGATTTGCCGCTCAGGTTCATGTAGGTTTGTGGCTCCAGCAGCCACACCGGCCCTTGGGGGCCATTCGCCCTGGCTGCCAAGCCAAAGTAGCTGCGCTCGGGCTGCAAGGTGACCTTGAGTTCGCGGGCCACCGCGTCCACCCAGGCGAAGCCGGCGTTGTGTCGCGTGTCGTCGTATTCAGCGCCAGGATTGCCCAGGCCCACCAGCAGTTTGAGCATCGCGGGATTATCCCGGGGCGAGGGGTGGATGCGCGGCTGGAATACTCCGGGCCTGTTGCCTCTTGGGAAGGTCGGTCGGTGCCCTGGTTTCGAGCCCATTCTTCGGCAGCTTGGATGGCCATGGTGGCCAGCGGCGAGCGATTGCGCGCCGTGGCCGTGTTGCCGCAAGCGGGTCAGGCGCGGCCGCGCGTGGCCTGGGCGTGGGAAGGCCTGTGGCCGAGCGATGCGCCCGGTCAGCGCGCCGCACTGGCGGCTTTGACCCGCGCGCATGGCCACACTCGGCGGGTTTGGGTGCTGCCGCCCGAGCACTACCGCATCGTGGCGGGTGAGGCACCGGCCGATGTGCCGCCTGAAGCGTGGCGTGACGTGCTGCGATGGCAGCTCAAGGGCCAGGTGGACTTCGACGTGGCCGACGCGTCCATCGACCTGCTCACCCTGCCGGGCGATCGCCATTTGCAGCGCCGAAAGCAGCTGTTGGCGGTGCTGGCGCCCCACGCAGCGTTGCGCCCGGTGGTGCACGCCGCGGTGGCGGCCAAGGCCCCGCTGACGGCCATCGACATCCCGGAAACCGCCTTGCGCAACCTCAGTCACCGCGTGGCCCCCGAGGGCAGGGCCCAGGCTTTGCTCAGTTTCAGTGCCGGCACGGGGAGTCTGGTCGTCACGGCCGGCGAGGACTTGGTGATGTACCGCCAGATCGACGTGACCGCCGATTCGCTGAATACCGAGGACGACGCCCGTCGCGAGGCAGCGCTGGATCGCATCGGCCTGGAAGTCCAGCGCACGCTGGACAGCTTCGACCGCTTGCACAGCCATCTCAGTTTGGCGCGACTGCTCGTCGTTCCCGGCCCAGGCATGGCCGCCCTCACCGAACACCTGCGAACCCTCACCTACGTCCCCGTGCTGCCCTTCGACCTGGCCGAAGCCCTGGACCTGAGCGCCACGCCAGAGCTGAGCGGTGCTCGCGCGGCGCCTTGGCTCCTGGCTTTGGGCGCTGCGCTGCGGATGGACTGATCGCCCATGGCTCAACACCTCAATCTGTTCGACGACCGCCTGCGCCCGCCGCGGGTGTGGGTCACGCCCGGCCGCGTGGTGGTGCTGTTGCTGACCGTGGCCGCACTCACCGGGGCTGCGGGTTGGCAGGTGCAGCAGCAGGCTCGGGCCGCCGAGCAGCGGTCGGACGCCATCGAAACCCAATTGCGCCAACTGGCCGCCCAGGTGCCGGCCGTGGCGGACGGCGCGGCCCAGCGGGCTGAAATCGAGCAGCTGCGCCAGCGCTTGCTGGGCGCGCAAACGCTGGCCAATGCACAAGCGGGTGCGGTGGATGGTCGCGACGCCGCCGCGGCCTTCTTGCAGGCGCTGGCTCAGGCGGCGCCCGGCGATGTGTGGCTCGACAAGGTGCGCTGGCAGGCGGGCCCAGGCGGCAGCGTGGCGTTGGAGGGTCGCATGCTGGATCCAGGCCGGCTGCCGGCCTATTTGCGCCGCCTGGAGGCCCAGGGCCCGCTCCACGGTCAGCGCTTCGCCCAGGTGGAGGCCACGCCAGTGCCGGTGGCCACGGGGGCTCCGGCAGCCCCGGTTGCCGTGTTCCAGTTCGTGTTGCGCAGCCCTGGGCCTGCGCCGACGGGGGGCCGATGAGCGCCGTACGCACCGCTTGGCAGCAGCAACAGGCCCGCTGGCGGGGGGCGTGGGCCCGCTTCACCGCCCGTTCGGTGCGCGAGCAGCTCATGCTCGTGGCCGTGTTGGCCCTGTTGGTGTTTTGGGTGATTGACGCCCTTTGGCTCACACCCGCGCTGGCTCAGCGCAAAGCCGCGTTGGCTCGAGAAGCCACGCTGCTGCAGGGGCAGCAGCAGGTGCAGCAGGAGCTGCAGTCCACCATCCAGCAGCGCGCCACCGAAGCAGCCCAACGCCAGTTGGAGCTCAAACGCTTGCGCGACCAATGGTCGGCGCTGCAGCAGCAACAGCCCCAGGTGGCGCAAGCCGATGCGGCGCGCACCTTGGCCCTGCTTGAATCGCTGGTTCAGCGCCAGGCCCAGGCGGCCCCGGCGGGGGCCTTGCAGTTGGTGGCCCTGCGCGCAGTGCCCGACGTGGCGCCTCCCAGCCCGGCAGCCAGTGCGCCGAGCGCCCCACGGGTTTACCGGCATGGGGTGCAACTCGTGCTCACGGGCCGCTACGAGGCCTTGCAGGCCTATGTGCAAGCCTTGGCCCGGGCGGGTGAGCTGCCCCTGCGCCTGCGCGGCCTGTCTTTGGACGTGGTGGAGCACCCCACGTTGGAGCTGACCGTCGACCTCGAAACCCTGAGCACGGATCCCACATGGCTGGCGCTGTGACCCCTTTCCTGCGGCGGTTGCTGGCGGCTGCCGTGCTCTTGGTCTGGGGGACACCGGCGGCCGCGCTCGATCCCACCCAACCCCCGGCTGTGCTGCGCGCGCTACCGGCGGCGGCCACGGCGTCCGCCGCGCCGGCGGCAGCGGTGCCGGAGCGCCTGCGTCTGCAAGGCTTGCGGCTGGGGCCCATGCCCAGCGCGCTGATCAACGGCCAGGTGCTCAGCCCGGGCCAGCGATGGCAGGGCCACACCTTGCTGCGTTTGGAAACCGACGCCGCGGTGCTGCGCGACCCCGAGGGCCGCTTGTTGCGACTCCTGCTGCTTCCTTCCTCCCCTTCAGCGGCCGCCCCGGCGCCGCGCGGGAACCGCCCATGACGATGCTGCGAACCACTCTCCTTGCTCTGGCCTGGGTCATCGCCCTGGCTCCCTTGGCCGAGGCGCAAAGCCCTCGCGTGCCGCGGGCAGCCCCCACGCCGCCGCCGCCCCAAGCCGCGGCGGCGCGCAGCGACCGCTTCGACATCGCCCTGGTCGATGCGCCGGCCAGCCAAGTCTTTTTGCAGATCGTCCAGGGCAGCCCCTTGCAGGTGCTGGTGTCGCCCGAGGTGGAGGGGCGCATCAGCCTGAACCTGCGCAACACCACGGTGCTGGAAGCCTTGGATGCCGTCAAGGAGCTGTACGGCTACGACTACCGTGTCCAGGGCGACAAGGTCTTCGTTTACTCCAATGCGGTGCAGACGCGGATCTTCCGCATCAACTACCTGCCCGGGCGCCGGCAGGGCGAGAGCGACCTGCGCGTGAGCAGCGGGGCGTTTTCAGGGGAGAGCGGAGGTCAAAACGGCGGCGCTGGCAGCACCGGGGGCAGTGCCACGGGCAGCGGCGGCAGCGGACAGACCCTGCGCGTGACCGACAGCGCCAAGGTGCGCACCACCTCCGACGCCGACTTTTGGGCCGAGGTTCGTGCCTCGCTCCAACTGTTGGTGGGGTCTGAGCGGGGGCGCTCCGTGGTGCTGAACCCTGCGGCGGGGGTCATCGTCGTGCGCGCCACGGGGCCGGAGCTGCGTCAGGTGGAGGAGTACCTGCAGGCCATCCAGATCAGCATCGAACGGCAGGTGATGCTCGAAGCCAAGATCCTCGAGGTGAGCCTGACCGACGACGCCAAGACCGGGGTGAACTGGGGCGCCTTCGGGCAGCTCTTGGGTGGCGCTCGCGGGGGCCAGCTCAGCATCGGCGTCGGCCAGCCCGGCGCTGTGGTGGGGCGAACCGGCCCCATCACCGACGGCACCAACATCAGCGTGCCGGGCGTCAGCATCGATGCCAGCGGGGTCGGTCGCGGCTTTTACGGCTTGGCCTTCCAAGCGACCAATTTCGCCGCCATGCTGAACTTCCTGGAGACGCAGGGCGACGTGCATGTGCTCTCCAGCCCACGCATCGCCACCCTGAACAACCAGAAGGCCCTGCTCAAGGTGGGTTCTGACGATCTGTACGTCACCGGGGTGACCACCAACCAAACCACCAACGCCACGGGCGGCGGCACCACCAGCTCGCCCTCGTTGACGGTGACGCCCTTCTTCAGCGGCATCGTGCTTGACGTCACCCCGCAGATCGACGCCGAAGGTCAGGTCATGCTGCACATCCACCCCTCCATCAGCCTGGTGAGCGAGCGCGAGAAGGTGCTCAACCTGGGCACTTTGGGCAACTTCCGCCTGCCGCTGGCCAGCACGGCCATCAGCGAAACCGACGCCATCGTGCGCGTGCGCGACGGCCACATCGTCGCCATCGGGGGGCTCATGACGCAAGAGCTGCGCGGCGACCGCACCGGCCTGCCGGGGCTGTCCAGCTTGCCGGTGTTTGGCAGCTTGTTCGGCCAGAAGAGCAAGGTCAACCGCAAGCGCGAGTTGGTCATCCTCATCAAGCCCACCGTCATCAAGGACGCTGGCAGTTGGCCCGAAAGCCCTGCCGCCAGCGCCCCCGCGGTGCCGGAGCGCCAGCCGCGATGAACCAGCCCGCCCGCATCCGCCTGGGCGACCTGCTGACGCAGGAGGGCTTGCTGCAGCCGGCTCAACTGCAAGAGGCACTGACCGAGCAAAAAGCCACCGGCCGCAAGCTCGGGCGCATCTTCGTGGAGCGCGGCTGGGTCACCGAGGTGCAGATCGCCAAGACCGTGGCCCGCCAGCTTCGCGTCCCGTTCCAGGACGTGAGCAATCTGTCGGTGCGTGGCGACATCGCGGGCCTGCTGCCCGAAGGCCAGGCGCGTCGCCTGCGGGCGATGGTCATCGAGGCGGCGGCCGGCAGCGCCTTGCGGGTGGCGATGGCCGACCCGACCGACATGGCGGGCTTCGACGAAATCGGCCGGATCCTCAAGCGCGATTTCCAGCTCGTGGCCGTGGCCGAGACCCAGCTGATGGCGCTCATCGACCGCAGCTACACCGGCGCCAGCGAGATGGCCAGCCTGGCCGAGCAGCTCACGAGCGACCTCGCCAGTGTTGACGATGCGCTGGGCGACCTGCTGGGCCTGAGCGCGGTGGGCGCCGAAGACGCCCCGGTGGTGCGTCTGCTGCAAACGGTGTTCGAGGAGGCTTTGCGTCGCCGCGCCAGCGACATCCACATCGAGCCCCAACAGGCCAGCTTGAGGATCCGCTTCCGCATCGACGGTGTGCTGCACGTGCAGACCGAGACCGACGCCAAGATCAGCGCCGCCGTGGCCTTGCGCATCAAGCTGATGAGTGGTCTCGACATTTCGGAGCGACGCCTGCCCCAAGATGGTCGCTTCCACGTCAAGCTCAAGGGTGGGGGCGTGGACGTTCGCATTTCCACCATGCCCACGCAGTTCGGCGAATCCGTGGTGATGCGACTGCTCAACCAGAGCACCGGCTTGCTCAGCTTGCCAGGCCTTCAACTGCCCGAGCATGTGCAGGGCGCCATCCAGCGCGCGATTGACCGCCCCAGCGGCATGTTCTTGGTGACGGGGCCCACCGGCAGCGGCAAGACCACCACGCTGTACGCCACCCTCAATGCGCTGAACAACACCGAGCGCAAGATCATCACCGTCGAAGACCCGGTGGAGTACCGCCTGGCCGGGCTGAACCAGGTGCAGGTGCATGAAAAGATCGACCTCGGCTTCGAGCGGGTGCTGCGGGCGGCGCTGCGTCAGGACCCGGACGTCGTGCTGGTGGGCGAGATGCGCGACCAAACCACCGCCGAGGTGGGCATGCGCGCGGCCATGACGGGCCACTTGGTGCTGAGCACCCTGCACACGAACGACGCCTTGTCCACCGCCACCCGGCTGCTCGACATGGGCGTGCCGCGCTACATGGTGGCGCTGTCCCTGCACCTCGTGCTGGCCCAACGCCTGGTGCGAACCGTGTGCACCCACTGCGCCGAGCCCCACGAACCCGATGCCCGCGAGATGGCCTTGGTCGAGGGCTTGGGGCTCAGCCTGGATGGTGCACGCTTCATGCGCGGGCGCGGCTGTGTGCATTGCAACGACACGGGCTACGCCGGGCGCATGGGTGTTTACGAGTTCTTGGAGATGGACGGCGAGCTCATCACCCTGATGAACCGGGGCGACAGCGAAGGGTTCACCCAATTGGGACGACAGCGCATGCGCGGCAACACGCTGCGCCATGACGCCACCCGGCGTGTCATCCAAGGATTGACCACCCTGGACGAGGCGCTGCGTGTCTCCGTGTACCTCGACGAGGACGACTGAGTGCCTCGTTTTGCTTACACCGGCTACGGCGCGCAAGGCGCGCAGCAGGGGGAGTTGGAGGCCCCCAATGCCAGCGCCGCGGCCGACGCCTTGCAGGCGCAGGGCATCGTGCCCACGCGGATCGAGCCGGTCGCGGCTGCTGGCGCTTCGACCGAGGTCGGATCGGCATGGATGGAGGGCCTCCAGCGGTGGTTGCGGCGGGGCATCGACCCGGTGGACCTGCTGCTGTTCGCGCGGCAGTTGCACACCCTGCTCAAGGCGGGCGTCCCCATCCTGCGGGCTCTGGCTGGACTGACCGAGTCGGCCACCAGCCAGCGCTTGCGCGAAACCCTGCAGGCCGTGCGGCTCAGCCTGGAATCGGGCGTTGAGCTCAGCCGCAGCTTCGCCCAGCATCCGAGCGTGTTCGACAGCTTTTTCGTGGCCATGGTGCGCGTGGGTGAGATGACCGGCCGTTTGGACGAGATCTTCCTGCGGCTCTATCACCACATGAGCTTCGAGCAGTTCATGCGCCAGCAGGTCAAGTCGGCGCTGCGCTACCCGATGTTCGTGGTCATCGCCATGGTGGTGGCCATTGGCGTCATCAATGTGCTGGTCATCCCGGCGTTTGCCGGGGTGTTCAAGAACCTCGGCGCCGAGTTGCCCCTGGCGACCCGCATCTTGCTGGCCACGTCCAACTTCACGCTGCAGTACGGTTGGGCCATCGTGGCGGCCGCGGTCGCGGCCTTCCTGGTGTTCCGCCAGTGGGTGGCCACCGAAGCGGGACGGTTGGCTTTCGACCGGTTCAAGTTGCGCTTGCCCATCGCGGGGCCCATCGTGCTCAAGGCCCAGCTGGCGCGTCTGTCCCGCAGCTTGGCCTTGGCACTGCGCAGCGGTGTGTCCATCGAGCAAGCGCTCGTCGTCGTGGCACAGACCTGCGACAACCTGCACATCGCTCGCAAGGTGGAAGGCATGCGTGGCGCCATCGAGCGCGGTGAATCGTTGCTGCGCGCAGCGATCCAGGCCCAGGTCTTCACGCCGGTGGTCTTGCAAATGATCGCCGTGGGCGAAGAAACCGGCGCCGTCGACGACCTGATGCAGGAGGTGGCCGACCTGTACAGCAACGACGTCGAGTACGAGCTGAAGACCTTGGGGCAACAGATCGAGCCCATCTTGATCGTCTTCCTGGGCGTGCTCGTCCTCATCCTGGCGCTGGGCGTGTTCCTGCCCATCTGGGACCTGGGTCGCGCCTCGCTGCGTGGCCGATGAGATGCGACGCCAAGGTGTCTCGCTGCTGGAAGTCCTCGTCGTGCTGAGCCTGATCGCGGTGCTGGCCACCGTGCTGCTTCACCGATTGGCGGAGGTCAGTCAGCAGGCCCGTCGCGTGCAACTGCAAATGGCAGCGGAAAGCACCCGCATCCATGCCCAGTTGCTGTTCTTGCGTTGCGGCGGTGCGTTGGATCCGGCGTGTTGGCAAGCGGCCCAGGATCCATCGCAACTCGCCCGCTGGCGCCCAGCCGACGACCCGCGTGCGGTGCCCCCGCCCGAGGCCGTCACCGTTTTGGCCCTGCTGCAAAGCATTGCGCGCGCCGCGGGGTTGTCGGCATCCGCGGAGCCTGGCCGTGCCTGGCGGTGGGAAGCCGACGGGGACCGCACCTTGCAAGTGACGCTGCAAGACGTGCCGCAATGCCGTTTTTCCCTGCACTGGCCCGGACCGGAGCAACCGGTCCGCGTGCAGGATGTGCAAACTGTTTGTCGATAGTTCCAGTTCGCCCCCCTGGGTTAGGAGAGCACCATGAAGCGCATCGCCCCCGCCGCTCAAACCGGCTTCACCCTCATCGAACTCATCGTGGTCATCGTCATCTTGGGCATCCTGGCCGCCACGGCGCTGCCCAAGTTCGTGGACCTCAGCGGCGACGCCAAGAGGGCCGCCGTCAAGGCCGTGGCGGGCGCCGCGGCGTCGGCCCACACCTTGAATTTCAGCGGTTGCGTGATCACCAACAACGTCGCCACCCCCAACAAATGCGTGCAGGTGAACGACTGCGACGACACGGAGAGTCTCCTGCAGGGGGGCTTGCCCGAAGGCTACAGCGTGGTCGCTGCGGCCATCGCGAGCAACGGGGCCAACCAGACCTGCACGGTTCGCCTCACCAACGAGACCGGCATCAACGCCACCTTCATCGCCATCGGCGCCGCGATCTGAGGGCCATGAACCGCCCCTGGCCGCCTTTGCCAGGCCCGTCGTGCCACAGCACGCTCGCCCGGTGCTGGCGCTGGCTGTGGGTCCTGGTGAGCCTGGGATTTTGGGGCAGCGCTGCCTTGGCCCAGACCTACACCTATCGCAGTGACAGTTATTTGTGGGAAACCGCCAGCACGGTGGTGAGCTGGGATCGGTCGTGCACGGCCTACCGCGGCGACGACGACCAAGCCACCCTGACCTTCACGGGTGGTTTCGTCTTCCCTTTTGCGGGCACGAACTACGGCAGTGTGCGGGTGTTGTCCAACGGGGTCTTGCAGTTCGGTGCGGACACGGGCTTCTTTCGCAACTTTGCCAACACCAATTTGCCGGCGGGGGCTGCCACCGTTCAATCGGGCTGCGTGGCCGGGCCCACAACCAACGCGTTGATGGCCTATTGGACGGATTTGAATCCGTCTCAATCGGGCAGCGGCAACGTCACTTGGCAGCAGAAGGGCACGGCGCCCAACCGCTATGTGGTGGTCTCCTGGAACAGCGTGTTCCAGTACGGCACGAGCACGCCCTACGCGCTGCAAGTCATCCTTTACGAGAACGGTGAATTCAAGTACCAGTACGGCAATTCCAACGCCACCGGCTCCCAGGCCACCATCGGGGTGCAGGTGAGCAACAGCGACTTCACGCTGTACTCCTTCAACAGCGGCTACAACGCCAATGGCACGGCCATCCGCTGGTACCGGCCCACCAGCACGCCCCAGCGGGTGGCCAGCTACCGTTTCGACGAGTACCAGTACACCGGCCGGGTGGGTGAGGTGTTGGACAGTTCCGGCAACGCCAACCACGGGCTCACGGTGGGTTCGCCCATCAGCAGCAGCACCGCGGTGGTGTGCCGGGCGCTGGAGGTTCCCGCCAACACGACCGCCACGCAGGCGGGTGCAGACACCTTGCTCAACGTGAACGCCAGCATTGGCAATTCGGGGGGCGTCACTTTCCACCACCGCAGCACGGCGGCCTGGACCGTGGGGCCCGCGGGCATGTTGATCGACGGCAGTGCCAATCCCGCTGCCCCGTTTTATTTGCAGCGCGATGCCAACGGGGCGCTGCGCTTTCGCATCACCGACAGCGCGGGCACCGCCCTCACCGCGACCACGCCGGTACAAAACATCGCGGCCAACACCTGGACCCACGTGGCCATCAGCTGGCGGGTGGCTGCAGGCACCAACCAATCGGTCATTCGCATTTCTGTGAATGGTTCCTTGGCGGCCACCACAGTCGGTACCACGACAGGCGCCCTGGTGGGCAGCTTGTCCACCCTGTTGGTGGGCGACGCTCGCACCAGCACGGCATCCACGGGCGGTACGCTCAACTCCGCCAATGGTTTCTTTGACGAACTCCGGGTCTACAACTACGACATCGGACCGGCCGAGGTCGCCCTGGACCGCACCGACACCCGCCTGTGCGTGTCACCGGTCAACCGCCTGCAAATCCAGCACCCCAATGGCAGCGCTTTGACGTGCACGCCCACCACGCTCACGGTGCGGGCCTGCAGCGACGCGGCTTGCCTCGTTCCGTTCGACGGTGGGGTGACCTTCACCTTGTCGGCCACGGGCACGCCCAGCGTCGTGTGGCCGTCGGGCAATGTGGTGAGCATCCCGCCGGGCAGCAGCAGCATCGCGGTGCCCGTGCAAGTCACGCAGGTCGGCTCGGCGGTGATCGGGGCCACGGCCAACTCACCGCCGGCGGTGAACGCGTCCACCTGCGACTTCGGCGCCCCAGCTTGCACGCTCACGGCGGCCAGTGCCGGTTTCTTGGTGAGCGTGCCGGCGCATCGGAGCGAAACCACCAGCACATTGACCCTGAGCGCCGTGCGCCAAAGCGACAACAGCTTGGCCTGCACGCCGGCGTTTGCCAACGTCACCCGCACCGTCACCTTGGGTTGCGCTTACGCCAACCCCAGCACGGGAACGGTCTCCGTGCGTGTGGCCGGTCAAGCCCTGAACGCCAGCAACGTGGCCAATGCCAGCTGTGGCAGCCGCGCCTTGGCCTTGAGTTTCGACGGCCAAGGCCGTGCCACCCCCAACCTCCAGTACGCCGATGCAGGCCGCATCACGCTCACCGCCTCGTACGCTGGATCGAGCGCCGACAACAACACAGGGCTGCTGCTGAACGGCAGCACCCAGTTCGTCGCTGTGCCTCAAGACTTTTCCGTGCAGCGGACCGATGCCGTGGCCTTGGTTGCGGGGCAGGCCTTCGCGGCGCGTGCCACCGCGCGCAACAGCGCGGGCGCCACGACCGCGGCGTTTGGCAACGAAGGCGGGAGCGAGCGTTCGACCCTGGCTTGGAGCTGGACGCGTACCGCTCCCTTGGGTGCCGGCACCGTGGATGGCACGTTCACCGGCAGCGCCAATGCCACCTCGGGTGTGGCCGACGCCAGCAACCTCGTCTGGAGCGAGGTGGGCCAGGGCAATCTGGCCGTCACCGCCACCAATTACCTGGGATCGGGCTTGAACGTCACCGGCACCTTGGTGGGCGTCGGCCCCTTCCGGGCGCGCCATTACCGGGTGGACGCCAGTGCCGGTTGCGGGTCGGCCTTCACCTATGCCGGCCAGCCCTTCGGCAGCGTGACCGTCACCGCCCGCAACGCCTTGAACGCCACGACGGTCAACCACGCCGGTACCTGGGCGCGCGACGTGACGCTCAGCGACGCCAATGCCTTCACGGGATTGAGCCTGACCCCTGGCACTGTCGCCGCCTCGCGCTTTGCGGCTGGCGTGGCCACCGTCACGGATGTGGCGCCCGTGCTCTCCGCCAAAGAAGCCGGCCCAGTGCCCAGTTTGCGGCTGCGAGCCACCGACGCGTTGGGGGTCAGCTCGGCCGCGCCCGAGGCCGAGCCGGTGCTGCTCGTCAAGAGCGGACGCCTCGCGCTGCAATCGGCCGTGGGCTCATCGGCGCGCACCCTGGACCTGCCCGTGCGTTTGGAGACCTGGAGCGGCAAGGCCTGGGTGCTCGAGACCGCCGACACCTGCACCAGCCTGGCCGCCAGTCAAGTGGCCTTGGGTCCCTACGCGGCCCTCAGCCCGGGCACGCCGACTTGGACGACCACGGTGGCGGGCGTCAGCCTGAGCAATGCCACCGGCATCGGCTGGGTGAGGCTCAGCGCCCCCACGCCCGCTGCGGGGGCCGGCACCGTGGGGGTGGCCCTGAACTTGGGCGACAGCACCGCCGACCAAGCCTGCCTGAGCAGCCCTCGCCCCGCCACCACCGGCGCAAGCCGCGCATGGCTGCGCAGCCGTTGGGGCAGCGCGGGTGTGGGCCTGGCCTGCAGCGGGGCCTGGAGCAGCGACCCCAGCGCTCGCGCCAGCTTTGGCGCAGCCACCGTGGAAAGCCAACGCCGTGTGCATGAACGCCAGCTGTACTGAGCGGCCGCGAGGCTTCACCATCGTGGAGCTGGTGGCCGTGCTCATCCTCATCAGCATCCTCGCGGTGGTGGCCCTGCCGCGCTTGGGGGTCATCGATGCGTTTCGCAGCCAAGGCTGGCGCGAGCAGGTGGTGGCGGGTTTGCGGCTGGCGCAGTCCACCGCCACTGGCCACCGTCGCCTAGTTTGTGCCAGCTTGGGTGGTAACCGGCTGACGCTTCAGGTCGCCAGCGCCAACCCGGCCACGACCTGCGACGCGGCCTTGCGCGGCCCGGACGGGCAAACGACGTGGGACGACACGGCGCCCGCCGCCGGCACCACGGTGACCGTGAGCCCCGCTGGCCCCTTGTTCTTCCAGCCCGATGGCCGAGTCACCAGCGATGGGGCCGGTGCCAGCACCGCCACCTTCACCATTTCGGCCACCGATGTGGCCGCCATCACCGTCTACGGAGCCAGCGGCCATGTCGAATGAGCGCGGCTTCACGTTGGTGGAATTGGTCATCGCCATCGTCGTCATCGGCATCGGCTTGGCCGGCGTGCTGGTGGCCTTCTCCACCACGACACGCGCCTCGGGCGATGCCTTGGTCCAACGCCAATTGCTGGCCCTGGCCGAAGGCCTGATGGAAGAGGTTCAGAGTCGCCCCTTCGCGGCCGTGCCTGGCGGCGGCGGCGCGGGCTGCGAGCGCAGCGCCTTCAACGACTTGGACGACTACAACGGCTATGCCACCAGTGGCCGCATCTGCACCGTGGACGGCGCCGAGGTGGCCGCCTTGGCCGGCTATTCGGTCAGCGTCAGCGTTCAAGCGACCACCTTGGGCGGTGTGGCCCAAGCGCGGCGCATCGTCGTCACGGCCAGCAGCCGCTCCGACTCCCTCAGCCTCGTGGGCTGGCGCACCGGCTACGCCATCCCATGATGACCTGGCGCCCCGCCCAACGTGGCTTCAGCTTGGTGGAGCTGGTGTTGGTGATCGTCATCACCGGCGTGCTGGCTGGCGTGCTCACCGTGTTCGTGCGTCCGGCCATCGACAGTTACAGCGCGCAGCGTGGCCGCAGCGAGATGCAGGCGGCGGCGCACGCCGCCTTGCAGGCCATGGCCTGCGACGTGCGCCTGGCCCTGCCCAATTCCATTCGCACGCCCGGCGACCAATGCTTTGAACTCATCCCCACGCGCGGTGGCGGCCGCTACCGCATGGCCGGGGCGCCGAGCCAAAGCCCGGACTTGTCGGCCGTGCTCGACACCAGCACCGTCACCTCGGCCTTCGACGTGCTGGGCGACCTGAACGGCGCTGCCGCCGTGGGCGACTGGGTCGTGGTCGGCAACCAAAGCAGCAACGAGGCCTACCAGGGCAGCAACCGCAGCGCCATCACGGCCATTGCCGCGCCGCCCTCGGCCGTTTACGGCCAGCAGCGCTTCAGTGTGAACGCCATCCAGTTCCCGGTCGGTTATGGCGGCGGTCGCTTTTTTGTCGTGCCGGCATCCGAGCCGGCGGTGTTCTACCGCTGCAGTGGCGCGGGGGTCAGCAACGGCGAGGGCACTGGCACGCTCACGCGCATCACCGGTTATGGCTTCAACGCCGCCTACCCCACAGCCTGTCCCACCTCCGTGGGTGCCGTCATCGCCACGCGGGTGGCGGCCTGCAGCTTCGTGTTCGACCAGCGATCGCTCAGCGAATTCGGCGTCATGAGCCTGCGCCTCGAGCTGATGCGCAACGGCGAGCGCGCCAGCCTGCAATACAGCGCCATGACGAGCAACGTGCCATGAAGCCAACGCCGCAACGGGGCTTCGGCGCGATCGGCGCCGTCGTCGTGCTCGTCCTGCTGGCCGTGTTGGCGGCCACCGTGGTGCGCTTCAGCAGCGGCAGCCAGGCCAGCTTGTCGCAGGACGTGCAGGCCGCGCGTGCGCAATCCGCCGCCCGGGCCGGCATCGATTGGGGCCTCTTTCAGGTGCTCAAAGGGGGCTGGGCGGGCTGCACCGCCACGCAAACCCAAACCCTGGACCTGCGCGCCGACACGGGCATGCGCGTCACGGTCAGTTGCAGCGGCCAAAGCTACGAGGAGGGCGAGATCAGCCCTGGGGTGACGCGCACCGTGCGCCTTTACCGCCTGCAAGCCGTGGCCTGCAACGGCAGCAGCGGCACCTGCCCCGACAACGCGGCGGCAGCCGGCGCGCAGTACGTCGAGCGGGCGCGCTCGGTCACCGTCACCGACTGATCCCCGAAACGACAAAGCCCCGCCGAGGCGAGGCTTTGGGTGTTGCGCGGACCGCAATGGGTCCAAGGCATCACTTCTTCTTCTTGGCGTCCTTGCCTTTGGCCGGGGCCGGGGCGGCGGCCACCACGATCTCTTCGACCTTGGGTTCCACCGGGGTGGCGATCACCGGGTTCGGCTTGCCGTGGGTCACGACCTTCACGCCCTTGGGCAGGACGATGTCGTTCACGTGCACGCTGTGGCCCTTGGTCAGGTTGGCCAGGTTCACTTCGATGAACTCGGGCAGTTCCACGGCCAGGCAGCTGATTTCCAACTCGGTGACGACGTGGGTTACGGTGCACTTGTCGGTCTTGACGGCCGGCGATTCGGCTTCGCCGATGTAGTGCAGCGGCACCTTCTTGGTGATCTTGGTGGTGTTGTCCACGCGCTGGAAGTCCACGTGCAGGACTTGAGGCTTCCAGGGGTGGTATTGCACGTCGCGCAGCAGCACCTTGACGGCTTGGCCGTTCAGCTCCATGTCGAGGATGGAGCTGTGGAAGGCTTCCTTCTTCAAGGCGAAGAACAGGGCGTTGTGATCGAGTTCGATCATGGTGGGCTCGCCCGCACCGAAGACGATGCCGGGGACCTTGCCCGAGATGCGCAGGCGGCGGCTCGCACCAGTGCCTTGCAATTTGCGCTCAAAAGCGACGAAGTTCATGGTTCACTCCAAGTGAGTCGGGGGCTCGCGACCAAGCCTCCGGTGAGAAAAAGGGCTGGCAGCGCCAGCCCCAGG